>NZ_JBQHXR010000002.1:0-345960 GCF_052063365.1 Blautia sp. HCP3S3_G3 | reverse complement strand
TGGAAGTACGGTAACGTATGGAGCTGACTGCTACTAATCGGTCGAGGGCTTGTCCAAAAGCAAGGTTAAGAGATTTTCAGGGAAATGTCAGACATGTATGTAGTTTTGAAGGTGCGAATCTTCTAAAATGTGATTGGAAATAATTGTTTTTATTTCTTCATATTTCTTTATATTTCTTTATATCATAAAGGGGATTGGTCAAATGGTATGATAGGGGTCTCCAAAACCTTTGGTGGGAGTTCGATTCTCTCATCCCCTGTTTAGTCTTGGAAATTTAGATTTCTGAGACTTTTTTTTTGGAAAAAATGAATTAAAAGTGATTTTGGGAATTGCCAATTTTTATGTTGCCAAGTATATATTAATTTGCGTAAGGAATGGGATTTGAAATGGTTTATTTTGAAGGGGAATTATGATATAATTAAACATTAATAAATGTTATGAAAAGGAAATGAAATATGATAATGCTATTTTACGAGGTGAAAGAACTGGGATGAAAAAAATTAAAAAATACATTAGAAAAATGCAATCACTATTTATGATGACATGGTATATTATATTTTTTAATAAACCATATTTAAAAGAGAAGTGGATACTTATCGACTCAAAAAACGGAAAAGATCTTGGCAGCAATCTTTTACGCATTGCTGAAGAATTATCACATAATCCGTCTTATCGTAGTTTTTGTATTTTTATATCTTGCAATAAGGATAAAAAAACAGAGATTAAAGATATGTTGCAGCAATATGAGATTCATGGTGTCAAGATTATTAAAGAAGGTGGTTTGAGATATTCGCAAGTGATAGCAATGGCTAAGTACTTATTTACAGATACTTCATTTGCGCTGTGGTATACTAAAAAAGAAGGACAGATAATTACAAATACCTGGCATGGAACTCCATTAAAGATGATGGGACGAGATGTAGGCAACAGGGCTTTTGATATGGGAAATGTTCAAAAAAGCCATTTGATTGCTGATTATCTTCTTTATCCAAGCAATTATATGAAAGATATTATGACTTCCGCATACTTTCTGAATAATTTATATCAGGGAAAGATTTTGTGTTCCGGATATCCCAGAAATTCTGTTTTTTTTGATAAAAACAGAAGCAAAGATATACGAAAAAAACTAGGATTACAGGATAAGCGGCTTTATAGTTATATGCCAACTTGGCGTGGCGTATTAAAACAAATTGATTCAGAGAAGAATACAAATCAAGTTGAATACTTTTTTGTTCTTCTTGACAAGATGCTGAGTGATGATGAGATTTTTTTTGTAAGGCTTCATCCTTTTATTAATAATACAATTGATTATTCAATTTATAAACATATAAAGCCGTTTCCAAAAGGATATGAGCCATATGACATTTTAAATATATGTGACTGCATGGTTACAGATTACTCTAGTGTAATGTTCGATTATGCAAATTCCGGTAATAAGATTATTTTATTTGTTTATGATCGGGAAGTGTATATGGATGAGCGTGGGGTTTATGTATCTATGGATACTTTTCCGTTTCCTCAGGTACGCAGAGTCGAGGATCTTTTGCGTGAAATGAGAAGTCCGAAAGAATATGATGACAGAGAGTTTCTTGCAAAGTATTGTACCTTTGATGAGAAAGGTACTGCTGAGAAATTATGTCGGCATATCATAATGGGTGAGAAGATTTACGAAGAAATACAAGTATCAGATAATGGAAGAGATAATGTCCTGATTTATAGTGGAAATCTTGCAAAAAATGGGCTTACTACTGCATTATTAAATCTTCTTGCTAACATTGATCTTGAAAAAAGGAATTATTATGTAACGTTTCAATCGGCATCTTTGCGTAAATTTCCGGAACGAGTTGGTCGTATTCCAAAGACTCTGGGGTTCATTCCGATTTCTTCAAATCAGCAGAAAACCGTGGGAGAAATGATTGCTTCAGTATTGTATTATTCAAAAAATTATTCAAATTCATGGATTAAAAATAAATTGGATCGGTATTATAAACGGTATTATCAGAGTAATTTTGGACATTGTTCATTTAGTCATGTAATACATTACGCCGGATATGAAAAAGATATTATAAATATGTTTGGACAGGCATTCTGTAAAAAGATCATTTTTGTTCATAATGATATGGTTCGAGAAATTAAATCTAAAGGTAATCAGCATGAGTTAAGCTTAAGGAGAGCTTATCATGACTATGATAAAGTGGTTCCTGTTACACAGGATATTGTAGCATCTACATTGGAATTAGGAAAGAATGAAAAAAATATTGATATTGTAAACAATTGTCATGATTATCAGCTTGTAAAAACAAGAGCACTGCAGGATATTTGTTTTCAAGAAGAGACAGAGAGTAATGTGGGGGTTAATACTTTAAAAGTAATTCTTGATAGTAAGTCTAGAAAATTTATTACGATTGGCCGTTTTTCAGAGGAAAAAGGACATCGTATGTTAATGGAAGCATTTGATAAATATTACAATGATAATCCTGATAGTTATCTTATTATTATTGGTGGATATGGGAAACTTTATGAAAAGACAGTTGCTGAGGCTGAAATGCTTTCGTCACGAAATCAGATTATTATTATCAAATCTCTTGAGAATCCCATGCCAATTTTGAAACAATGTGATTTATTTATTCTCTCTTCACTTTATGAGGGACTTGGACTTGTTTTACTGGAAGCAGATACTTTGGGAATTCCGGTTATCTCTACAGATATCGTGGGTCCAAGTGGTTTTATGAAAGAGCATGGAGGATATTTAGTAACGCCGGATATTGAGGGGATTTATCAGGGAATGAAGGCGTTTGACAGAGGAGAAGTAAAGCCAATGCATGTTGATTATGAAAAATACAACAGGAATGCAGTTCAGCAGTTTGAGGAAATGTTTGAAGGAGAATCTTGACATGAAAATTGGAATTATAACCTTTCACAGTGCTCATAATTATGGTGCAGTTCTTCAGGCATGGTCTTTGCAGAAATATCTGCGGCAGCAGGGGCACGAAGCAGAGATTATTAATCTCCGTTTGCCGGTGATTGATAATTTATATCGTTTAACATATAAAAGTAATAAGCATGTATGTAACATAGATATTGTGAATAAATTTGTGAATCATTCTTTGTATCAGTTACGATGTGTGTATCACTGTTGGAAAAATCCAGGAAAAAGAGAAAAGTATACAAAATTTGAACGATTTATAAATAAAGAGCTACCTGTTACAAGAGAGTTTCTTTCTTATGATGAACTTATGGCAGCAAACCTTCAATATGATGCATTGATTGCCGGCAGTGATCAGATTTGGAACGGGACAATGATGAAAGACATCAGTCCGGCATATTTCTTACAGTTTGCAAATAGGGATGCGCTGCGTATTTCGTATGCTGCAAGTATCGGAACAGATAAAATTCCAGAAGAATATCAAATGATTTTTGACAGATATTTAAGAGATTTTGATGCTATTTCTGTTCGTGAGAAAAAGGCAAAAGAACAAGTTATGAATCATACGGAAAAGGAAGTAAGAGTTGTTTCTGATCCAACATTTCTTTTGCAGAAAGAGGATTTTGAAAAAATAGCGAAAAAATCCAGATTCTCGGGAAAATACATTTATGTTCACAATGTACATTTGAAGAGATATGATGATGCCTTATATGGTGTGGCTGAAGAATTACAGCGTCGTTTGGGAATACCAGTCGTGCATAATTGGAAAAAGAAAATTTTTGCGAATGAAAAGGGGCATTTTACAGGCGGCATAGAGGAGTTTCTTGGAATTATTTCTGGTGCAGAGTATATTGTTACAAATTCTTTTCATTGTACGGTGTTTGCAATCATTTTTCATAAAAACTTTATAACAGTTCCTCATTATCTGCATCCGGATCGTATGAAAAATCTTCTGGAAGAACTTGGTATTTCAGAACATTTGATAGATAATCGAAAGAACTTTCCTAAGAAAATAGATTTTTTGAATATCGATTATGCTGCGGTAGATGTCAGGAAAGAGAAGATGGGACTTGAGGCCCGGAAGTTTTTAACAGATGCATTGTCGTGTGTAAAGAAAAAAGATGACAGGATATATTTTGAGTGTAATGATAAATTTCGGTGTTATGGCTGCAGTGCATGTAAGGATATCTGTCCTGCCGATGCAATTTATATGAAAGAAGATTCAGAAGGTTTTTTATATCCTGTAGTTAGGGAAAATTGCTGTATTCATTGTGGAAAATGCCGAGAAGTTTGTATTTATCATAATAATGACGTTTTTAATTTATCAAAACCAGGATACCCGGTTGTTTATACATCCTATAATAAAGACGAGAATGTACAGAATGTAAGTACTAGTGGTGGTGTTTTTACTGCTATGTATCACAGTATTCTGAGAGACAACGGCGTTGTGGTGGGAGTAGGTTATGATGATTCAATGAACGTCGTTTATGATCTTGGAATAAACGATGAAGAATGTGCGAAGTTCAGAGGAGCTAAGTATGTCTTTGCAGATTGTAATGATATCAAGAAAAAAGCCAGAAAATTGCTTCAGGATGGTAAAAAAGTTTTATTTACCGGAACTCCCTGTCAAATTGCTGGATTAAAGAGATTTCTTGGAAAAGAGTACGAAAACCTCATTACAGTAGATAATATTTGTAATGGGGGAGGTTCTCCGAAAGTATTCCGAAAGTATTGTGATTTTTTGCAAAACAGTTATAAATCTAAAATCATCAAATTTGAATTTCATAATAAATTTAAAGGTGCTGACCATCCATTTGTTGTAACGGAATATGAATCTGGTAGCATTGATGTGGAACGTGCTGAAAAAAACAACTTTAGTTATGCTGTAAAAAAGGGATATATCCAGAGACCAATGTGTTATAATTGTGAGTTTGTTGGAAAAGAATGTGGTGTAGCAGATATAACAGTAGGAAACTATCTGGGAACTGATACTCAAAATATGAACTTTGGAAATAATAGAGGTGTATCGGTAATAAAAATAAACACTGCAAAGGGAGAAAAGTTTTTTGAAACATGGAAAACTGAATTGGTACTTCGAGAAAATACTTATGAGGAAGCTTATGAGAATAATAGTAAGCATATGATGCCAATGCCTGGAATTAGAATGAGAATTTTGAATAATATTGATGAGAAACCGGTAGATGACTTGTTATTAACGTTTAACAGGACAAAAAAAGGTGGTATTAAAGGAATTTAGGAGGGAATAATAATGAAACGTGTTATCACATATGGTACTTTTGATTTATTGCATTATGGACATATAAATTTATTGCGCCGTGCCAAACAGCAGGGAGATTATCTCATTGTAGCCTTGTCTACAGATGAATTTAACTGGAATGAAAAACAGAAGAAGTGTTATTTTTCTTATGAAGAACGGAAACAGCTTTTGGAGGCTATCCGATATGTGGATTTGGTAATTCCGGAAGAGAACTGGGAACAAAAACGGACAGATGTGCATGAATATCATGTGGATACGTTTGTAATTGGTGATGATTGGGCTGGAAAGTTTGATTTTTTGAAAGACGAGGGGTGTGAAGTTGTTTATCTTTCCAGGACTCCTGAGATTTCTACAACTCAGATAAAGAAAGATTTAAATAAAAATATTTAGTGCTGCAGAGAGAACATAATTGAGAGGAGAAGAGAAATGGAATTGTTCAAGGATAAGGAACATTGTTGTGGATGCAGAGTGTGTGAACAGATCTGTCCCCAATCTGCGATTACGATGCAAATGGATGAGTGTGGTTTTCTCTATCCAATGATAGACAGTCAGAAATGTATTGATTGTGGATTGTGTCTCAAAAAATGTTCTTTTCAGAATGGGTATAAAAAGCGAAAGGAATTTGAGCCTGCCCGTAGTTATGCTGCAAGACATAAAGAGATGGGTACTATGATGAAGAGCCGTTCCGGTGGTGCCTTTACAGCTGTGTCAGATCAGATTTTAATGTCTGGTGGTGTGGTTTATGGTGCTGGCTATGATTCGGAAGATAGATTATTCAGAGTGATACATAAGAGAGCAGAAACGCAGGAACAGAGAAATGAGTTTCGGGGCTCGAAGTATGTACAAAGTGATTTGGGAGATGTTTTTTGTCAAATAAAGAAAGATCTGGCAGCTGGGAAAAGTGTTTTATTTTCAGGTACGGGATGTCAGGTAGGAGCATTGCATACATATCTTGGAAAAGAATATGATCAGCTGCTGACTGTGGATATTGTTTGCCATGGTGTTCCATCGCCCAAAATATGGGAAGATTTTTTGAAAATGAGGGAACAGGAGAACGGTGGAATTATCACGTCTGTTGATTTTCGGGATAAGGTTCATTATGGGTGGAAAGCGCATCGTGAAACTGTCTGGGTAAATGAGAAACGGATTTCGTCCAGGCTTTATTCAAAACTTTTTTATTTGGATGTGGCGACAAGACCATCCTGTTTTCGATGCATTTATGCCAATAAAAATCGTCCGGGTGATATTACCATAGCAGATTTTTGGGGCCATGAAGATGCTGTTCCAGGCTTTAACGCAGATAATAAAGGTGTATCTCTGGTGATGGTGAATACTCAAAAAGGATATGATATATGGGAAAAAGCAGAGAAAGATATGGAAATAATTGATTGTACGGGATATCCTTTTAGACATACAAATATGAAACGTCCGACAAAACGGCCGGATAATTATGAAGAATTTTGGGAAGATTATCAGCAGTTTGGATTTGATTTTGTTATAAAAAAATACTGTGATTACGAGGTTGGAACAAAAGCACAGGAGATATCCAAAAAAGCAGAAAATCAGACTTTTTTTGGCATTATAAAAAGAAATAAGTATTATTTGAAATTAAAAGCATTATTGAAGAATGTAAAGAAAAGGTTTTTTTGATGATAATAACAGAAAGGTGTATTTGAAATTTGTAATGTAAAACTGCCGCAGCTCTGAGTAGTACGAAAGTATACAGAGGGCTGCGGTAATTTTGGTAATAATGAAAATGGGGCTATTCAGAAAATAAGATCAGAAACGGCTTATGAAAAATGAACTAATTCTGTTAAAGTACTGAAAGAATATCCCATTTCCTCCCATTTTGTCAAAAGATCATCTAATATTTCTGCATTGGTTTGGGATGTGTTGTGAAGAAGGACAATGGCGCCGGGGTGAATACGTCCGATAAGCTTTTCAAATGCTTCTTCATGTGTAGGTTGTTGATCCTGATACCAGTCAACATAAGCAAGACTCCAGAAAAAAGTGTAATATCCCATTTCCTGAGCCATCTGAAGATTTGAAGTATTGTAAATTCCTTGAGGAGGACGATAAAACCTGGTCATGGGTTTTCCTGTAATGGACTGATAAGCTTCTTCCACCTGTTGAAGTTCTTTGGAAAAGGCTTCTTTCGAAGAAATTCGGGACATATCAGGATGAGAAAAAGTATGATTTCCTACGGTGTGACCTTCTTCCGTCATGCGTTTGATCAGTTCCGGCTGGTCAGTGACGAAATTCCCCACAACAAAAAATGTTGCAGAAACCTGATGCTTTTTTAATGCATCCAGAATTGCCGGAGTGTATCCGTTTTCATATCCACAGTCAAATGTGAGGTAAATTACTTTTTCTTCCGTATCTGCTGCATAGTAAGCGTTGTATTTTTTCAAGTCTTCTATTGAAGCGTTGCCGGATGGACGTTTCCCTTTTTCCTGAAAACTAAGTCCCCAGCCGGAAGATTCAGCAGACGTTTCCAAAACTGTGTCTGCATTATTCATGTGAAAAGAAAGTTTGCCAATAATGGAGCCGAGAAGAAAAGCACTTACAAGGATTGCGGGGGTTTTGAGAAAGGATATGTATCTTTTTTGAAAGTTCATATAGACTCCAAATAAGATTTTATTTAATTTTATGGAAGAAAAATAGAAAATATGAAATACAAAAAATAAGAGCCAACAGATCTGATTTTCTGATGGCTCTTTTTAATGTTCATTGTCCAATGGATTTTACCTTCCTTTCGTCAAATTATGATGGATTACTTAAGACTTCATTGGTCCATACCTTCCTTTTTTATTTTGTTATGGGTGAAAAGTTAAGATTTCATTGGAGTGTACCTTCCTTTTTTGATTTTGTTTGAATGAAAAATTAAGATTTCATTGGACCGTACCTCTTTATGTTTATTTTGGAATTTTATAAAACAATTCAGGAAAACAAATGATTTACGTTCTTGGTGGTCCGTACCTCCTGTTATAGTTTATAAATTAAATCTTTATGCTTCTGGTGGTCTGTACCTTCCTTTCTTAAAATTATGAATGTTTACTTATGTTTTCGGTGGCTCCACGCTCCTTTTTATTAATTTTTAGTTCCTTTTGTTTTATGAATATATGATAACAGATAATATATCGTTTGTCAACTATAAAATTTAAAAAAATAAAAATTAATCACATATAAACAGTGAAAATAAAATGAATAATATTAATTGTCTGAAAATAATGAAGAATTTGTAAAATAGAAAATAAGATAAAATAGAAATAAAACAAAATAGAAATAAGATAAAAAAGGAATAAAGAAAATAATTTAGGGGAAATGTAATATCAGGGTTCAAAAATAAATGGACTCGAATTTCAGAATTTTTATCAAGTATTAGGAGGTTAGAATATGCTTCGTTATCTGCCTGTTCGAAAAGTGCACGCAAGACAAGTATTGGATTCCAGAGGCAATCCCACAGTGGAAGTAGAAGTGACTGTTGGGGAAGGCGTGGTAGGAATCGATGGATATACAGCAAGAGCAATAGTTCCCTCCGGTGCATCTACGGGAAAGTTTGAAGCAGTAGAACTTCGGGACGGTGATAAAGGAAACTATGTGGGATTAAGTGTGGAAAAAGCAGTATATAATGTAAATACAAAACTTGCAGAAGCAATCCTGGGAGAGAATGCTTTAAATCAGATGAATATTGATATGTTACTGATCGAGGCTGACGGAACAGAGAATAAGAGCAGTGTGGGAGCAAATGCGACCCTTGGAGTTTCCATGGCTGTGGCAAGGGCAGCTGCTATGGCGCTTCGAATTCCTCTTTACCAGTATCTTGGAGGCTGTCATACATGCCGAATGCCGGTTCCGATGATGAATATCCTGAATGGGGGAAAACATGCGGATAACACCGTGGATTTACAGGAATTTATGATTATGCCTGTTGGTGCTGCAACTTTTCCGGAAGGAATCCGTATGTGTGCAGAGATTTATCAGTTTCTGAAAATTATTTTGAAAGAAAAGAAACTTTCCACCAGTGTGGGTGACGAAGGCGGCTTCGCTCCGGATCTGGCCGAAGCCCGTGATGTTTTGAATCTTATGATGGAGGCTGTAAATCGCGCAGGATATGAACCTGGCAGAGATGTGGGAATTGCGATTGATGCAGCAGCGAGTGAGCTTTATGAGGAAGACAGGGATGTTTATTATTTTCCCGGGGAGAGTGAAATGAAAGGCAGGGAAATTCTGCGGGATTCCCGTGAAATGGTGGAATATTACGAAAAATTGATCGATGAATTTCCAATTGTTTCGATTGAAGATGGACTTCAGGAAGATGACTGGGAAGGCTGGAAGCTTCTTACGGAACGTCTTGGCGGGAGAGTCCAGCTTGTTGGAGATGATCTTTTTGTAACCAATATCAAGCGGTTGAGATGCGGAATCACTCTTGGGGTTGGAAATGCCATTTTGATAAAAGTAAATCAGATCGGGACACTCAGTGAAGCATTGGATGCTGTGGAAATGGCTCACAGAGGTGGATATTCTACCGTGATTTCTCATCGTTCCGGGGAGACAGAAGATTCATTTATTGCAGATCTTGCAGTTGCCGTAGGTGCCGGACAGATTAAAACAGGAGCACCGTGCCGCTCTGACAGAAATGCAAAGTATAATCAGCTGCTTCGGATCCACGAGAAACTGGGAGCATTGTCGGTATATCAGAATCCCTTTATTAGGGAGGATGGCGAATTGCAAGGAAAGAAAAACAGGAAGACTGACAAATGATAAACTAAAATGCTCCTCCTGAAATAAGTTCAGGAGGGCATACGTTACATTCTTTATGGATCAAAAGTTTTTAAATGTAAAAAGTGAGTTCAGAAATGCTGAAAAACAGTTGAAATCCGGCGTTTGCTATGTTACAATAATCTCCAGTTGATTAGGAGGTGTAACGTCAGTGGAGATTCTGAGAATTATTTTAACAGTTATTTTTGCTATAGATTGTGTGGCTCTTACAGCAGTTGTTCTGATGCAGGAGGGCAAACATCAGGGGCTTGGTGCTATTTCCGGTGCTGCTGATTCCTACTGGGGCAAGAATAAAGGACGTTCCATGGAAGGCGGTCTGGTGAAGGCTACTACTATCATGGCGGTGCTGTTTTTTGTGCTGGCAGCTGTGTTGAATCTGAATTTCTGATTTATGGGAAGTATGGAAATCGGAGGAAATCAGAACTGCAGCGGGATAATAATTATCAACGGTAAGGGAAACACTCTTGTATGAACACAAGAGTGTTTTTTACTATGCAGGCACAACGAGAATAAATAATAGCATATGGGATTGTTAGATTTTTCTGCGTTGCCTGAAATTAAGGAGACATAAGGAGACGAAGTGAAAAGAGATAAGACTTTTGAAAAAAGAAAAAAATTTCTTCTGGAACTTTTGGGAGATCCTTTATATAAACCGATGAGGCTTCGCGAAATTGCCTCCCTTCTGAGACTGGAGAAACTGGAAAAAAAGGATTTATATGAAGTTCTGGAATGTCTGGCAGAAGAACAGAAAGTGAAGGTGGATTCCAAGGGACGATATAGTATCATTAAGGGAAAACATGCAAGAAATTCTGAAGACGGCGCAAAACATGGAAAACATGCCGGATATTCTGAGAACAACACAAAACATGCCGGACGTTCCGATGATCACAGGAAACATCGTTATTCATCGAAGAAAGAAGAACGGAACGGGTCAGACAAAGCATACAGGACAGACAGAGAATATGATTATTCGGAGGGGACTGTCAAAGAAGGTATTTTTGTCGGGCATCCCAAAGGATTCGGATTTGTGGAAATAGAAGGCGAAGAGGAAGACATTTTTGTTCCGGAAGAAGATACAGGAACAGCCGTTCATCAGGACCGTGTAAGGGTAAAAATCCATGGAGAAGCAAAAGAAGGAAAACGCCGGGAAGGTGTGATTGTTAAGGTGCTGGAGCGTGGTATGCCGGAGGTCGTGGGAACCTATCAGTCCAATCGGGATTATGGATTTGTGATTTCGGACAATCCCAAATTTTCCAAAGATGTTTTTATTCCGAAAAAAGATTCCAAAGGTGTCAAAAACGGTGATAAAGTCGTTGTAACGATTACGGATTACGGTTCCAAAAATAAAAGTCCGGAAGGAAAAGTAAAAGAAAATCTGGGGAATTGCCGTACTCCGGGAACCGATATTCTGGCAATCGTCAAGAGCTATAATATCCCTGCAGAATTTCCGGAACGTGTGCTGAATCAGGCTATGCGTGTGCCGGATCATGTGCTGGAGGCGGATTTTGACGGAAGACTGGATTTGCGTCAGCTTCAGATTGTTACCATTGACGGAGAAGATGCAAAAGACCTGGATGATGCGATTTCTCTGACAAAAGAGAATGGGATTTATCATCTTGGTGTTCATATAGCAGATGTGAGCAATTATGTACAGGGAGGCAGTGCGCTTGACAGGGAAGCACTCAGGCGCGGAACCAGTGTATATCTGGCTGACCGTGTGATTCCCATGCTTCCTGAGCGGCTGTCCAACGGAATCTGTTCTCTGAATCAGGGGCAGGACCGCCTGACTCTGAGCTGTCTTATGGATATTGATGAGAAGGGGAATGTGGTATCTCATAAAATTGCAGAAACCGTGATCTGTGTAGATGAGCGAATGAGTTATACTGATGTGAAAAATATTCTGGAAGATACAGATCCTGCTGCAAAAGAGAGGTATGCAGCTTTGGTTCCCATGTTTTTCCTGATGAAAGAACTGTCGGCGCTTTTGCGCAGCAGCCGGCACAACAGAGGATCCATTGATTTTGATTTTCCGGAAAGCAAGATTATTTTAAATGAGGCGGGACGGGCTATAGACGTAAAGCCTTATGAGGCAAATGTGGCCACCAGAATTATTGAAGATTTTATGCTGCTTGCCAATGAGACGGTTGCCAGAGAGTACTGCCGGGGAGAGTATCCGTTTGTTTACAGAACGCATGAAAATCCTGATCCGGACAAAGTGGAAAGCCTGCTGACTCTGATCCGGAATCAGGGAATTCAGGTACAGAAAGCTCATGAAGAGATTTCTCCAAAGGAGATTCAGACTATTCTGGAAAGCATTGAAGGTCTGCCGAATGAACCTCTGATCAGCCGGCTTGCCCTGCGTACCATGAAACAGGCAAAATATACGACAGAGTGCAGCGGGCATTTTGGACTTGCAGCAAAATATTACTGTCATTTTACTTCTCCGATCCGTCGGTATCCGGATCTTCAGATTCACAGAATTATTCGGGACAATCTGAGGGGACGTCTGGAGAGAGAAGGAAAGACGGAGCATTACCGGGAAATTCTTGATGAAGTTGCCCGTCAGTCCAGTGTCTGTGAACGCAGGGCTGATGATGCAGAGCGGGAATCCGACAAACTGAAAAAGGCGGAATATATGTCGTATCATCTGGGAGAAGAGTTTGAAGGAATTATTTCCGGAGTTACTGGATGGGGATTTTATGTGGAACTTCCCAATACGGTGGAAGGACTGGTGCATGTCAATACGCTTCGGGATGATTATTACACATTTGACCAGGATACCTACGAACTGCGTGGAGATATGACCGGAAAGTTTTACCGTCTGGGTCAGAAGATCAGGGTGCGCGTGGAGGACGCGGATCCAATGATGAAAACCATTGATTTTGTCATTGCAGACGAAAATGCATAAAGGGAAGCGAGGGAGGTTTCTATGGCAAAAAAGACAGGCATTAAACTGATTGCCAATAATAAAAAAGCATTTCATGATTATTTTATCGAAGATACTTATGAGGCAGGGATTGCTCTTGCAGGAACAGAGGTGAAATCTCTGCGTATGGGCAAATGCAGCGTAAAGGAATCTTTTGTCCGGGTGGAAAATGGCGAAGTATATATTTACGGGATGCATATCAGCCCTTACGAAAAGGGAAATATTTTTAACAAGGATCCTCTGCGGGTGAGAAAGCTTCTTCTTCACACATATGAGATCCGTAAGATGGAAGCCAAGTTGAAAGAAAAAGGACTGACGCTTGTTCCGCTGAAGGTTTATTTTAAGGACAGCCTCGTGAAAGTGGAAATCGGTCTGGCGCGAGGCAAAAAACTCTATGACAAGCGTGAAGATATCGCCAAAAAAGACCAGAGAAGAGAGGCGGAGCGAGACTTTAAGGTGAAGAATCTGTATTGACCGGATGTTGGATTCTGGTTATAATGTCTTTAACTGGGATTGGCGCGGGATTCTGTTTTGTTTTATCATAGGAAAGTGCTTTGCATTTTCCTATGATAAAATAAAGCCCTCCGGGCAGGATTCTTTCTTGCCTGATGAAAAAGAATCCCTGTGCCGGAAAAGCAGATATCAATACAAACAGAAAAAGGAGCAGAATCATGGATAAAAAAGAATTCGCATTAAAGCAGCATGAAACCTGGGGAGGCAAGATTGAAGTTATCAGCCGTGCAGAGATCAACACTCCGGAAGAACTTGCCGTAGCGTATACACCAGGTGTTGCAGAGCCATGTCTGAAGATCAAGGATGATGTTGATCTTTCCTACAAATATACACGACGCAGTAATATGGTTGCTGTTATTACAGACGGAACAGCAGTTCTTGGACTTGGTGATATCGGACCGGAAGCCGGTATGCCGGTTATGGAGGGCAAATGTGCCCTGTTTAAATGCTTTGCAGATGTAGATGCATTTCCACTGTGCGTGCGCAGCAAAGATGTAGATGAGATCGTAAAGACGGTAAGCCTGATTGCCGGAAGTTTCGGAGGGGTCAATCTGGAAGATATTTCCGCACCCCGCTGTTTTGAAATTGAGCGTAAGCTGAAGGAATGCTGTGATATTCCGATTTTCCATGATGACCAGCACGGCACCGCAGTTGTGGTATGTGCAGCGCTGATCAATGCACTGAAGCTTGTTGGCAAGAAGCTGGATGAAGTGACGGTCGTCACATCGGGTGCCGGTGCAGCCGGTATTGCGATTATTAAGCTGCTGGTAAGTCTTGGACTGAAAAATGTCATCATGTGTGACCGTACCGGTGCAATTTATGAAGGAAGAGAAGGCCTGAATCCGGAAAAGGTGGAAATGGCAAAGATTACGAACCGTGAAAAACGTCAGGGCTCTATCGGAGAAATGCTGAAAGGTGCGGATGTATTTATCGGAGTATCTGCTCCGGGAGCTTTGACTCAGGATATGGTACGTTCCATGGCGAAAGATCCGATTCTCTTCACTATGGCGAATCCGGTGCCGGAGATCATGCCGGATGAAGCGAAGGCAGCAGGGGCAGCAGTAGTCGGAACCGGACGCAGCGATTTCCCGAACCAGATCAATAACGTTCTTGCATTCCCTGGAATCTTCCGCGGGGCTCTGGATGTCCGTGCAAAGGATATCAACGATGAGATGAAGGTTGCAGCTGCGTATGCCATTGCAGGTCTGATTAAAGAAGACGAATTGACAGCGGATTATATTATTCCGAATCCGTTTGACAAGAGAGTGGTAAAGGCTGTTGCGGAGGCTGTTGCGGAGAAAGCAAGAGAGACTGGCGTGGCACGTCTTTGATTATGAATGAGGAGAAGCGTTCGTTAAAAAGTGTGGAAGATTCCCGTACGGAACAGGTGCATCTCATTATGAGCCAGCATCTGAACGCTGCAGGCCGTCTTTTTGGCGGAATGCTGATGCAGTGGATTGATGAAGTGGCTACCGTTGTGGCAATGCGTCATGCAGGTACGGATAAAGTGACTACAGCAGCAGTCGATAATCTGCAGTTCAAGGAGGCTACATATGAAGGAGAACTTCTGGTTCTTATCGGTTATGTGACCTGTGTGGGAAAATCATCCATGGAAGTAGAAATCGATACTTATGTAGAACGTTCCAATGGAATGCGGTATTCTGTAAATCGTGCATTTTTTGTGATGGTGGCAATGGACGAAACGGAACATCCCATGGAAGTACCGGGACTTGAGATTCGTACAGAAGCGGAAAAAGGACGGTATGAAGCCGGACTTCTGCGCAGATCCATGCGTAAGAAACGAAGCAGAAACGGATTTTGAAAAAGCAGATGACCATGAAGTACATTGGTGTTTTCTGAAATAAAATGGTTCTGGCAGGCATCCGTTGACAGGAAATGGATGCCTGTTCTTTGTATTACAGGAAGGTGCTTTGCATTTTCCTGTAAGGCAGGAGTGCATTGCGGCGGAGAGGAATAAGATTGCTAAAAAATCATAAAGGAAATTACCGGATATAAATCAAAGCTTTTCTTTTATGTGGGAAACTGGTATAATATAAACGACTTTAAGGGAAAATACGAAGATTTTTCGTGTATTATGCACAGAAAAACTGTTTCTGTGTAAGATACAAACAATCATGAAAAGTCTAAAAATTGTATGAAATCCTCCGAGGTTTGGTTGACAAGAATGGGATACTCTGTATAATGAATCGTATGGGAGGAATGATTCATGAAAAAATGTAAATTGCTACTTGCAGGAATTTTGCTTTTCTGCCTTGCAGTGTCCGGCTGCGGGAAGAAGGAAACTCCGGTTGTTGAGGTTGAGGTGACTGCAACTCCTGCACCATCTGTGACAGCAGCTCCTACAGAAGGTGCGCTTGTGGAAATGCAGAAATCTGAGACTGCTGATATTAAGAATCGAATCAGTGTAAAATCTGAGAATACAACGCAGATTATTCTGATCAATGACACCGGTGATGATATTTCTGCTTTTTATGTCCGAGCGACCATCGATGACGATGAGGAATGGGGAGAAGAACTGATACAGGGGAAATTTGTTCTGAAAGACGGAGAAAAAGCTCTGTATTATTTTGATCCGAGTACCATGGAAACAGAAACATCATCCGGAAATACCTACGATCTCCGTATTGCTTATACAGATGAAGAAAAGAGTGAATGCTACTTCCGGAAACTTCCGCTTAAGACGATTAAGCAGATTACGCTCTGCATGGATGATTCAGGAGATTATACCATTCCATATGCAAAATATTTAAGTGGCAGCAGTAAGGTGGAAACTTCTACTTTGAATGAAGTGAAGAAGCGTCTGGGACTGCTGGATTCTGATGAAGATTCTGATGACGGTGAGGAGCAGCCGACTCCGACTTCGGAACCGGAACAGGTACCGTATGATACTCCGGAACCGACACAGGCGCCTGAGGAACCGTCAGATAATGGAGGAGATGATCAGGATTCGAATATCACAGCTGCAGAGAATTGTATCGGCAGATCACTGGATGAACTGATTGCAATCTGCGGGGAACCAAGCGGAAGTCAGTATGAAGAAGAACCGGAAACAGGAGAGACCGGTTATCACTATTATGATAATTTTACGGTATCTACGACAGTGGATGAAGACGGCAATGAAATTGTAGCAGGCGTATGGTAATGATGCTGCAGTTGGTGAACAGATCGTATTGTGTATGGAAAAGCAAATGTGCAGTTTGTTATTTCGAGACAGGAACAATAAGGAAGAAAGGAATCGGAATCGGACCATGGATATGAAGCGAGTATTGTTAAAATTAAGCGGAGAAGCGCTTGCAGGAGAAAAAAAGACAGGATTTGATGAAGCAACCGTTATTGGAGTTTCCAAACAGATCCGCAGTATTGTGGAAGATGGGCTTCAGGTTGGAATTGTGATTGGCGGCGGAAACTACTGGAGAGGACGTACCAGTGAGACCATCAATCGTAACAAGGCTGACCAGATTGGTATGCTGGCAACTATTATGAACTGCATTTACGTTTCGGACATCTGCAGATATCTGGGACTGAAGACAGAAATCTATACCCCTTTTGCATGCGGCACATTTACAAAGCTGTACTGCAAAGACGAGGTAGAGAAAGATTTTGCGGAAGGTAAGGTCGTATTTTTTGCAGGCGGAACAGGACATCCGTATTTTTCCACAGACACAGCAACCGTTCTTCGCGCGGTGGAAATTGAAGCAGATGCGATTCTTCTGGCCAAAGCTGTAGATGGAATTTATGACAGCGATCCCAAGACAAATCCGAATGCTGTGAAATACGATGAAATTACTATTGATGAAGTGGTTGCCAAAAAACTGGCGGCAATGGATCTGACAGCATCCATCATGTGCATGGAACAGAAAATGCCGATGCTGGTATTTGGTCTGGAAGAGGAAAACAGCATTGTGAATGCTGTTCACGGGAAGTTCTCTGGAACCAGAGTTACCGTGTAACCGGGTATGTTCTGAAGGGCTGCGTAATACAGCTGCTCAGGAGATAAATCTGTGAAGGTATCAGACAGAAAAATGAAAAGCAAAACAGGAGAGGGAGATTTTTAAAATGGATGAAAGAGTTCAGAAGTATGAAGACAAAATGAAAAAAACATTGAGCGGCTTTGAAGCAGAGCTTTCCACGATTCGTGCAGGACGTGCAAATCCGCATATTCTTGACAAACTTACCGTAGATTATTACGGAGCACCGACACCGCTTCAGCAGGTAGCTAATATTACGGTACCGGAAGCACGTATGATTCTGATTCAGCCATGGGAATCCAGCCTGATCAAGGCCATCGAAAAAGCAATTCTGGTTTCTGATCTTGGACTGAACCCGAGTAATGACGGCAAGGCAATCCGTCTTGTTCTTCCGGAACTTACAGAGGAACGTCGTAAGGAACTGGTGAAAGATGTTAAGAAAAAAGGCGAAGCAGCCAAGGTTGCTGTCCGCAACATCAGAAGAGATGCGAACGATGCATACAAGAAACTGACCAAACAGGATGTTTCTGAAGATGAAGTGAAGGAGTTAAGTGATAAGGTACAGAAAATTACAGACAAGTTTATCAAAGACATTGATGCGGCTGTTGATAAAAAATCAAAAGAAATCCTGACCGTATAATGAGTAAGGAAAGAGAGCCATCAACACGGCTCTCTTTCCTTGTAGGGAGATCAGAAAATCAGTACGGTGAGAGGAGAACCTATGAATATACCGAATCATATTGCCATTATCCTGGACGGGAACGGACGATGGGCAAAGGCAAAGGGGATGCCGAGAAGTTACGGACATATAAAAGGATGTGCCAATCTTGAAACAATCTGTGACGATATGAAGGAACTGGGCGTAAAATATCTGACAGTTTATGCTTTTTCCACAGAGAACTGGAAACGTTCCAGAGAAGAAGTGGAAGGGCTGATGAAGCTTTTCCGAAACTATCTGAAAAAGTGTATTAAGATTTCCGAGAAGAATAAAATGAAGGTGAAAATTATCGGAGATGTGACAGCTTTTGATGAAGATATTCAGCAGAAAATCAGAGACCTGGAAGAGTTTTCAAAAGATTACACGGAGCTTCATTTTCAGATTGCGCTGAATTACGGAAGTCGTGATGAGATTGTCAGAGGAATGCGCCGTATGGCCGAGGATGCTGCACAGGGCAGATTAAGGCCGGAGGAAATTGAGGAGAAAACAATCGGAAATTATCTGGATACCGCAGGAATTCCTGATCCGGATCTGCTGATCCGCACAAGCGGAGAACAGAGACTTTCCAACTTTCTTCTGTGGCAGCTGGCATATACGGAATTTTATTTTACAGATGTTCCGTGGCCGGATTTTAACAAGGCGGAACTGCTCAGAGCAATTGATACGTATAACCACAGAGATCGCCGGTATGGCGGAGTAAAGGAGGAGTAATCATGTTTAAAACAAGACTGATCAGTGGAATATTTCTTGTGGCAGTTGCTCTTCTGACCATTATCAGTGGAAATTATGTGCTGTTGTTCACACTGGCTTGTGTATCTGTGATTGGAATGAGTGAATTATACCGCGCGATGCATGTGCACGGGGAGAAAACAAATCTCCTGGAACTTGCCGGTTATGCAGGTGCGGCTGTTTATTATGCAGCAGCGTTTATTGATTTTGAACGTTACGGTACAATGGCAATCATCGGCGTGCTGATCCTGATCATGTTTGTGTATGTGTTTTCCTATCCGAAGTATGAGGCAAATCAGGTGATGGCTGCATATTTTGGATTTCTGTATGTGGCTGTTATGCTTTCCTTTATTCTTCTTACAAGAAATCTGGAGGGCGGGCGATTCCTGGTATGGCTGATTTTCCTGTGTTCCTGGGGGTGCGACACCTGCGCATACTGTGTAGGTATGCTGATCGGCAAACATAAAATGGCACCTGTATTAAGCCCGAAGAAATCTGTAGAGGGTGCCGTAGGCGGTGTAGCCGGTGCTGCTCTTCTGGGCATGATCTATGCCTGGGCAACAGGAGGAAAAATGACAGAATATGCAGTGATCTGTGCAGCCGGAGCATTGATTTCCATGGTGGGAGATCTGGCAGCTTCTGCGATCAAGAGAAATCAGGGAATCAAGGATTATGGAAAACTGATACCAGGACATGGAGGAATTCTGGATCGTTTTGACAGTGTGATTTTTACAGCACCGGTTATTTATTATCTGGCTAAAATTGTGCTTGGTATTTAGAAAAGGAGCATTTCATGAAAAAAATAGCAGTTTTAGGCTCTACAGGTTCCATTGGAACACAGACTCTGGATGTTGTGAGGGCCAATAAAGATCTTCAGGTACTGGGAATCAGTGCAGGAAGAAATGTAAAGAAACTGGAAGAACAGATCAGGGAATTTCAACCGCGTCTTGCAGCTGTATGGGAAGAAGAGGCAGCAAAAGAGCTGGCAGTGCGTATTCAGGATCTGGATGTACGTGTGGTATCCGGTATGGATGGCCTTCTGGAGCTGGCAGCCATGCCGGATACGGAAATTCTGGTAACTGCCATCGTGGGAATGCTGGGAATCCGTCCGACCATGGAAGCAATCCGTGCAGGAAAAGATATTGCTCTTGCCAATAAAGAAACACTGGTGACTGCCGGACATCTGATCATGCCAATGGCCAAAGAATATGGTGTGCAGATTTTGCCTGTAGACAGTGAACACAGTGCCATATTTCAGGCAATCAACGGGGAACATAAAGATGAAATCCATAAACTGCTGATTACAGCTTCCGGGGGTCCTTTCCGCGGAAAGAAACGTGCAGATCTGGAGCATGTGACTCTGGCTGATACACTGAAGCATCCCAATTGGGTGATGGGGCAGAAGATTACAGTGGATTCTGCTACGCTGGTGAACAAGGGACTGGAAGTGATGGAAGCACGATGGCTGTTCGATATGGATCTGGATCATATCCAGGTAGTGGTGCAGCCGCAGAGTGTGATTCATTCTATGGTGGAATTCAAAGACGGCGGTATTATGGCACAGTTGGGGACTCCGGATATGCGTCTTCCTATTCAGTATGCGTTATATTATCCGCACAGAAGATATCTGGATGGAGAACGTCTGGATTTTGCGAAGCTGGGACAGATTACATTTGAAGAACCGGATATGGAGACATTTCTGGGATTGCCTATGGCAATTGAGGCAGCTGCGCAGGGAGGTACTATGCCGACGGTATTTAATGCGGCAAATGAACTGGCTGTGAAGAAATTCCTGCATCAGGAAATCGGTTTTCTGGATATTTATGATATTATCGGACAGTCCATGAGCAGACATACGAAGTCTGAAAACCCGGATCTGGAAGAGATTCTTGCTGTAGAAGAAGAAACATATCGTTGGATTGGAAGCAGGTGGTAGATTGAAAATATTGATTGCACTTTTGATATTCAGTGGGATTATTCTGTTCCATGAACTGGGACATTTTCTTCTGGCGAAGAAAAACGGAATTGTTGTGACAGAATTTTCTCTGGGAATGGGACCGAGACTTCTGAGTACCGTAAAAGGAGGAACACGTTATTCTCTTAAATTGCTGCCGCTGGGCGGTTCCTGCGCGATGCTGGGAGAGGATATGGCAGAAGAATCTCTGCCGGGGAGTTTTAACGCAGCTTCTGTATGGAGGAGAATTTCGGTGGTCGCTGCAGGACCGGTATTTAATTTTATTCTTGCATTTGTGCTTTCCGTATTCGTTGTTGGACTGGCAGGATATGATCCTGCCCAGGTGACTGCGGTAGCGGAAGGCTCGGCAGCAGAAGCGGCGGGACTGCAGGAAGGTGACCTTATTACCGAATATCAGGGATATCAGATTGATTTTGGAAAAGATCTGTATCTTTACCGCTATCTGAATCCGCTTTCTGTGGATGACACGATTCATATTACGTACAAACGTGACGGAAAGACATATGAAACGTCTTATCAGCCGGATGTGAATGTCCGTTATCTTCTGGGATTTAACCGGGAATCTGCGGACACGATGGAGGTTGCTTCTCTGATCGAGGGAATGCCTCTGGAAGAAGCCGGTGTAAAAGCCGGGGATGTGATTACCGGAATCAATGGTACCGAAATACCTGATGGGGCAGCTTATGATGCGTATCTGGAAGAACATCCGTTGTCAGATGAACCGGTGGAGATTACCTATATGAGAGATGGCCTGGAGTATGAGACGACTCTGACACCAGGGCAGTATCGTACAGCTGATATGGGATTTGCCTATAATCTGGTGTGCCAGAAGACAAGTGGTCTGAGTGTTCTGAAATACAGTCTGTATGAAGTGAAATATATGATTCGTACTACGGTTTTAAGTCTGAAAGAACTGGTTACCGGAGGTCTTGGAATGGATGACCTGAGCGGACCGGTCGGTGTTGTGGATGCCATTGGTTCTGCGTACGAAGAAAGCAAGGAAGAGGGACTGCTGATGGTATGGGTGAATATGCTGTATATGGCCGTGCTCCTTTCTGCCAACCTTGGAGTGATGAATCTTCTGCCGCTTCCAGCACTGGACGGAGGACGTCTGGTGTTTCTGGCAGCGGAAGCCATCCGCAGAAAACCGGTAAACCGGGAGCTGGAAGGAATGATTCATTTTGCGGGACTGATGTTTCTGATGGCGCTGATGCTTGTGGTCATGTATCACGATATTACTAAAATATTATGATGAGTCAAGGGATGTATTTTTATATTTTCAAGTGATATAAAATGCATCCTTTCTTAATATTACAGGAAAGCGCTTCGCATTTTCCTGTAATATAAAAAAAGCATATCACGGAGAGTATTTCTCATTTTTCTGTGGTAGAATCAATAGTCTGCGTAATATCAGAAAAAGCCTGAATAATATCAGAAAATAGTTGACATTTACAGATGTTTTACCTAAAATGTGAAATGTAATTAAAAAAAAGAAATGCAAAGGAGGATGTAACATGAAAAAAGGTATGAAAAAAATTATCAGCCTTATGATTGCAGCTATGATGGTCGTATCCATGGTTGCATTCAGCACCGTTGTGTATGCGGATGTCAATCCTGATTTCAAGATGGGTGTCATTCTTGTAGGCGACGAAACAGAGGGTTACTCTGCAGCACATATCGAAGGTATCAAGAAAGCTGCTGAGGAACTTGGACTGGAAGACAGCCAGATCATCTGGAAGTACAAAGTTCCGGAAGACTCCACCTGTTATGATTCCGCAGTAGACCTTATGGGGCAGGGATGTTCTCTTATTGTTTCCAACAGCTATGGACATCAGACTTATATGGTACAGGCAGCACAGGAATATCCGGATACCACATTTGTTTCCATGACTGGTGATTTCGCAGCAATCAGCGGATGCAGCAATTTCAAAAACGCATTCACCAAAGTTTATGAATCCCGTTATGTGTCTGGTGTTGTTGCAGGTCTGAAATTAAAAGAAATCACAGAAGACGGAACACTGACAGCAGAAACACAGCCGGATAGCTTTGATGCAGACGGCAATGTAAAAATCGGTTATGTAGGCGCTTTCAATTACGCAGAAGTTGTTTCGGGTTATACCGCTTTCTATCTTGGTGTTAAGAGCGTAATGCCAAACGTTGTAATGGAAGTAAAATATACCAATTCCTGGTTCGATATCGACAAAGAAGCAGCGGCAGCTGAGGCACTTGTTGCGAATGGTGCTGTTATTATTGGACAGCATGCAGACTCTACCGGAGCACCTGCAGCAGTACAGAAGCTTCAGGATGCAGGTACAATCTGCTACTCCATCGGTTATAACATTGACATGCTGGAAACTGCTCCGACAGCAGCTCTTACTTCTGCAACCAATGACTGGGATGTATATTACAAATATGCCATTGACACTGCTATGAACGGCGGTGACATTGATGTTGACTGGGCAAAAGGATATGATGAAGGCGCAGTAAGCATCACAGAACTTGGCGAATCCTGTGCAGAAGGAACTGCAGATTATGTGGCTGATGTGGAAGCTCAGTTAACAGAAGGCACACTTCATGTATTTGATACTGCAACCTTTACCGTTGGCGGCGAGCAGGTTACATCCGCACCTTGCGATCTTTCTTTCATGGACTACACTGCAGATCCTCCTGTCGCAATCTACGAAGGTGAGACCGTAGAGGCAATCACAGATGGTTACTTTGCTGAATCTGAATTCAGAAGCGCTCCATATTTTGCACTTCGTATCGATGGTATCACGGAAGATGCAGAAGCAGTTGAATAAGCTGCAGATGGCAGAAATTTTTGCTTAAAAACTGAACAATGCCTGCTGCAATGGGATAATTATTCCAATTGTAAGAATATGGCAGTAAAAAATACGCAAAGGGGAGCAGAAATGCTTCCTTTTGTGTTTTATTATGTTATAATATGAGAGATTGAAAATAAGGGAAGGGAGGCACAGCTTACATGGAATATGCAGTCCAGTTAAAGAATGTTACCAAGACATTCGGAAAAGTTGTCGCCAATAAAGACGTATCGCTGGATATCCGGAAGGGAGAAATACTTTCTCTTCTCGGCGAGAACGGAAGCGGCAAGACAACACTGATGAACATGATCGCAGGCATTTATTATCCTGATGAGGGAGAGATTTTTGTCAATGGAGCTCCGGTGGAAATCCGTTCTCCAAAAGATGCGTATAATCTTGGAATCGGTATGATTCACCAGCATTTCAAACTGATTGATGTTTTTACAGCTGTTGAGAACATTGCACTTGGACTTGAAAAAAGTGAAAAATTTGATATGAAGGCGATTCAGGCAAAAACGCAGGAAATCTGTGCCAGATATCATTTTGACCTGAACCTTTCGCAGAAAGTCTACGAAATGAGTGTGTCACAGAAACAGACTCTGGAAATCGTAAAGGTACTTTACCGCGGTGCGGATATTCTGATTCTGGATGAACCGACAGCCGTATTGACTCCGCAGGAAACCGAACGTCTTTTTGAAGTAATCCGTAATATGAAGAATGATAACAAATCGGTGATCATCATTACGCATAAGCTTCATGAGGTTCTGGAAATTTCTGACCGTGTAGCGATTTTGAGAAAAGGAGAATATATCGGTGCAGTAGATACGAAGGATGCAACAGAAAATTCTCTGACAGAAATGATGGTTGGAAAGAAAGTCGAGCTGAACATTCAGCGGTCAGAACCGGAGAATACTGTGAAGAGATTGTCCATTTCCAATCTGACGGTTTATAACAAAGAAAATGTAAAAGTTCTGGATGACATCAGTTTTGATGCATACGGAGGGGAAATACTGGGTATTGCAGGAATTTCCGGAAACGGACAGAAAGAACTCCTGGAGGCGATAGCCGGACTTCAGGTGACTGCGGAAGGCAGCAGTATCCGTTTTTATGAACGGGGTAAGGAATCCTCACCTATGGAACTGGTTGGCAGAACCCCGAAAAAGATCCGTGATGCCGGTATCCATCTGGCATTTGTTCCGGAAGACCGTCTGGGAATGGGACTGGTAGGTTCTATGGGTATGACAGGCAACATGCTTCTGAAGAGCTATGGCAGAGGACGCTTGCCGATCACAGATACCAAAGGTCCGAAACAGCTTGCGGAACGGGTCAAAAAAGAACTGGAGGTTGTGACTCCGAGTATCAATACACCAGTATCCAGACTTTCGGGCGGAAATGTGCAGAAAGTTCTGGTTGGCCGTGAGATTGCCGAGGAGCCGACGGTTCTTATGACTGCTTATGCAGTCCGCGGACTGGATATCAATACATCTTATACCATCTACAATCTTCTGGATGAAGAGAAGAAAAAAGGAGTTGCTGTAATTTATGTAGGCGAGGATCTGGATGTCCTCATCGATCTATGCGACAGAATCCTGGTGCTCTGTGACGGAAAGGCAAACGGAATTGTGGAAGGCCGCAGGACTACCAAAGAAGAAGTCGGACTTCTCATGACAAATCTGAAGAAGGGCGGTGCTGAAAATGAGTAAGGAAAGTGCAAAAATAAAAGAGCCCTTTGTGCGTATCGTAAAGCGTGACGGAGCCACATTCAGGAATAAACTGGCAGCCCGTGCTGTTGCGATTCTGCTGGCGCTGGTTGTGGATGCAGTCTTTATTTTTTCCGTAACAGGTTTGAATCCTCTGGCTGTTTATGGAGTAATGTTCAATGGTACTTTTATGACCTCGGTGCGCTTTTCCTGGGCAATGCGTGATCTGGTTACGCTTCTGTGCATCGGTATTGCACTTGCTCCTGCGTTCAAAATGCGTTTCTGGAATATCGGAGCGGAAGGTCAGGTACTGATGGGCGGACTTGCTACCGCACTTGTTATGGTAAAGTTTGGTCAGAGTATGTCAGCGCCCATGCTGTTTCTGACGATGTTTTTGACCAGTGTGATTGCGGGCGGAATCTGGGGATTTGTTCCGGCATTTTTTAAAGCTTACTGGAATACCAATGAAACGCTGTTCACTCTGATGATGAACTATGTGGCTACCAGTATTGTGGCATGTATGACGAATATCATGCGCGGTAAGGCATCCAGTCTCGGAAAACTGAATATGTCGAATCAGGCCGGATGGTTTCCGCAGTTTCTGGGTCAGAGATATAATATCAATATTTTGATCGTAGTGATTCTGACTTTTGTGATGTACTTCTATCTGAAGTATTCCAAACAGGGATATGAGATTTCCGTTGTAGGAGAATCTGAGAACACCGCACGTTACGCAGGAATCAATGTAAAAAGAGTAACAATCCGTACCATGATTCTTTCCGGTGCAATCTGTGGTCTTGTTGGATTTCTGATCGTAGCCGGAAGGGACCAGACGATTTCTACAACATCTGCAGGTGGAAACGGTTTTACGGCAATCATTGTTGCATGGCTGGCAAAATTCAATACTTTTTATATGGCACTGATTTCGTTCCTTTTGATCTTCCTGTCAAGGGGAGCTTCGGAAATTGCATCTGCATACAGTCTGAACGATTTTGCGGCAAGTATTATTGAAGGTATTATTCTTTTCTTTATTCTGGGAAGTGAGTTTTTCATCAATTACAAAATGGTCTTTCGTGGGTCAAAACATAAGGAGGTGCGCTAAATGAGTAATTTGATTGCATGGATCATCCGGGCAATTCCGTTCGGAACAATTATTATGTTTGGCTCCATGGGAGAAATCGTTACAGAAAAATCAGGAAACCTGAATCTTGGTGTTCCGGGAATTATGTATCTCGGCGGTTTTGCCGGTTTTGCAAGTTCCTATTATTATGAGAAACTTTCGCCGGATCCAAAGGGGTGGATATGTGTGATCATTGCCCTGAGTGCTGCGATTCTGGCTTCCATGTTCGGCGGGCTGATCTTCAGTTTTCTGACGATTACACTGCGCGCAAATCAGAACGTGACCGGTCTGGCACTGACAACTTTTGGACAGGGTGTAGCCAATTTCTTTGGTGTATTTATCCTGAATGGTTCCAGTTATTCTGCTGCACCACTGGCAAATGCTGCTTTTGCGAAAAAAATGCCGTTTCTTTCTTCGAAATTCGGTGTGATCAGTAAAACGGTTTTCAGTTATGGTTTCCTTGTTTATGTGGCAATTATTCTGGCAGTTGTGCTTCATTATGTCCTGAATAAAACAAGAGTGGGCCTGAACCTTCGGGCAGTGGGAGAAAATCCGGGAACAGCAGATGCTGCAGGTATCAATGTGACGAAGTACAAATATCTGGCGACCTGTCTGGGTGCCGGAATTTCCGGGATCGGCGGACTATACTATGTACTTGATTATAATCAGGGTATCTGGGCTACAACAGGGCAGATTGAAGCTCTTGGATGGCTGGCTGTGGCGCTGGTTATCTTTACTACCTGGAAGCCTCTGAATGCGATCTGGGGAGCTTATCTCTTCGGAATGCTTTACTGGCTGTATCAGTTCCTTCCGAGTCTGCTTGGAATCAAAGTGGCAAGTTATGTGACAGACCTGATTCAGATGGTTCCGTATGTGGTTACGATCATCGTACTTGTGGTGATCAGTTTCCGTAAGAAAAAGGAGAATCAGCCGCCGGAAAGTCTTGGACTTTCTTATTTCCGTGAGGAACGTTAAAGACTCTGACTGCGGTAACGGAAGAGAATTACGATTTACGAAAAGATGTACTGAATAAAATGTCCTGTGTCGGGAGAGAAACAAATCCCGGGATAGGACATTTTTCACATGTTATGCCGTGTCAGGCTGCTGATCAGGGAATTTTGGTCTGGTAAGCCGAAGAAATAAACGGGAACTTTCTGATACTTCCACCGTTTTCAGAAAGATATTATATTCAGGAACAGAAATGAATTATATCGGTGATGATATTTAAAAATCGATAGATTTCTGATAAAATAATGTGATATGTTCTCAGAAAAACAGAATATCTGCTGCAGTCGTTATGACTCTTGCATATGCGGTATATGCAGTTTTATGGATTACTTTTTTTACGGTGGTGGAAGAATCCGGTGGAACGGTGGCTTTTCAGACACAGTCCGGAGCATTGACCGGGAGGGGAAAGGCTCTGCTTGTGCTGCTGCTGGGGGCTTGCAGCTTCTGCATTTGCCGGTGGCTTTCCGGAGTAAACAGTTCGTATTTTTTTGAACCTGTATTTATGATGGGATGTATGGCTGTATTTAATCTGATCATTGTTCGGGTATTTGGAATGATGGATAAAACAGCGGAAAAAAGAAAACGGAGATATCGGTAACCGGTACCTCCGTTTTCTTTTTTTCGCTGTGTTCATTAAAGATAATAATTCTTTCCGTTTTCTGGAATCAGAAATTTGCTGTTAAAATTTTTTTTCAGCATAAACTGCTGAAGAGAAAGACGGTCCAGGCCCCACTGGTGAAATGCTTCAATCTGACAGGTGATCAGAGAAGCCTGAGGAGCTGCCTCATGAAGTTTCCATATGTCATCGGCAGTAAGCTGGCAGGGTGTGGCTTTTGCAAGCTCCTCTGTGCCGCAGTTTACGGCAATCGCACGCGGGCCGGCAGTATGTATGGCATTCAGGAAACCATCGTTCCATACGCTGTCGCCGGTGATCAGAAGCGATTTCTCTGCAGGATGCTCCATCAGTACGCCATTGGGGTTTCCGGTAAACGGAGTCCGGGTAAGGGCAATATTGCCGAAATGTGTGTGTTTTTCGACAATCTGAACATTGGTGAAGCCGGAGTGTTTCAATTCTGCCTGATCCATTCGGTCCTGAACATAAACGGGTATCGTTTTAGGCAAAAGCTTTCTGGCTGCATCATCAAAGCGCTCCGGATACAGGCTGGTCAGGATGACGGCATCTGCCTGAAGAATCTCCTGTAGGGAGACGGCTGCATTTGTGGCAGGGGATAATGGCAGTGCGGATTTTTCCAATGAGAGAACCGGGTCAATCAATATTTTTTTGCCTGCAAAATGAAGCAGGAGTGTTGTGCCGTGAATTTGCTGTAAAATCATAGGAAACCGTGTCCTTTCTGAACGTTTATGAGAAAAGTATAGCGCAAGAACATGGAAAAAGCAATGAGCGGTTGTAAGTTATCAGGATCTGTCGGGAGCAGACAAAAAGAAATGTGCATCAGTTGAGTTATTCTGATGCACAGATAAAAGTCTATTTCTCCTCTGGAGCGATTTTCAGGACAAATGCAAGGATACCCATAATGAGATATAAAATCATACTGCCAAAATAAGTGCTTTCTATGTCAGAACTTCTATGAAAGATTGCATGACAGAGATTAATAAAATATACAGACATAAAATTTCCGAGACTTAATGCAGCAATGAGTAAGGTGGAAGTTAATGTTACAGTGGCAGCAGTTGCTGTTTTTCCATTATAAAGCTGGAAGACAGACATCATAGTGTTGAAGGTGATTCCCATAAGTACAGCGCCAGTCATAATGGCTGGGACAGTCGGAAAGAAAACAAGAATTCCCATACCGACAGAAAAAATCAGACACATGACTGGAAGTGTATACTGACGCAGTGCTTTCAGAAGCTGACTCAGAACCAGATTGATCAGTACGCCGGCAAGACAATACACAGAATTGTTGATTCCTGCCAGAAAGGCAGAGCCAATTTGTTTATCTGCCATATAGGTAGACATACCGGAAAGCAGTGGGTATAACGCAGCAGTTGCTACGAACTGCATGATGATATAATAATATACTCTCCAGTTGTTTCCTGTCTTTTTGGGGGAATTCTGGCTGGTATCTGTATGAGCGGAAGCCTTGTCAACTTCTGTTTTTTCTGGTTCTTTAAGAAAAAATACCATCATCAGAACGGGAATGATTGCGAGCATGTCAAAGAGGAAGGGCACTTTCCAGCCGAAGCCTGCGAGAAATCCAACGATGGGACCGGCAAGCGTTCCGCCTGCATTCATAAGTGCGGATCCGTAGCCTATGATGGCTGCCTGGTTTTCTTCTGGAACAGATTTAATAATGAGAGAATTTCTCATAGCAACAAATCCAACACCAATGCCAACGAGTGCACGGAAAAACAGGATCATCATCCAGTTGGAGTGCAGAAAAAAGGGAGCTACTCCGGCAATTGCGATCAAAGCCGTGCCCAAAATAGCGCAAAATCGATAACTGAGTTTTTTGCCTGCAATACTGCCGATAAAAATGGTAATGGGAAGCGAAATCAGCGAAGGCAGGGAAGTTACGAGCCTTACGGTTGTTGCAGATAATTCTGGCCAGGCATCCATCATGGTCTGTACTGCCGCATTCATGAAAGATCCTGCCCCGGAAAAAAGAAAAATAGACAGGATAGCAGCATAGTTTGTGATTTTTAACTGATTTTTTTGAGTCATATGAAATCCCCCTTTGTAAATATGGAAGACAATAAATCGTTTGCGATAAAGAAGAGGTTTATTGTCTATTAGTTTATTATAGGGGATGAGAAAATTTTTCCTATGACTGTATGTAATCAATAGAATTGATTTTGTATAACTATTGTTGAAGACGATAACAGGTTTAAATTCTTTTTTCTGTATTCAATTTCCGGAATTTACTGGGGGTCATCTGGTGATGACGCCGGAACATGCGGATAAAGGTTTCCGGATTTTTGAATCCGATCCGGTCACTGATATCTGCCACGCTCATCTGTGTATAAAGGAGCAGATTTTCACTTTGCTGGAGACGGATATTTTCCTGAAGCTCCGAAAAAGACTGTCCTGATATTTTTTTGATGAGTCGGGAACAGTAAGGAACGGAAAAGTGAAATTGTTCTGCGACCTGTTCCAGAGTAAGGTCCGCATAGTGATTTACAATGTAATTAAATACCTGTGTTTCAAAGGCAGAACGGGAATCGCTGCTTTGAGGGACCTCCATATTTACCCGGTGGAGGCGAATCAGCTGGGTAAAAAAGATAGTCAATATACTGCAGATAATCCGGTATGAGTATTCGTCAGGCTGCAGCTGCTCCAGATACATGTCCAGAATATAGTTGCGGATCGTATCATCCTCGCCGGTGTGAAATAGCAGATAGGGAACCTTGTTTTTCTCGTAGATATTACTGAGAAAGAACATGGAAATCTGTGTTTTGTCACGCACTGTATTGATAAAAATATCAAGAAACGTGCTTCGGCGTATGACGATGTTGAGGACAACGCTGCTGTCAAAAACCTCGATGGCGTGAATGATATTGGGAGCCATAATACAGAAATCTCCGGTGTTGAGCCGGATTTTTTTGTCTTCAAAAATCTGTGTGCAGGCGCCGGACAGTACAAAAATGATCTCAAAGAAATCGTGTTTGTGATAAAAAAACGGAAAATATCTTGGATGTTTTACGATGGATACATTTCTTCCGGAATTGATAAATTTATCTTCTGTGGGGCTGGAATCGATTTTATCCGGATGCTGAAGATAGGAAAGATAGTCGGTTTCGTTTTTATATCTGGCAAAAAAAGATGCAGGGGATTGTTTTTTCTGAATCAGTTCATAGTATTCCCGATATATTTGTTCTTCTCTGGTGAAATTAGTGAGCTCCTGTATGATAAGATCATAGGAAACCATGACGGTACCTCCTTTTTGACGGTGATATTTGTATAAAAGACTTTTCATTTCATCATTGTGTGTGTTTATTATATAGAAAAGGATATAAAAAAGGATATAAAAAGTCAATTAAAATGATTTATAGCGTCATATAACCAGAAGTGACAATTTTATATAATATTGTCAGAAAATGAAACCTGTTCATTATTTGGAAAGAGTCATATCGGTGGAAAGACATTGCTGAGTCAATCTGCCGCGGTCAGAGTATGACAGTCATCATTATTTATCAGGAGAAAGGAGTTTTTATGGTACGGATGGAGAAAGAAGAACGACTGCTGGAAGTGCGGGATCTGGTGGTGGAACACCAGAAAAGTCCGCTTGGAATCGACTGTGCAGAGCCGAGATTCGGATGGAAACTGGTCAGTAGCCAGAAAAATGTGTTTCAGACGGGATATCAGCTGAAAGTGTTTACGGAGTGCGGTCTGAATGCAGATTCCGGAAAAATAGAATCCGGAGAAAGTATTGAAAATACGATTGCAAACTGGAAAACAAAGCCGATGACATCTTATCAGGTCCGTGTGACAGTATGGGATAATTATGGGAATCAGGCGGAAACAGAAACCTGTTTTGAAACAGGACGTATGGGAAAACCATTTGTAAGTGCCTGGGTGGAACCGGAACAAACCCCTACGGCTAACAGCTGGAAGGACAAACAGATGGACTGCAATTCTGTTGGCGTCAATCAGTTTGCCGGTAAAGAACGGTATTTTGCAGAATTTCAGCCTGTTCAGTATGTAAGGATTCCTTTTGCCGCAGAAAAGCCGGTAAAGAAGGCAAGAATTTATGCATCTGCTCATGGAATTTACAAACTGGAAGTAAATGGAAAACGTCCGGATATGCGTGAATTTGCACCGGAAAATACAGCGTATCATAAAATCCTGCAATATCAGACTTATGATGTTACAGAGTTTGTCTGTCAGGGAAAGAATACCATTGGTGTCATCCTGGCAGATGGCTGGTGGTCAGGCCGTGTGGGAGTCAGCGGAGATTCCTGCCAGTATGGAGATAAAAAAGAGCTTCTTCTGGATGCAGTGATTCAGTATGAAGACGGGACAGAAGATGTGATTACAGGGGAGATGGGAAAATCTTCCACAGGGCCTCTGGTGTATGCGGATCTTTTTGTGGGGGAACGGTATGATGCCTGTAAAGAACTGGGGAACTGGAGCTGTGCGGAATATGATGACAGTCAGTGGAAACCGGTAAAGAAAGTGGAATATCCTATGGATAATCTGGTTGGGCAGTATGCTCCGCCGGTTCATACAATCTATACCTTTTCTCCGCTGAAGATTTTCCGTTCTCCAAAAGGGGAGATGATTCTGGATGCAGGTCAGGTAGTGGCAGGTCAGCTGGAGTTTACGCTGAATGCAGAGCCAGGCATTGAAATTAAGCTGGAACATTCAGAAATTCTTGACAAAGAGGGAAATTATTTCAATAATATTCTTGGAACCAATAAAGAACAGATGGTGGTTTATACGACAAAGGAAGGTCTGCAGACTTATCGGACTCAGTTTTCCTATCAGGGATTCCGCTATGTGCGTATCACCGGATGGCCGGGAGAAGCGTCGGCAGATCAGTTTTGCATTCATGCAGTATCCAGTCTGATGGAAGATATCGGACATTTTTCCACTTCTGATGAGAGGATCAATCGTCTGCAGCAGAACATCTGGTGGAGTCAGGTTGCCAATACGATTTCCATTCCAACGGATTGCCCGCAGAGAGAAAAAGCCGGATGGACCGGAGATATTATGGCCTATGCACCGACCATGTGTTTTTTAAGAAATGCAGATGCCTTTCTGACCAGCTGGATGGCGAATGTCAGAGTGGAGCAGCGGGATAACGGGGCTGTTCCGGTTATTGTTCCGTATCTGAAAGCGTATGAGATTTTTATCAATGAGTCCCAGAAAAGTGATACCTGCTGCGGCTGGGGAGATGCGGTGATCGTGGTTCCCTGGAGTGTTTACCAGGCATACGGGGACAAACGGATACTGGAAGAAAATTACGAGGCTATGAATCACTGGATGGATTATATCCGGAACCGGGCAGAACATCATCATCCGGAAGAATATGAGAACTGGGATGAGGAACATAAAGCGCGCAGCCGGTATTTGTGGAATACAGATTTTCATTATGGAGACTGGCTGATTCCCAGTGTAGTCCTGGGAAATCCGGACGGGAGTGCCATGATGGAAACTGCTTATGCAACCATGGGAATCGTGGCCCCCGCTTACTATGCGTTCAGTGCTGCAATGATGAAAAAGGTTGCGGATACTCTCGGATATAAGGAAGATGCTGCATATTATCAGGATTTGTATCAGAAAATACGTGAGGCATTTATTGCGGAATATGTACATGAAGATGGAACGCTGGATGCGGATTTCCAGGGAATCTATGTGATCGCACTGAAAAACGGTCTCGTACCGGAGGCGATTCGTCCAAAAATGGTGGCTCATCTCTGTGATTTGATTGAAAAAAACAACGGATGTCTGGATACCGGATTTCTCAGTATTCTGTTTCTGATGGATGTCCTTTGCGAAAATGGAAAGCGGGATGTGGCATATCAGCTGATGTTCCAGACAAAATGTCCAAGCTGGCTGTACGAGGTGGAAAAGGGCGCTACAACTATATGGGAAAGCTGGGGAGCAATCGCAGAAGATGATACGGTAAGCACTTACAGCTATAATCATTATGCATTTGGATGTGTCGGTGAATGGATGTACCGTGAAATGGGAGGCCTGCAGGCAGCTGCACCGGGATATAAAAAAATCCGTGTGGCACCTGCCTGGGATTGCGTACTTTCCTGGGCAAGGGTGGTAGAAGAAACGCCGTATGGAACGGCTTCTGTCGTATGGGAGAAGGATAGTGACAGAAAATATCTGCATGTGCAGATTCCGCCGAATACAACTGCCGAAATCGTATTGGATGAAAATCAGATTGAGACGGTGGGAAGCGGAGATTATACTTATGAAATAGAGTTACGAAAGGGAGGAACAGAAAATGTCAGAAATCAGTGATAAGAGTTTTAAAGATGGTATTCGTCTTTCCAGACTTGGAATGGGAAATATGAGACTTCCGGTAAAATCTGGTGAGCCGGGAGAGCCGATTGATTATGAGAAGGCAAAAGCGATCATTGACAGGGCTATGGAAGCTGGTGTGAATTATTATGATACCGCTTATATCTATCATGGAGGAGAATCGGAACGATTTGTGGGCAAAGCTCTGGCAGAATATCCAAGAGACAGCTATTATGTGGCGGATAAATTCAACTACCAGGCAAATCCGGATTACCGGGCACAGTTTGCAGAGCAGCTGGAACGGCTTTCCATGGAACTCCGGAGGCACTGAAGCGGATTTTGCCGGTATATCCGTGGGATTTTGTACAGATTCAGCTGAATTATTATGACTGGCTGTATGAAAATGCAAAGACTCTTTATGAAATGCTGGATGAGGCAGGAATCCCGATTATGGTTATGGAACCGGTGCATGGAGGGCTGCTGGCAGATCTGGGAGAACAGGCAAATGGAATTCTGAAAGAGGCAGAACCGGAACAATCCATTGCTTCCTGGGCAATGCGCTGGGTAAAGAGTCTTCCGCGGGTACAGGTGATCCTGAGCGGAATGTCAAATCTGGAACAGATGAATGATAATATCCGGGTAATTTCTGAAACTGAGGATGTAACGGAAGAAGAACAGAAATTGATTGAAAAAGCCTGTGGAATTGTGCGCACCAACACGGCAGTGCCATGTACGAAATGTCGTTACTGTGTGCCAAACTGCCCTATGGAACTGGATATTCCTTATCTTTTGTCCAGCTATAATGATGCAAAACTTGGTGGAGCGTGGAGACTGGGAAATCTTGCGAGTGTGGTGGGTGAGAAACTGCCTTCCGCATGTGTTGGATGCGGAACTTGTACGAAGCACTGTCCGCAGAGCTTTGACATTCCGAAGTATATGAAAGAACTGACGGAAATGATGGGATAAGATTGGGAAAGAAAAGGTGAATGTATGAAAAAAATACTGGTTGCTGTAGGGAGCGGACTCAAAGGTGGTAATACTGACCAGTTGGCAGATGCATTTATTCAGGGTGCCAGAGAAAATGGTCATGAAGTACAGAAGTTTTTCCTTGGAGGAACCGATCTTCATGGATGTATGGGATGCGGTGCGTGTCAGAAAAACGGAAATCGTTGTGCAGTAAAGGATGTGATGCAGCAGATTTATCCGTATCTGGAAGAATGCGATACCATTGTGATGGCTTCTCCTTTATATTTCTGGACGTTGTCTTCTCAGATTAAAGCATTTTTTGATCGTATGTATGCATTATCCAAGGAAAATATCTATCCTCAAAAAGATACAGTGCTTCTGATGACTTCAGAGGATGATACAGAGACAACCTTTGATCGCCCGGACAGTTATTACCGGTTTATTGTAAAAGCTCTTGGATGGAATAATACGGGGACTTATTATGCAGGCGGATGCCATATGAAGGACGGGAAGAAACAGGTGCCAGAGAGACATTTGAATGGTGCCTGGCTGCTTGGAAAATCTATGTGATTATTTTGCATATGTCATCATATACATATACGAAAGCATTTTCAGGAGATTTTTATGGCTTCCTATGGAAATATACGTGCACAGCAGGAAAACATTGATGAGGGGAAACTGCAGGTGACGGTATTGTCTGCAGACGGAAACCATCCGGTGGAAAATGCGCTGGTGCGGATTTCTTTCACAGGAGATCCGGGCAGCGTGGTAGAGGAACTCCGGACGGATTCCTCTGGTCAGACTCCGGTGCTGGATGTGAAAACGCCCCCGCTGGAATACAGTCTTGATGTGAATCAGGAAGCACAGCCATATGCGGAATATACCATGCAGGTGCTTGCCGAAGGCTATGAAGAGGAAGAAGTGGCAGGAACACAGGTACTGTCTTCTGTGCTGGCGGAACAGTCTATTCAGATGACACCGCTGGAACCGGATATAACCGGTACTTTCGGCAGAATTGTGATTCCTCCGCATACGCTTTTCGGCGTCTATCCTCCCAAAATTGAAGAGGCGGAAATCAAACCGATCAATGAGACAGGGGAAATTGTCCTGAGCAGGGTAGTGATTCCGGAATTTGTGGTAGTTCATGACGGACCGGTAGGGGATAATTCTGCTCAGAATTATTACGTGCGTTACCGGGATTACATCAAAAATGTGGCCAGCAGTGAAATCTATGCGACCTGGCCGGATGATACCATACGTGCCAATGTACTGGCGATCATGTCTTTTACGCTGAACCGCGTTTATACGGAATGGTACCGCAATAAAGGATATGATTTTACCATCACATCCTCTACTGCTTATGATCATAAATGGATGCGCGGCAGGAATATTTTTGACAGTGTTTCCAGAATCGTGGATGAGCTTTTTGAAAATTACCTTTCCAGACCGAATGTAAAACAGCCAATTCTGACTCAGTATTGTGATGGCCGTCAGGTGGAATGCAGAAGCAGGGGCTGGATGACACAGTGGGGAAGCAAAGAGCTTGGAGACCAGGGATATTCAGCTATTGAGATTTTGAGGTATTTTTACGGGAATAATATGTATATCAATGTAGCGGAAGAGATATCCGGGATCCCGTCATCCTGGCCGGGATATGACCTGAGCGTCGGGGCATCCGGAAGCAAAGTGCGCCAGATGCAGGAACAGCTGAATAAAATTGCGGAGGCATATCCGGCACTTCCTACGATTACCGTAGATGGTGTTTACGGCCCGGCCACAAAAGCAGCCGTTCAGAAATTCCAGAGTATTTTCGGCCTGCCCCAGACAGGAATCACGGATTATTCCACCTGGTTTAAAATTCAGGAGATTTATGTAGCAGTCAGCAGGATTGCGGAACTGGTATAACTCGCGAAACATAAGGTATTTATCGTGGCTTATACCAGTGTAGGATACAGAGAGGAGTGCATGGACTGTTATGGCTTTTTTATATAAATGCATGAAAACATCCGGGGAGATATTCCTTTGAACAGCAGCAAATGCACTCCTGTTTATAGATTTGCCTTTCAGGGGGAAAGGTATTGATAGGATAAAATAGAACAGGAAAAGAATATAAAAAAACCTATTGACATTGCTCCTTAGATTTGTTATACTTTCATTCGTCGCGAGGGAAAAGTGATTCCCATGAAATGCGATATGCGGAAGTGTCGGAACTGGCAGACGAGCAAGACTAAGGATCTTGTGAGCATTGCGCTCGTGTGGGTTCAAGTCCCATCTTCCGCATGATGAAGACCTGCATCTGGAAGGATACAGGTCTTTTGCATTAATGGCAAGTGCCTGGCATTTTCCATTGATATAAGGATGCAGGAACGGCAGAGGAAAGTTGTTTATGAATCAAGAGGAAGAAGACAGACAATATAAAAAAATGACACAGACGCCTGTGTGGAAACTGGTTCTGATATTGGGGCTGCCGACTACGGTAAGCATGTTAATTACCAATATCTACAATACGGCAGATACCTTCTTTGTGAGCAGGATCAGTGTAGCTGCAAGCGGAGCTACGGGAATCGTTTTTGCACTGATGGCGATTCTGCAGGCATTTGGTTTTATGTTCGGGCATGGTGCGGGGAGTAATATCAGCCGGCTTCTGGGTGCGAGAAAGGTAGAGCATGCAAAAATCTATGCTTCTACCAGTGTGTTTTTGTCGCTTGCAGTCGGGGCTGTCATCGGAATCGGAGGGCTTATTTTTCTGGAACCGCTGATACGGCTGCTGGGAAGTACGGATACAATTCTGAATGATGCAAAAATATATGGGAGTTTTATTCTGCTTGCCGGACCGGCCATGACAGTGAGCTGTGTGCTGAATAATATCCTGCGATATGAAGGCAGGGCTGCTTTTGCGATGATCGGGCTGACCACCGGCGGGATTCTGAATATGATTCTGGATCCAATCCTGATTTTTTATTTTCATATGGATATTGCGGGAGCGGGACTTGCAACAGCTCTTTCGCAGTATGTCAGTGCCGTAATTCTGCTGTTTCCCTTTTTGAGAGGAAAAACTGTTACAAAAATTCATATCATATATGTTACCAGAGATTTTTCTGACGTCAGAAACATTATTCTTACCGGTCTTCCCAGTCTGACCAGACAGGGGCTGAACAGTATCTGTACCACGCTTTTGAATGTACAGGCCGGTGTTTACGGAGACGCAGCGATCGCAGCCATGAGTATTGTGGGAAGGTGCGGAAATCTTCTGTTCAGTTTTGCTCTCGGTATTGCCCAGGGATTTCAGCCTGTCTGTGCTTTTAATTATGGCGCCGGCAAATACAGAAGGGTAAAAAAAGCAACATATTTTACAGTTGCCATGGGAATGGGCATCCTGTGTATTTTGTGTGGAATCTGCTGCGGGAATGCAGAGAATATCATCTATCTGTTTCGGGAAGAACCGGAGATTCTGGAAATCGGAACAGGAGCACTGCGATGGCTGTGTGGATTTCTCATTGTGCTGCCGGTCTCTGCAGTAGGAAGCATGTTGTTTCAGAGTACGGGAATGAAGGGAAGAGCATTGTTTATTGCAGCTATGCAGAGCGGAGTGATCCTGATTCCGCTGCTGATTTTTCTTCCGCGTTTTTTCGGGCTTACCGGACTTCAGATGGCGCAGCCGCTTGCCTATTTTCTGGCAGGACTTATCACAGTGCCGGTAGTCCTGAATTTTTTTTCCTCTATTCCAGAGGATTCGTGAGAGTCCGTATATCGGTTTTATAATATGATACAAGGGTCAAAATACCTTTTGACCCCATCATCATAATATCTATACAAAATCTTGTTTGTTATAGGTGAAGTAATTTACGAAAAAACGTGTATTTTCGTGAATTGAGTATTTTTTTGAAAAAATTTAAAAAAAACTGTTGACTTTAATTGGAGTATCTGGTATATTAATTGAGTCGCGAGGAATGAGGTATTCCATGAAATGCGATATGCGGAAGTGTCGGAACTGGCAGACGAGCAAGACTAAGGATCTTGTGAGCATTGCGCTCGTGTGGGTTCAAGTCCCATCTTCCGCATTTTTTGTACCCAAAAACGAAGAAATTTGAGGTGCTGATTTTCATGGAAATCCATGGTGAGTTGAAATTAGTACATCGACTAATACAGGCAGGGAGTTTTCTTGTATGCAGGAAGAGAAGAGTATTGAACTAAGTCAGTAAATATTTATTGGTTTAGCTTAGTACTCTTTTTCGTTACGGTGAAAAAGATTTGTGAGTTATTGCGAATAGAGTGGACAGTTCCGCCATTTTGTCCACAATATTAAAAAAAATAAAAATAAAAAAGGAATTTGTGGTTTGTTGTAGAATATAATTAATAAGAGGTATTTTGTCAGTCTGTGGGAACATGGAGGGAATGCTTATGAACATCAGGGAAAGCATGGAACAGAGAGAACTGGAACTGTTGAGCCCGTATGCTGCGCACAGCGGACATTCCAGAGGCAGAGAGCGTCCGGAAGAGGAATGTGATGTCCGTACCGTTTACCAGAGAGACCGGGATCGTATTCTGCACAGCAAGGCATTCCGGCGGCTGAAAGATAAGACCCAGGTATTTCTGGCACCGCAGGGAGATCATTACAGAAACCGTCTTACCCATACCCTGGAAGTATCCCAGATTGCGCGAACGATTGCAAAGGCTCTCCGGCTGAATGAGGATCTGGTAGAGGCGATCGCGCTGGGACATGATCTGGGACATACTCCCTTCGGTCATGCAGGTGAGCGCGCGCTGGATCAGGTCAATCCGGACGGATTTGCCCATTTCCGTCAGAGTGTCCGGGTAGTAGAGGTTCTGGAGAAGAACGGGGAGGGGCTGAATCTGACGTGGGAAACACGAGATGGGATTCTGAATCATGGAACCAGTGCCCATCCGGCGACTCTGGAAGGCCAGATTGTCCGTCTTTCTGACAAAATCGCCTATATTCATCATGATATGGATGATGCTCAGCGTGCGGGGATTCTTTCAGAAGACGATATTCCCGTTACCCTGCGCATGCTTCTGGGGTATACTACCAGAGAAAGACTGAATACATTTGTTCACGATATTATCGAAAACAGCTTTGAGAAAGACCGGATCGCCATGTCCGGTGAGATTCAGGAAGCGATGATGGATCTTCGCTCCCTGATGTTCCGGAACGTTTATGAAAGTCCGATGGCGAAAAGGGAAGAAAAAAAGGCTGTTGATATGCTGAAGAGATTATATGAATATTATATAGAGCACCCGGATGCCATGTCCAGAGAATACCGGGATTTGATACACCGTGGAGAGAAAAAATCCCAGGTTGTCTGCGATTATCTTTCCGGTATGACAGATCAGTATTCCATGGAAAAATTCCGGGAAATATACATACCCCATTCATGGGAAGTTTATTGAACGATAAGGAGGATATATATGCGGTATTCGGACGATATCATTGAAGATGTCCGTATGAAAAATGATATTGTAGATGTAATATCCCAATATGTCAAGCTGACTAGGAAAGGAAGCTCTTATTTCGGACTTTGTCCTTTCCATAATGAAAAAACGCCTTCTTTTTCTGTGACACCATCCAAGCAGATGTATTATTGCTTTGGATGCGGTGCCGGGGGCAATGTTTATACATTCATTATGGAATACGAGAATCTTTCCTTCGGAGAAGCGGTGAAGCATCTGGCGGACAGAGCCGGAGTGGAACTGCCGAAAATCGAATATTCCAGAGAAGCCAGAGAGAAGGCAGAGCGCAGAGCGGCCCTGCTGGAGATCAACAAGCAGGCGGCACAGTATTTTTATTATCAGCTTCGAAGAGAAAACGGTGCAAGAGCCTACCAGTATCTGACTGACCGCGGTCTCAGTAATGAGACCATCCGGAAATTCGGTCTGGGATATTCGGACAAGTACAGTGATGATTTGTACAAATATTTAAAAGGAAAAAATTACAGCGATGATCTTTTGCGGGAATCTGGTCTTTTTAATGTGGATGAACGCCATGGAATGTATGATAAATTCTGGAATCGTGTGATTTTTCCAATCATGGATGTCAATAATCGTGTCATCGGATTCGGAGGACGTGTCATGGGCGATGCCAAGCCCAAGTACCTGAATTCTCCGGAGACGAAAATTTTTGATAAAAGCCGGAACCTTTACGGGCTGAATATTGCAAGGACCACAAGAAAAAATTATCTGATCCTGTGTGAAGGATACATGGATGTGATTTCCATGCATCAGGCGGGATTTACCAATGCGGTGGCGTCCCTTGGAACAGCACTGACCTCAGGTCATGCCAGCCTTCTGAAAAGGTACACGCAGGAAGTTCTGCTTCTTTACGACAGTGATGAGGCAGGGATCCGGGCAGCGCTCCGGGCAATCCCGATTCTGCGGGAAGCCGGAGTCAATTCCAGGGTTGTCAGTCTGAAACCGTACAAAGATCCGGATGAATTCATCAAGAATCTTGGTGCAGAGGCGTTTGAGGAACGCCTGGGACAGGCAATGGACAGTTTTATGTTCCGTGTCAGCATCGCAGAAGGAGAATTCCCGATGGAAGAACCGCAGGGACAGAACCGTTTCTTTGAACGATGCGCGCAGATGCTGCTGGAACTGAACGACGAACTGGAACGGAATCTCTATATCGAAGCCATTGTAAAAAAATACAGAGGCCGGTATGGAATCAGCAGCGAGGATCTTCGCAAAAGGGTGAATACGCTGGCAATCAAAGGTACACCTGCCGAGCAGCGTATACAGCCAAAAAGTTCAGGAGAGATGAAGAAAAAAAAGGAATCTGCAGGAGAAAAAGCCCAGAAACTGATGCTTACCTGGCTGGTAACGTATCCGGGAATTTTCGACACTGTGGAAAAATATCTGTCTCCTTCCGACTTTGTGGTCCCCCTTTACCGCCAGGTGGCAGAAATGCTTTATGAACAGAAGGCGAACGGCGAGGTGAATCCGGCAAGACTGCTCAATGCTTTTTCGGACAGTGAGGAGCAGAGAGAAGTGGCATCCCTGTTCAATGCGACGATCCATCTGGAGTCTGAACAGGAACAGAACCGGGCTTTTGCAGATACGCTTCTGCGGATCAAGGAGGAAAGCCTGGCCGAGCGCAACCGTACCTGGGACCCGACAGATATGAATGGTCTGCAGGAACTGGTAAAAGCCAAAAAAGAGCTGGAAGAGCTCGGGCGAAAAAGACAGCAGCTGCATATTTCTTTTGAATAAGGCTAAACTATAGAATATGGAGGTACAAAGCACCTATGGAAATGAATATGGGCAAATTCAGTGAAAAACTGGTAGAACTTCTGGAGCTTGCAAGAAAGAAAAAAAATGTATTGGAATCTGATGAAGTCAGTGACTTTTTTAAAGATCAGCCGCTGAACGTGGATCAGATGGGAAAAGTACTGGATTTTCTGGAAGCCAGCGGAGTGGATGTCCTTCGTACCACGGAGAATGTGGATGATCTGATCCTGGATGAAGATATTGATCTGGACAAGCTGGACGAAGAAGAAGAAATTGATATGGAAAAGATCGACCTTTCTGTTCCGGAAGGCGTCAGCATTGAAGATCCTGTCCGTATGTATCTGAAAGAAATCGGTAAGGTTCCGCTTCTTTCCGCAGATGAAGAGATCAAGCTTGCGCAGAGAATGGAACAGGGCGATGAAAGTGCCAAAAAACGTCTTGCAGAGGCCAATCTCCGTCTTGTTGTCAGCATCGCAAAACGCTATGTGGGCAGAGGGATGCTGTTTCTTGATCTGATTCAGGAAGGCAATCTGGGTCTTATCAAAGCTGTGGAAAAATTTGATTACCGCAAGGGATATAAATTCAGTACTTATGCTACCTGGTGGATCCGTCAGGCGATTACCAGAGCGATTGCAGATCAGGCCAGAACGATCCGTATTCCTGTGCATATGGTAGAAACCATCAATAAGCTGATCCGTGTTTCCCGTCAGCTTCTTCAGGAGCTTGGCCGTGAACCTTCTCCGGAGGAAATTGCAAGAGAGATGGATATGTCGGAAGCGCGTGTTCGTGAAATCCTGAAAATCGCGCAGGAGCCGGTTTCTCTGGAAACTCCGATCGGAGAGGAAGAAGACAGCCATCTGGGTGATTTTATTCAGGATGATAATGTTCCGGTTCCGGCAGATGCCGCAGCGTTCAGTCTTCTCAAAGAACAGCTGAATGAAGTTCTCAGTACACTTACCGAGCGTGAACAGAAAGTGCTCCGCCTGCGTTTCGGCCTGGATGACGGACGTGCCCGTACTCTGGAGGAAGTAGGCAAGGAGTTTAATGTAACAAGAGAACGTATCCGTCAGATTGAAGCCAAGGCTCTGCGCAAACTGCGTCATCCGAGCCGCAGCAGAAAACTGAGAGATTATCTGGATTAAGGAGCATGTACGATGCAATTATCCTTAAGATTGTCTGCGATTGCTGCTATGGTGACGGAAGGAAACCGGCTGGCAGATGTGGGGTGTGATCATGGATATCTGCCGGTATATCTGGTTTTGAATCATAAGATTCCCGGAGCCATTGCCATGGATGTGCGCAAAGGTCCTCTGTCCAGAGCACGGGAACATCTGTTGGAGTATGGCCTCGGGAACTACATAGAAACCCGCCTTTCCGATGGACTGGAAGCACTGAAACCAGGGGAATGTGAGACTCTGGTGATTGCCGGAATGGGAGGACCTCTGATGGAAAAAATCCTCACAGAAGGAGCGGAAGTCAGGGAAAGCTTTCAGGAACTGATTCTCCAGCCGCAGTCAGATATCGGACATTTTCGGCATTTTATCAGAGAAAACGGATGGGAGATCGTCAAAGAGGACATCATACTGGAAGAGGGGAAATTTTACCCTATGATGAAGGCTGTGAAGTCTTTGGAGAAAGAACTGCCGCCGTATACTGCAGCAGAAGAGTGGTTCGGAAAACTCCTGCTTGAACAGAGGCATCCGGTTCTGAAACAATATCTGGAAAGAGAGCTTCGGCTGCGGGAGGAGATTCTGGACAGACTTTTGCAGGCACCCTCTGAGACTGCTGCCAGACGAATGAAAGAGATACAGGAGGAAAAGCAGCTGGTTTTGGCTGCTCTTGAGCGATATGAAAGTGAATGAAGTAATCTCCTGGCTGGAAAGCCAGTATCCGGCTGTTTTTGCGGAAGACTGGGATAATGTGGGATTTCTCGTGGGTGATGATAAAAAAGAAGTGCACCACGTGTTCCTTGCACTGGATCTGACAGAAGGAACTCTGGAGCAGGCAATCCATGCGGGAGCGGATATGATCGTGACGCATCATCCCATGATTTTTGGAGGAATGAAGCGGATCAACAATCATGATTTTATCGGAAGAAAAGTGCTGTCACTGATTCAGAACGGAATTCAGTATTATGCCATGCATACCAATTATGATATTCTGGGAATGGCAGATCTGAGTGCAGATCTTCTGGAGCTTCAGGAACGGTCGGTTCTTTCTGTGACCGGGGAACGGGATGGAAAGAAGGAAGGAATCGGACGTGTGGGGAAACTTTCTCACAGAATGACCCTGGAAGAATGTGCCGGATTGGTAAAAAGAGCCTTTTCTCTTCCGGATGTAAAAGTATATGGAAATCTTACAGCAGAAGTAGAGCGTGCGGCCATCTGTACCGGAAGCGGCAAGAGTCTGATGAAGGATGTTCTTGCATCCGGTGCACAGGTGTATGTGACCGGTGATATTGATCATCATACAGCTCTGGATGCGTTAGATCAGGGAGTGTGTCTGATTGATGCCGGGCATTATGGTACCGAATATATTTTTATGGAAGCCATGAAACAGAGATTTCAGGAAAAATTTCCGGAGCTTCAGATTTCCTGTGCGAAAGTGCAGCAGCCGTATACGCTGATCATAGAATAAAATAACAGCATAGATTTCCGCAGGAGAATCTATAAGAAGGAGGGAACTGCATGGAAGAAAAAATGTGTAAAGTAATTGTGGATGGTGAAACCAGAGAATACCCGAAGGGAATCAGTTACGCAGAAATTGCGGAAGATTTTCAGAAGAGAAAAGATGATCCGATCATTCTGGTTATGGCTGACGGGAAGCTTCGTGAACTGCATAAATTGCTGAAAAAAGACGAAAACCTGACGTTTCTGACTACCGGAGATCCTATTGGAAATAAGACTTACCGGAGAACCGCCTGTCTGGTTCTTCTCAAAGCAATCGGTGACGTGACGGGCAAAGATACTGTGGATAAAGTTGCCATCCATTATTCTGTGGGTTCCGGATTCTATTTTACGATAGCCGGCAGCAGGAAGCCGGATCAGAAATTTGTGGATCAGGTGAAGGCACGGATGCATGAGATCGTGGATGCACAGATGCCCATCCTCAAACGTTCTGTCAGTACAGATGATGCGATACGCCTGTTTCATGAGAACAAAATGTATGGTAAGGAAAAGTTATTCCGTTATCGTATGGGATCCAGCGTAAATCTGTATAGTCTTGGAGACTATGAAGATTATTTTTATGGATATATGGCAAATCATACCGGTTATATCCGATACTTTGATCTGAAGTTATATGATGAGGGATTTGTACTGGAGCTTCCCGAATACAGTGCTCCGGATGTGATTCCGCCATTCTGTCCGGAAGAAAAAATCTTTCAGGTGCAGAAAGAATCTCAGGAATGGATCGAAAAAATGGATATTTCCTGTGTGGGTGATCTGAATGACCGTATCACCAGGGAGGGAATCCGAAATATTCTTCTTGTGCAGGAGGCTTTGCAGGAAGCGAAAATCTCTAGAATTGCAGAGCATATTGCAGAAGCAGGAAATAAAAAATTTGTCATGATCGCAGGACCGTCATCTTCCGGAAAAACAACTTTTTCACACAGACTTTCCATTCAGCTGACTGCTCATGGCATGAAACCGCATCCCATCGCAGTGGATAATTATTTTGTGGACAGAGAAAAAACTCCGTTGGATGAGTTCGGAGAGAAAAATTATGAATGTCTGGAAGCCATTGACGTGGAGCAGTTTAATAAAGATATGCTTGGACTGATGCGGGGTGAGCGTGTGGAACTTCCGGTGTACAATTTTAAGACAGGTCACCGTGAATATAAAGGCGATTATCTTCAGCTTGGTCCGGATGATATTCTGGTCATTGAGGGAATTCATGGACTGAATGACCGGCTGAGCTATGCTCTTCCAAAAGAAAGCAAATACAAAATTTATATCAGTGCACTGACCCAGCTGAATATTGATGAGCACAACCGAATTCCCACTACGGATGGGCGACTGATCCGGAGAATTGTCCGTGATGCGAGAACAAGAGGGACTGCTGCGAAAGATACCATTGCGAGATGGCCATCTGTGCGCAGGGGTGAGGAAGAGAATATTTTTCCGTTCCAGGAGGATGCGGATGCCATGTTTAATTCTGCTCTGGTGTATGAGCTTGCCTGCCTGAAAGTATATGCAGAGCCGCTTCTGTTCGGGATTGACAGGAATGCACCGGAATATCTGGAGGCCAAGAGACTTCTGAAGTTCCTGGATTATTTTGTACCTGTACCAAGCGAGGACATTCCTCATAATTCTATTTTGCGGGAATTTGTGGGCGGAAGCTGTTTTGATGTATAAAGAAGAGAAAGGATATAAGCAGTAAGAAATATTTACAACAGGCGTTACTGTTTACTCTGTTCTCAGTAATCAACAGGATGATGCAGATTGTAGATGAACAGGTGTATACAGATTATAGATGCACAGGCGAAATATGTTGACAATTTGTGTGAATCATAATAAAATAACATTTGCGCAAGTCGGCCAGGTGATCGCGGCTGTACAGACGAAAGGGTACAGACGAGGAAAGTCCGGGCTTCGCAGGGCAGGATGCCGGATAACGTCCGGTGGAGGTGACTCCCAGACCAGTGCAACAGAAATAAACCGCCTTCTTTTAGAAGGTAAGGGTGGAAAGGCAGTGTAAGAGACTACCGCCTTTCTGGTAACAGAAAGGGCACATGTAAACTCCATTCGAAGCAAGACCGAGAAGAAAGCGATACGGCTGCCCGTCGTGCTTTCAGGTGGGTCGCTTGAGCCTCCCGGTGACGGAAGGCCTAGATAGATGATCACCCAATGACATAACCCGGCTTATCGGTTGGCTTGTGCAGTAAAAGTAAATAACCGGATATGTATGATGAGAAATCATCAGATAAGACAGAAACAACGTATTGCGGCTGCCTTATTCATTCGAAGTGAATGGATAGGGCAGCCGTTTTTTTATCGTATTGGAAACTTTGTTTTCAGCGAATTCTTTTGGCTTTAAGACTCGTTTATTCTCAGAAGTACGACAGAATCAAAGGTATCACCCAGATCCTGCCACTGGTAAGTACCATCGTACTTCCCGCAGATTTCTTCGATGATGGAAAGTCCGAGACCGTGGTTTTGCGTATCGTCTTTTGTGGTATTATGAGAAAACGGAGTGTCCGGGTTTTTGGAATTTTCCATATGGAATGTGAGAAATTCCTTATTCTTGTATAAAGAAAGCCTGATAAAGGGATCCGGGCTGGCAGAATGAAGGCATGCTTCTATTCCGTTATCCAGCAGATTGAAGATGATGCTGCTCAGATCTGCGGCAGGAATCGGACAGTTTTCCGGGAGAAGGATTTTATAATCTGTCCGGATATGTTCTTTTGCTGCAAGTCTTTTCTTTCCATCAAGAATGGCATTGAGGAGATTGTCCTGACAGCAGGGGTGGTAGCGTTCCTGCTGGAATTTGCTGATGGTTTCTTTAAGGTATGCATCAGCTTCGTCATAGTTTCCACTGGCCAGGAGGGACTGAAACATTTCAATCCGGTTCTGCATATTTTGTTGAATATTCAGGGATTCTTTCCTGCGTTCAGACAGCATGGCAGAGTGTTCTTCACGAAGTTCTGCCTGTTTTTTTACTGCCGCAATTTCCATGTCCGTATGAACTGAATCCAGAACCTTCATGATAAGGATATACATCTGAATCAGAATTACCATGGAAAAGAAACCAAGAAGGATCAGGGACTGGAAGGCTTTTTGGAAAAAAAACGAAAAAACATCCAGAAACCAGACGAACTGCATGCATGCCATGGATATAAAAAACAGGTATTTGTTGTAACTGAGCTGAAGGAGAGGACGTTTTCGGGGAACGGTACGCTTTTGTTCTCTTTTTGCCAGGTATTTCTTCAGGATTGCTTTGCATTTGTTTTGTACAGTGATTTCAGTCTCTGCATCTGTATCTATATCTGTGCGAAGCTTAGGTTCTGAAGCTGCATCAGTTTCCTCCTGTATAAAAGAATCAGTATGAGTTAAGGAATCTGAATGCGTGTCAGAGCCAGAGTTGCCTGTGCTCGTATTGACTGCAGGCGAAAGTGCCATGGAGCAGCAATAGGATTCCACTTCTTTGTATTTTTTCATATCCATCAGATAGGAGAGGGACAGAAGATGATTTTCCACATCGTGGTTCCATTTGCGCAGAGCCTGGTATCCTTTTTCCAGTTCCCGGGAGAAGGAGAGCTGATCTTTCATCAGCTGAAGCTGCTGCCTTTTTTTATTTGCAATTCGTTCCTGAGCCTGGATATTCTGCAGGCCTCTGTAGAATAAAGGATAGGAGAACACACAGAAGCTCCAGTACAGCACCACAAGAAACGGGAAAAAAACGGATTCCGTCTGGTGCAGCAGCATGGCCTGTCCGAAAATCGGGAATAATACAGGAAAAAGAAGCTGAAGAACAGTTCTGGTGTTTAAATAGGAAAAACAGCGTTTTAATAAGGCAACCTCTTTTTGTACCCAGAAAATGCCGATCACAGTATCAAGTATGGATATGCAGATCACATCCGGCAGGTCAGAAAGACGGTACATCAGTGTGGAATTCAGTGAGGAAGCGGACCAGAGATGCCGGATCAGGACCAATAAATTCGCGGAAACAAGCTCCACAACTGTGACTGTGATAGCAAAGATAAAATAGCAGGCAAGTTTTTTCAGGAATTTTTCCTGGAAAAAAAAGAAAATAACGCTGATGAACAAAATCTGTATGGAGATGGTGCCCAGAAGGACGCTGCGGGTTTTCAGAACCATGGTGATGGGAACAAATATAAAGTACAGGAGGAGTATAGTGCCCATGGGATATTTCAGAAACTTTTTCGGCGTGAGGATGCTGCAGAAACAATAGGCAGCAGACCAGCAAATGTAGGGAAGGATAAGAAAATATACGTAAGAATCCATAGTTCGTTTACTCCTTTTTTTAATAGTCAACAGCGCATCAGAGCGACGGAATCAAAGGTGTCGCCAAGATCCTGACATTGGAAGGTGCCGTCATACTGACCGCAGATTTCCTCAATAATGGAAAGCCCCAGACCATGATTCTGCGGGTCGTTTTTTGTAGTTTCCCAGGTAAAGACATCCTGAGGATTTTTGGTGTTGCACATGTGGAGAGTCAGAAATTCTTTATTTTTACAGATGGAAAAGGAAATATAAGGCTCCGGACACCGGGAGTTTAAGCATGCTTCGATGCCGTTATCCAGCAGATTAAAAATGACACTGCTTAGATCTGTGACGGAAATCCCATATTCCTCCGGGAGCAGGATCTCATATTCTACCTGAATGTGATGCCTGGAAGCGATTTTACGTTTCCCTTCCAGAATGGCATTCAGAAGATTATCCTGACAGCAGGGACGGAAACGCTTTTCCTGGAACTGGCTGAGTGTTACATTCAGACAGGCTTTTGCTCCGTCATAATCACCGCTGTCCAGCAGAGATTGAAACATATTCAGTCTTTCTGTCATGTTCTTTTGGATTGCCTTTGTTTCACTGCGATGTTCAGACAGGATGATGGACTGATTCTCCTGTAATTCCACCTGTTTTTGGACAGAAGCAAGTTCTGCGTCAGTACGGGAATCGTTCAGCACCTGCATGATGATCCTGTATAACTGGATGATGATCAGCAGAGTACTCAGTCCAAGAAGGAAAAGCGGCTGGATCACATTTTCTGAAAACTTCGGAAAAATGTCCAGAAAATAGCATAACTGGGCAAGAAATACACATATGAAAAACATGTATTTATGATATTTGCGATTCATAATGACCTCCATGAGGATTATCGTATCTTTCGAAATGGGTATTGCCTGACGTGTTTTCTGTATTTATGGAACAGCAGTAAGAAGCTGCCTGTTCATATTTCTCCATGTCCATCAGATAGGAGAGGGACAGAAGGTGATTTTCCACATCATGGTTCCATTTGCGCAGAGCCTGATATTCTTTTTCCATTTCTCTGGATAAGGATAATTGTTCTTTCATTAACTGGAGCTGATGCTGTCTGAAAATGGCGGCTTCTTCCTGCGTCTGAATGACATGGATACCCTTTCGGAAAACAGGATATGAAATCAGGCAGAGAATCCAGTAGGCTGCAGCCAGAGCAGGAAATAACGAATACTCTGTCAGACTGATAATCACCTGCTGGGCAATGATCGGAAGATATACGGGATACAGAAGCTGAAGGAAGGTTTTCAGATGAAGATAAGAAAAACATCGTTTCAGCAGAGCCGATTCTTTTTGAAAACAGAGAACTCCGATGCAGATGTCCGCAAGAGAGACACACAGGATATCCGCAGTGTCGGTAACAAAATATATTTCATTGAATGCAATAGGAACTTCCGCCCACAGGGGCCGGATCAAGACCAGAATATTGCAGGCAAGAATCTCTACCAGGGTAAGTGAAATTGCGTAAATAAAATAACAGGCCAGTTTTCGGGAAACTGTGCCGCAGTAAAAAATAAATACAATCCCAAGAAATAAAAGCTGTATGGAAATTGTTCCAATAGTCACATTCTGTGTTTTTAAAAGCATGACAGCCGGGACACTGACCATCAATAGCAGAAAAACTGTGAGTATGGGATGATTCAGAAATCTTCTGGGTTTGAGGACACTGCAGAAAAAATAGGATGCAGACCAGCAAATATAGGGAAGAATCAGTATATATACGTAAGAATTCATGAAATCTCCTTCCTGGCACAGTGAAAAAATAGCAGATGATCAGCCGGTTATTCATGATAACAGCAATGGTTATTTCTGCATGATCATCATGGCAAATGCTTTCTTAACATCCTCGTAATAGGTCCGTCCAACAGGGATGCTGCTGCCGTCTGCGAATGTGATATCTTTCCTCGTAAGAGAAGCGGCAGAGCGAAGGTTTACGGCAAAACTCCTGTGGCAGAGACAAAATGCAGGGGGAAGCTGTATCAGCAGTTCTGAAAGTTTTTCGCGTGCGGAATATATTTCTGTTCTGGTGTGAATTTCCGTGGTTCTCATTATGCGTTCCATATATAGAATATCACTCTGAGGGATCTGAATTTTTTTGGTACCGCTGGAAAAATGCAGATACTGACCACGAAGTTCCTCCAGATTTTTCAATGCAGTATGCAGCGCCTTTGGAAGATATTCCTGTATCTGATCCTTTGCGACAAAATAAATATGTTTTGCTTCATAAACTGCGGACACATACCGGAGATACTGACTGATAAAGATAATCTGGGAATCAGGGTTCATCCGGTTGATCTTTTCTGCCAGGGAAATACCGGAAAGGGAATTCGGACCTAATTCGATGTCCGTCATGATAATGTCATAAGGGCAGGAATTACCTCTGAGCGAATCCAGGAATTCAGTGCCGGTCGGGAAGGTAGAGACTTCGTATTCTGTATGAAAAAACTGATCTGTCAGGTTCTTTATGATCTGTGTATGTATGATATCATCTTCGCATATGGCGATTTTGAACATAGGATACTCCTTGTCTGTGTGGTAAAATTGCATAAATGCATTATGTTCTATTTTATTAGGTATTATCTGAAAAAACAAGTGAAAAACAAAAATTAATTGTTCAGGATTACTATAAAAGAGGCGAAAGGATGATTTCAGTATCAGATATGATGCATTTGGTGCCTGTTTTTGCGCGTTTGGTGCACAGGCGAAATATGTTGACAATTTGTGTGAATCATAAAATAACACCTGTGCAAGTTTTCTCATATTACAGAAAATGCTTTGCATTTTTCTTTGACAAAAATATAAAAAATAATTTCCGGGATGTTGTATGATGGAAGCGCAGAAAGGAGTGTAAGTGTATGAGCAGCAAACGATTTAATGATTTTTATTCAGCGTACCATTTTCTCACATGTCATGCAATTTTTGAGGGAGAGTATACCAGACATTTATATGTGGAGGTTGTCAAAGTGGATCCGGTTACGAAATGTATAGAATCTGATACTCACCGGAATACTGAGACAAATGTATGGTTTGAGACAGGACCGGCAGGGTGTCACGATCTGGATCTGGACTGCGGAGGTGCTACTTACGAAGAGGCAACCATAAAACTGGCAAATCTGATATTTGAAAAATATGGTACAGAACAGGCAGAGCCAAAGCCCTGGGTGTGCGAAGTGATCCTGTAAAGATTGATTTGATCTGCTGTGAATAAAGCAAATGAAATGGCAGATTGTTCCAAAACGTGTAAGAGAACAGGAAAAATCTTATAAAAAACAGGAGAACAGAGCTTACAGAAAATATTGGCAAATATGGTATCATAACATTAAAAAACGGTCAAATGGAGGGATGATGATGGAAAAGACAAAGGAACGGAAAAACACATGGTACTGCGCCGTATTAGCGGTGCTGATGGCAGTCATGCTTATAATGCCTTACAGAACGGTCCATGCGGCAGGTATGAATTTATCCAACGCAACTGCCGTTAAGGTAGGCAGTACTGTCAAAAACAGTATGAAAAAAGGCAGCCATTATTATAAGTTCACTATTACCAGCAACAGCATCGTATACTTTTATCTGAAAACAGGCGGGCACAGTGAGCATCTGTCTTTTTCTGTAAGGGACAGCAAAGGAGAACTCGTAGGCGGATATAATTTATATCAGACTGCAGATTCCAATAACTGGGGCTATCAGGCCAAGAGTAAATATCTGGGATTGAACAAAGGAACTTATTATGTGCAGATTCAGAATGCTTCCACCAAACAGTATTCGTATTCATTTTCGACCAAACTGAGTCAGAGTACGGTTGGAACAACGAAAATTGCGGGTTACAGCAATAATTATCTGAGTTCTGCGCTTCCGGTTGCCGTTGGAAACCGGCTTTACAGTGTTTCTTACAGTAGTGGAAAGGTTTGCCATTATTACCGCTTTTCCCTGAGTGCTACGACCAAAGTGAAATTCCAGGCACAGGCGCTGGATTCCGGGAATGGTATTTCCTGCTATCTGTACAATTCCAAAGGCGGCAAGCTTACTAATATTGTGACTTCTGTGAAAAAAGGAACAGCGAAGAGTTCTACTCTGACACTGACGAAGGGAACGTACTATATCGGCATCTACAGTTCCAATTATTACGGAAGATATATTGTCCAGACTTCGAAAATTGCAGCAGCGAAATCTGCACAGACAATTACGGCTTCCAGCGTAAAGAAATACATGGGAGATCAGGCATTTTCCATCGGCGCAAAACTAACCAAAGGGAATGGTACCTTAAGTTATGCTTCCAGCAACTCCTCTGTGGCTGTGATTTCCAGTAAAGGTACCGTCACACTGAAGGGCGTTGGAAAGACAACAATCACGATTACTGCTTCTGAGACATCCACTTACAAAAAGACCTCGAAACAGGTTACAGTAACTGTATATCCAAAGGCCACTTTCATTACCAGTCTGACTGTTCCGGCTACAGGGAAAATGACGGTCAGATGGAACAAAGTCAGCGGAAGTACCGGATATCATGTGCAGTATTGTGAAAGTGCAGGCTTTACAAATCCGAAAGACTATTATGCAGCATCGACAGTAAGCGGAGTGAAATTCTCCAATCTTACAAAAGGAAAAACCTATTATGTGAGGGTACGCACATACAAAACGGTTTCTAATGTGAGATATTGTTCTAAATGGTGTACCGTGAAGAAGATTGTTATGAAATAAAATAAGTCCATAAACCAAACACCCCGACAGGCTGAGAAGAATTCCTCCTTCAGACCTGACGGGGCGTTTTGTTTTATTTATTACGCTTTCCTCTGTATTTCTCTTCACAATATTTGCAGCGGTAAACTTCCTTCTCAGGGTCAGCCAGAATGAAAATGTGATCCAGTCCCTGCTCAATGGAAGTGATGCAGCGAGGGTTTTTGCATTTGATTACATTGACGATCTGTTTGGGCAGTTTCAGCTCTTTTTTCTCAACGATCTTTTCATCTTTGATGATATTGACGGTGATATTGTGATCGATGAAGCCAAGAATGTCCAGATCCAGTTTTTCAATAGGGCATTCTACTTTGATGATGTCTTTTTTGCCCATTTTGTTGCTGCGTGCATTTTTGATAATGGCTACGGTACAGTCCAGTTTGTCAAGCTGCAGGTCGTGATAGATGGTCATAGCCTTACCTGCCTTGATGTGATCCAGAACATAACCTTCGCGAAGTGCTCCAACATTTAACATGATACATCCACCTCCAGTAATGTAAGAATCAGTGCCATACGTACATAAACACCATACTGTGCCTGTTTGAAATATGCGGCTCTCGGGTCGGAATCCACCTCTACTGCAATCTCATTGACACGGGGCAACGGGTGAAGGATGAACATATCTTCTTTGGCGAGTTCCATTTTCTGTGTATCCAGGATGTAGAAATCTTTCATGCGCACATAATCTTCTTCGTTGAAGAAACGTTCTTTCTGTACGCGTGTCATGTACAGGATATCCAGATCCGGCATAGCATCTTCCAGACGTTCCACTTCTACAAAATCGATATTGTGACGATTCAGAACATCTTCGCGGATGTAGCTTGGGATACGGAGCTCTTCCGGGGAGATCAGGATAAATTTCACATTCTCGTAGCGCACCAGTGCCTCGATCAGAGAGTGAACCGTACGGCCGAATTTCAGGTCTCCGCACAGACCGATCGTAAGGTTGTCAAGACGGCCTTTCAGAGAGCGGATCGTAAGTAAATCAGTTAATGTCTGGGTGGGATGCTGGTGACCGCCGTCACCGGCGTTGATAACAGGAATAGAAGATGCCATGGATGCAACTAACGGAGCACCTTCCTTGGGATGACGCATAGCGCAGATATCTGCATAGCAGGATGTAACACGAATCGTATCAGCAACGCTTTCACCTTTGGCTGCGGAACTGGAATCAGCACTGGAAAAACCTAATACCTTACCGCCCAGATTCATCATTGCAGCTTCAAAACTGAGACGGGTACGGGTACTTGGCTCATAGAACAGAGTGGCAAGACGTTTATCGTCACAGGTGTGAGCGTATTTCTTCGGGTTCTTTTCGATATCGTTGGCCAGATCCAGAAGCTTGTCAAGCTCTTCCACGGAAAAGTCCAACGGGCTCATTAAGTGTCTCATATCATACCTCCATTTTCTGACAGCGACGATCTGCACGGGGCAGATGTACATGTGTGGGATGAAAAAATACTTAAATTCCCTTGTTCTTCATCATATAATAACCAGGGCTTTTTTTCAAGATGATTTTGTAAGTATTTTCTCAAAAAGGAGGCCTGTCAGAAACCAGAGAGGAGCATAATCAAGGCGTATGATTCCTTTGATCTGCAGGGGTGTTTCGCTGTAGTCCCAGGGGCATATACCGAAGTGCTTCAGAACGGAACCGCTGAAGAATTCTGCAAAATAAATTCCGGCAGTATAAATACAACCCCTCAGTACGGCCGGAAGGGAAGAAATTTTCTGATAGACCGGTTTGATCAGCGCCGCACAGCCATAAATGGGAAACATCAGAAGTGATGTCTGCCCGGTCATGGTTGCTTCACCGCGTATAAGCGAATGGAGGCCTGTCCAGAATACTTCCAGACAAAGACCGACAGAGCCGCAAAGCAGGAAATTATGTTTCATGGACTGTTACCACCTTTGCATGATTTTAGCCTTATTTTATTATTGCCCACCTTGAAAAAATCATTCACGAATGCTATTATTTAGGAGAAATAAATATCGCAGCAGTTCAGCTGTTATGGACGGGCAGATGCCCGGTGCCGTAAGTGTTATGGACGGCTGCAAATCTATCGTTAACAGGAGCAGACAAATGGACTATCAGCAAAGCCGGGCATATATCAGGGATGCCGAACAGTATGGAAGCGTTCTTGGCCTAGCCAATATGAAAGAACTTATGAGCCGCCTGGGCAATCCTCAGGACGACTCCAGATATATTCACATCGCCGGAACCAATGGAAAAGGTTCTGTCATTGCTTATCTTTATACCGTGCTTACAGAAGCCGGTTATCATGTGGGAAGATATATTTCGCCGACGATTTATTCTTACAGGGAAAGAATGGAAGCTGGCGGAAGGAAAGTCAGCCGTGATAAATTTGCCGGTTACATAACCAGAATTTCCAATGTAATTAACGAAATGACTGCGGAGGGGCTGCCGCATCCGACTCCTTTTGAAATCGAAACAGCCGCAGCTTTTCTTTTTTTTCAGGAAGAAAAGTGTGATCTGGTTCTTCTGGAGGTGGGAATGGGCGGTGATATGGACGCCACAAATATTATCAAAGCCCCGCTTCTTGCAGTGATTGTGTCTATAAGTCCGGATCATCAGGGCTTTCTCGGAAATACCCTGAGCGAGATCGCGGAGAAAAAAGCAGGTATCATCAAACATGGATGTGAGGCTGTGACAGTCGTGCAGCAGCCGGAAGTCAGAAAGGTGCTGACTGATACCTGCAATCGCGAAAAGGTGCCGCTGCATATCGCAGACAGGAACGAAGCCAGAGTTGTGGAAGCAGATTGTTTTGGCCAGAAGTTCTGCTATCAGGAGGAAACTTATGAGATATCTCTTGCAGGTGCCTATCAGACGGAAAATGCAGTTCTTGCACTGAAGACGCTGGAACTTCTGGAAAACCGCGGTCTTCCGACCACCATTGCCCAGAGAAAGCAGGGGCTGAAACATACCTGCTGGGGAGGCCGTTTTACTGTACTCGGGAAAGAGCCGTTGTTTATTGTGGATGGAGCGCATAATCCGGGGGCAGCGGATATGCTGGCGGCTTCCATCAGGCGTTATTTTGCGGGACGGAATATTTATTATATCATGGGGGTATTCCGTGACAAAGATTACAGGACCGTGATTGAGAAAACACATTCTTATGCCGGAAAGATCCTGACGATTCAGACTCCGGACAATCCACGGGCACTTCCGGCTGAGGAGCTGGCAGAAACTGTGAAGGAGTATCATTCGGATGTGGAGGCAATGAAAAGCATTTCCGCAGCTGTTGACCGGGTTTATGAACTGGCAGCGCCGGAGGATGTGATTCTTGCATTTGGTTCTCTGTCATTTATCGGAGAACTGACAAAAATCGTACAGAATAAAGAGAGGATAAAATCATGATAGATTTACTGGACTGCCGGAGAGAAATCGATGAAATTGATAACGAGATTATCCGGCTCTTCGAGAAACGTATGAAAGTCTGTGAGGATGTAGCGGAATATAAGATCGCTACCGGCAAAAAAGTGCTGGATCCGGAACGGGAACATTCCAAGATTCAGGCGCTGCGCGAAAAGGCACACGGAGATTTTAATGCCCTTGGAGCCCAGGAACTTTTTCAGCAGATCATGGCGATCAGCCGCAAACGCCAGTATCAGCTTCTCACAGAGCATGGTGTGGAAGAAGAAAAAGATTACGAAATGGTGGATGAACTTCCTCTGGAAAATGTCAGCGTGGTCTTTCAGGGCGTGGAAGGCGCTTACAGCTACGCTGCCATGCGTGCCTATTTTGAAGGAAAGATCAACAGCTACCATGTAAAAACCTGGCGGGATGCCATGGAAGAGGTGGCAGGCGGAAGAGCAGATTATGCAGTGCTTCCGATTGAAAATTCCACGGCGGGGATTGTGGCGGATATTTATGATCTTCTGACAGAATACCAGCTTTATATTGTGGGGGAACAGCCTGTCCGTGTGGATCATGTACTGCTGGGATTGCCGGGGGCATCTCTGGATGATGTCAAAAAAGTGTACTCCCATCCGCAGGGGCTTGCCCAGTGCAGCAAATTCCTGGAGGAACATCCGCAGTGGGAAAAGGTGAAAGAAATCAATACTGCCGGTGCTGCCAAGAAGGTGCAGGAGGAGCAGGATAAGACTCATGCAGCCATTGCCAGCAGAGAAGCCGGAAAGGTGTTCGGGCTTCAGGTGCTTGCAGAAAATATCTGTCATAACGGGCAGAATGTGACGAGATTTATCATTGTCAGCAGAAATCCGGTTTATGTAAAAAAAGCCAATAAAATCAGTGTCTGCTTTGAGCTGCTTCATTCCAGCGGAACTCTTTACAATATGCTTTCTCATATTATTTATAATGGATTGAATATGACAAAAATAGAGTCACGCCCGATTCCGGGGAAAAACTGGGAATACCGTTTCTTTGTGGATTTTGAAGGAAATCTGGAGGAAAGCGCGGTAAAGAATGCACTGCGCGGACTTCAGGCAGAAGCCAACCGCATGCGTGTGCTTGGCTGCTATGCAGTGACGATGGAATAGAGCGTAGGAAACATTGCAGAACAAGCTGCGGAGAAAGAATAGAAATACAAGAAAAATATATTGTGATAAAAACATCCTGCAGATGCAGAATGAGATTACAATGCGAAAAAGCATGAAATACGAGGAGAATGAAAAAATGGTTAGGATTCAGGAATGTGTACTCTACCGTGATTTTCAGCACGGAGAGATTCTGGAGAAAATGACAGCTCTGATGAATGCCTGTGAGAGTGGTCAGGAACAGTTAAAAGAACAGGAAAATACGTTTTTTGAGTGTATGAACGGTCTGGTGGAAATGGCAGGTTCCTACGGATTTTCCGGGAATCTGTGGCACAATTATCTGACGTTCCTTCTGGTCAATCACGAAAATGCCTTCAGTACGGCGAGTGAAATCAGGGGAGCAGTGGAAGGCAGTATCAATGAGCTTGCAAGAAATGATTTTGCAATCTTTAAAGAACTGTATGATTTTGATCTGGAAAAGCTTGGAAGTGTGTTTGGAACTGCATGCTGTAAGGTCATCTGCGACTATCAGAATGTCAATGGCAACAGCAAGATGTTCAATTCCAGAATCCGTGACAGAATCTGCAGTATGAGCAGAACACTGGCTGCTGCAGAGACAACGGAAGAATTTATGGAAGACATGGTGCAGTTTTACAAGGATTTTGGTGTAGGCAAGCTGGGACTGCACAAGGCGTTCCGCATTGCACATGATGACAATGGAAAAGTAGTCATCGAACCGATTACCAGGATTGCTCATGTGCAGCTGGATGATCTGGTGGGCTATGAGATTCCGAAGAAGAAACTCATTGAGAATACCGAAGCATTTGTCAGGGGAAGAAAATCCAACAACTGTCTGTTGTTTGGAGATGCCGGCACCGGCAAATCATCCAGTATTAAGGGAATCCTGAACCGTTACTATGACGAGGGACTCCGTATTATTGAAGTTTATAAGCATCAGTTCCAGGATCTGAATGATGTGATCGCTCAGATCAAGAACCGGAATTATAAGTTTATTATTTATATGGACGATCTGTCCTTTGAAGAATTTGAAATCGAATACAAATATCTGAAAGCAGTAATTGAGGGCGGTCTGGAGAAAAAACCGGACAATATTCTGATTTATGCCACGAGCAACCGGCGCCATCTGGTACGCGAGCGTTCCAGTGATAAGCTGGAGATTATGGATGATGACGATCTGCATTCTTCCGATACCGTGCAGGAGAAGCTTTCCCTGGTATACCGTTTTGGCGTTCGTATCTATTTCGGTGCTCCGAACAAAAAAGAATTCCAGAATATCGTCAGAGTTCTGGCACAGCGTTACGGAATTACCATGCCGGAAGAACAGCTGATGCTGGAAGCCAACAAATGGGAATTGTCCCACGGCGGCCTGACCGGAAGAACAGCGCAGCAGTTTATTGATTATCTGCTTGGAACAGTGGAAAATTAATGCGGTAACAGGGAACCGCTGAAGAAGGAGATGGGGATATGGCAGTGACAACTTTTGCAGCAATTGATGTGGGGTCATACGAAACCAGTATGAAAATCTTTGAATTTTCGAGAAAGGCGGGATTCAAAGAACTGAACTACGTAAGATATCGTCTGGAATTGGGAAGGGGTTCTTATACGGGTGGTCGTCTGGATGTCAATATGGTGGATGAGCTGTGCGAGATTCTGCAGGATTTCAAAAAGATGATGAAGGAGTTCGGTGTGGAGGAATACCGGGCATGCGCAACCAGTGCATTTCGCGAATTGAAAAATCCAATCCTGATCATTGAGCAGATTTATCAGAGAACAGGCGTAAGAATTGAAGTATTAAGTAATGCGGAGCAGCATTTCCTGGGGTACAAATCAATCGCAGCCATTGAAACCGGATTTAAGAAAATGATCCAGAAAGGAACCGCCATTCTGGATGTGGGCGGCGGCAGCCTGCAGGTCTCTCTGTTTGACAAGGATGCGCTGGTGACCACGCAGAGTTTGAAAATGGGAAGTCTTCGTATCCGTGAACGTCTGAAAGAGCTTGGCAAGCAGAATATCCATTATGACCAGCTGATTGAAGAATTTATCCGAAATGACCTGACTGCCTTTCAGCGGCTGCATCTGAAAGACCGGGATATCAAAAATGTGATTCTCATGGGAGATCTTCTGACAGACACGATCTTCAAAGAAGAACTGGACGATCATATTATTACCAGAGCGGAATTTATCAACCGTTATCAGAATACGGTAGATAAGACGGAAGAAGTTCTGGCGGAAGAACTTGGGATGGATGAAGAATATGCCTCCCTTGTCATTCCAACGATGGTCATCTGTAAGAATTTCCTGGATATTTTCAATGCGGAGTCCATCTGGGTTCCCGGAGTTTCCCTTCTTGACGGGCTTGCCTATGATTTTGGCGAGAAGAAGAAATTCATTAAGAGTGTTCACAATTTTGAGAATGATATTCTGGTGGCTTCCAGAAATATTGCAAAGCGCTATTCCAGCGGAAAGAATCATATTCAGGGAACGACAGATCTGGCACTGACTATTTTTGACAGCATGAAGAAGGTGCATGGCATGGGCTCCAGAGAACGGCTGCTTCTCCAGATTGCTGTACAGCTTCATGACTGCGGAAAATACATCAGTCTCGGAGATGTGGCAGAGTGTTCCTACCGGATCATTATGGCAACAGAAATAATCGGGCTTTCCACGGAGGAGAGACAGATCATTGCCAATGCGGTGCGGTATAATACGACAGAATTTGTATATTATGATGAAAGGAACGATGATGGTTCCGGCCTTGACAGGAAACGTTATCTTCTTGTGGCAAAACTGACGGCAATTCTCCGTCTGGCCAATGCGATGGACAGAAGCCATTATCAGAAAGTACAGGGGCTGCGCGCAGTTCTGAAAGACAGAGAACTGCAGCTGATCATCGATTCCAATCGTGATATTTCTCTGGAATTGGGACTGCTGAAAGATAAGGTCAAGTTCTTTGAGGAAGTATTTGGTATCCGTCTGGTTCTCAGACGCAAGAGAAAAATGTAGAGGTGGGTGCAATGATGGATCTGAAAAATTTTGAAAAACCGGTATATTTTGTAAACAGAGAGTTGAGCTGGCTGAAGTTTGATGAAAGGGTTCTGAGTGAAGCAAGGGATAAAAGTCTTCCACTGTTTGACAGGCTGAAATTTTTAAGTATTACTTCTTCCAATCTGGATGAATTTTATATGGTGCGTGTGGCGTCTCTGAAAGATCAGGTGCATGCCGGATATGAAAAAACGGACATTGCCGGACTGACACCGAAGGAACAGCTGAAAGAAATCAGCGCCCAGACCCATGAACTGGTGCATACACAGTATAATACGCTGACCCGTTCCCTCCTCCCTCTTCTGGAAAAAGCAGGATTACATATGATTCTGGAGCATGAGGAGCTTACGGATGATCAGAAAGAGTATGTGGACCGCTATTTTGAGGATAATGTTTATCCGGTATTGACTCCTATGGCGATGGATTCTTCCAGACCGTTCCCGCTGATCCGGAATAAGACATTGAATATCGGAGCACTGATTTCGAAAAAAGACCGCAAAAAAGACAAAGAAGTACTGGAATTTGCCACGGTGCAGGTTCCCTCCGTGCTGCCGCGTGTGATTGAGATCCCGTCCGGCAAAGAGGGTGTGAGAGCAGTGATCATGCTGGAGGAGATTATCGAGAGAAATATCGGTAAACTGTTTTTGAGCAATGATGTGGTATGTGCCCATCCGTACCGTATTATGAGAAATGCGGATCTGAGTATTGACGAGGATGAAGCAGAGGATCTTCTGGTAGAAATCCAGAAGCAGCTGAAAAAGCGTCAGTGGGGAGAAGTGATCCGTCTGGAAGTGGAAGACAAGATGGATAAACGTCTTCTGAAAATACTGAAAACAGAATTTGAAATTAAAAATGAAGATATCTTTTCCATCAGCGGTCCGCTGGATCTGACGATGCTGATGAAGGTTTACGGACTGGACGGCTTTGATGAGTACAAGACGCCGAAATATGTACCTGCTCCTGTGCCGGCTTTTCAGAATGACAAGGATATTTTCCAGGTTATCCGTGAGGGAGATGTATTTTTGCATCACCCGTATATGAGTTTTGATCCTGTTGTGAATTTTGTGCGTCAGGCTGCAAAAGATCCGGATGTTCTGGCTATCAAACAGACGCTGTATCGTGTCAGCGGCAATTCTCCGATCATTGCGGCACTTGCACAGGCTGCCGAGAACGGCAAGCAGGTTTCCGTTCTGGTGGAGTTGAAAGCGCGTTTCGATGAGGAGCACAATATCGTCTGGGCGAAAATGCTGGAAAAAGCGGGCTGTCATGTTATTTACGGTCTTGTGGGATTGAAGACACACAGCAAGATTACCCTGGTGGTCAGAAGAGAGGAAACCGGAATCCGCAGATATGTGCATATGGCGACCGGTAACTATAATGATTCCACTGCCAAACTTTATACAGACTGTGGCGTGTTCAGCTGCGACGAACGTTTCGGAGAAGATGCAACAGCCGTATTTAATATGCTTTCCGGTTATTCGGAACCGAAGCGATGGAACAAACTGATCGTGGCTCCAATCTGGATGAAGAATCGTTTCCTGAAGCTGATCGAGAGAGAAGCGGAAAATGCGAAAAACGGGCTTCCGGCTTATATCCGTGCAAAGATGAATTCTCTCTGTGATCCGGTGATCATGTCAGCTTTGTATTATGCGTCCTCCTGCGGGGTACAGATCGATCTTCTGGTGCGCGGTATCTGCTGTCTGAAAGTGGGCATTCCTGGTGTCAGTGAGAATATCCATGTACGCTCCATTGTTGGGGAATTTCTGGAACACAGCCGTATTTTCTGTTTCTGCAATGGCGGAAATGAAGAAGTTTATATGGGAAGTGCAGACTGGATGCCGCGTAATCTGGACCGCCGTGTGGAGATTGTCTTCCCTGTAGAAGACGAGTCGATTCGTGCGGAAGCCATCCATGTTCTGGATCTGGAATTTAAAGACAATGTTAAAGCACATATTCTTCAGCCGGATGGAACTTATGTGAAACTGGATAAGAGAGGAAAGGCGCTTGTCAATTCCCAGATGGAATTCTGCAGAGAAGCGCAGGAAAAAGCGGCCGGAAATAAAAAGCAGAATAAAGAAAAGTCCAGAGTTTTCGTTCCGGCAGAACCGGCAGAGGATCCTGAGGAAGAGAAGTAAGCGTTTTACAGACTGTACAGTACTTACGGGTGATATGCCCTGTGAAGTGCTGTGCAGTTTTATTTTATCATAGGAAAGTGCTGTGCATTTGCCTATGATATAAAAAGCCCTTCGGGCAGGATTCTGGAGCAGACGAGTGAATGATAAGGATCGATTGATTTACAAAATTGACGATGAAAATGTATATATTCTTGCATGTCGCTATCATTATGGAAACAGATGAGATTGTATATATAAAAAAGTGTAGCCTGCATTCAAAAAATGTAACTACACTTTTTATGTCCGAAAATAAGAAAAACCTTGAAAAATCAAGGTTTTCGTTGAATATTCCTAGCAGCCAGTACGGGAATCGAACCCGTGTTTTCGCCGTGAGAGGGCGACGTCTTGACCCCTTGACCAACTGGCCATGTCTTAACCGACTTGTTCAGTATACACCAGTTCTGAGAAATATGCAAGCACTTTTTTTTCTTTATCAAAATTTTTTTGTTTTATCAAAAATTCTTAAAAATATAAAAAAAGACTTGCATTTTTCGTAAAGTAGTGTATACTAAATAAGTCAGTTAAAACAAGGCCAGTTGGTCAAGGGGTCAAGACGTCGCCCTCTCACGGCGAAAACACGGGTTCGATTCCCGTACTGGCTGTTAGAAATGATAAAAACCAATCAAGCAGATACTTGATTGGTTTTTTTTTCTTGCCAAACAGGTAGAAAATGGGTTATCATAATAGAACTGATGTTTACTATTAGAAAGATAGAAAAGTTCCGGACAACAGATATGTCCATAGGATTGAAAGAAAGGAAATGTAACAGCATGGCAAAAAAGGAAACTTATGATGCAGGCAGTATCTCTGTTCTGGAAGGTCTGGAGGCGGTCCGCAAGCGCCCCGGTATGTATATCGGAAGCGTGTCACGGAAAGGTCTGAATCATTTGATATATGAAATTGTTGACAATGCAGTGGATGAACATCTGGCAGGGTACTGCGACCGGATCCATGTGGTTCTGGAGAAGGACGGTTCCTGTACCGTAGATGACAACGGCCGAGGAATTCCTGTGGACATGCATGAGAAAGGGGTTTCCGCAGAGCGGCTGGTTTTTACCACACTTCATGCGGGAGGCAAGTTTGACAACTCTGCCTATAAGACCAGCGGAGGACTGCATGGAGTGGGTTCTTCTGTAGTAAATGCCCTTTCCACGTACCTGGATATCAAGATCAGCCGTGATGGATATATCCATCATGATTATTATGAACGGGGTGTACCGGCACTGGAACTGGAAGATGGTCTTCTGCCGAAGCTCGGCCGGACAAAAGCCACCGGAACCTGTATCAATTTCCTGCCGGATCCGGAAATATTCGAAAAGACCCGTTTTTCCGCAACAGAGGTAAAAAGCAGGCTTCATGAAACGGCTTATCTGAATCCGGATCTGACCATTCTGTTTGAAGATCTGAGAGGGGAAACACCGGAGAAAATCGAATACCATGAACCGGATGGAATCATTGGTTTTATCAAAGACCTGAATCAGAATACGGAAGCACTTCATGAGCCTGTGTACTTTAAGGGAGAATCCGAAGGTATCCAGGTAGAAGTGGCTTTTCAGTTTACCAATGAATTTCGGGAAAATGTACTGGGATTCTGTAATAATATTTATAATGCAGAAGGTGGTACCCATCTGACCGGTTTCAAAACGACGTTCACAGCGGTTATGAATACCTATGCCAGAGAAATCGGAGTACTGAAGGAAAAAGATTCGAATTTTACAGGTGCAGATATCCGAAACGGTATGACAGCAGTTGTTTCTATCAAACATCCTACACCGCGGTTTGAGGGTCAGACCAAGACAAAGCTGGACAATCAGGATGCGGCCAAGGCTGCCGGCAAGGTAGTGGGAGAGCAGATGGTACTCTATTTTGACCGTAATCTGGAAACGTTGAAAACCATTCTTTCCTGTGCGGAAAAAGCAGCAAAAATCCGGAAAACAGAGGAACGTGCAAAAACCAATCTTCTGACGAAGCAGAAATATTCCTTTGACTCCAATGGCAAGCTTGCCAACTGTGAGAAGAAAGATCCTTCTCAGTGTGAAATCTTTATCGTGGAGGGAGATTCTGCGGGAGGTTCCGCCAAGACTGCGAGAAACCGCAATTATCAGGCAATCCTTCCGATCAGGGGCAAGATCCTGAATGTTGAGAAAGCTTCCATAGATAAGATTCTCGCGAATGCGGAAATCAAGACGATGATCAATGCTTTTGGATGCGGATTTTCCGAGGGATACGGGAATGATTTTGACATATCCAAACTGCGCTATGATAAGATTGTGATCATGGCCGATGCCGATGTGGACGGCGCGCATATTTCCACCCTTCTTCTGACGCTGTTTTACCGTTTCATGCCAGAGTTGATTTATGAGGGCCATGTGTATATCGCTATGCCTCCTCTTTACAAAGTTATGCCGAAGAAAGGCGCAGAAGAGTACCTTTATGATGATAAAGCACTGGAGAAATACCGTCGTACCCATAAGCCGGGCTCTTTTACCCTGCAGCGATACAAAGGTCTTGGAGAAATGGATGCGGAGCAGTTATGGGAGACGACACTGAATCCGGAGACCCGTATGATGAAGCGGGTGGAAATCGAAGATGCGCGTCTGGCTTCCAGCGTGACAGAAATTCTGATGGGAAGTGAGGTACCTCCAAGGAAGAATTTCATCTACGAGCATGCGAGAGACGCAGAACTGGATATCTGACAGTTATCTGTCCGAATGAAATGATGTATCAGGAACGGAAAGGAACAATATGGAAACAAAACAGGAAAATATCATCCGTACCGATTATGCGGAGGTCATGCAGAAATCCTATATTGACTATGCCATGAGCGTAATTATTTCCCGTGCTCTGCCGGATGTGCGGGACGGGCTGAAGCCGGTACAGAGAAGAACGTTATATGATATGTATGAGCTGGGCATCCGGTATGACCGCCCGTATCGTAAATGCGCCCGTATCGTAGGTGATACCATGGGTAAATATCATCCCCATGGTGACAGCTCGATTTATGAAGCCCTTGTGGTCATGGCTCAGGATTTCAAAAAAGGAAAGACCCTGGTGGACGGGCACGGAAACTTTGGCTCCATTGAAGGAGATGGTGCCGCTGCCATGCGATATACAGAGGCACGTCTGGAGAAACTGACTCAGGAAGTATTTCTGGGAGATCTGGATAAAGATGTTGTAGATTTCATGCCAAATTTTGATGAGACGGAGAAAGAACCGGTGGTTCTTCCTGTGCGGATTCCCAATATTCTGGTAAATGGTGCGGACGGAATTGCCGTTGGTATGGCGACCAGTATTCCGCCTCACAATCTGGGGGAAGTCATCGATGCGGTCAAAGCATATATGAAAGACAGCAATATCAGTGTGAAAGGTCTGATGCGCTATATCAAGGGACCTGATTTTCCTACCGGCGGGATTGTGGTCAACAAAGATGACCTCAGAAATATTTACGAGACAGGTACCGGAAAGATCCGTCTCAGAGGCCGGGTGGAAGTGGAAAAATTAAAAGGCGGCAGACAGCAGCTGGTGATTACGGAAATTCCCTACACCATGCTTGGTGCCAATATCGGTAAATTCCTGAATGATGTGGCAGGTCTGGTGGAAACGAAAAAGACGACCGACATCGTGGATATTTCCAATCAGTCATCCAAAGAAGGAATCCGTATTGTACTGGAACTGAAAAAAGACACAGATGTGGAAAACCTTACGAATATGCTGTATAAAAAGACCCGGCTGGAGGATACCTTCGGTGTCAACATGCTGGCTGTTGCGGACGGAAGGCCGGAAACGCTGAGTCTGAAACAGATTATCGAACATCATGTGGACTTTTTGTTTGAAGTGACGACCAGAAAATACAAAACACTTCTCGCAAAGGAACTGGAAAAAAAGGAAATCCAGGAAGGCCTGATCAAAGCGTGTGATGTAATCGACCTGATCATCGAAATCCTTCGCGGCAGCAAGAACCGGGAACAGGTGAAGAGATGTCTGGTTGACGGAATTACGGAAGGAATCCGTTTCCGGACAAAAGCAAGCGAAAAAGCCGCAAAGAATCTGCGGTTTTCTGAACGTCAGGCCAATGCGATCCTGGAAATGCGTCTCTACAAGCTGATCGGACTGGAGATCGAGGCTCTTCAGGCAGAGTATAGGGAAACGGTAAAAAATATCAACCTTTATCAGGATATTCTGGATAATTATGATTCCATGTCAGCCGTGATCATGAAGGAACTGGATGATATTAAAAAGGAATATAATACCAGACGCCGTACATCTGTGGAGAATGCAGAAGAAGCGGTTTACGAAGAGAAGAAGATGGAAGAAATGGAAGTCTGCTTCCTCATGGACCGTTTTGGTTATATGAAACTGATCGACAAGACAGCATATGAGAGAAATAAGGAAGCTGTCCACGGGGATAATAAATATGTTTTCACCTGTATGAATACGGATAAAATCTGTATGTTTACAGATACCGGAAAAATGCATACCATAAAAGTTGCAGATATCCCGCTGGTACGTTTCCGCGACAAGGGAACTCCTGCGGATAATCTCAGTAATTATGACAGTACGCAGGAGCAGATGATTTATGTGGGACCGATGGCACAGGTCAGCCGGTCTTCCCTGCTGTTTGTGACAGAAAGCTCCATGTGCAAGATTGTAGAGGGCACAGAATTTGATGTGGCAAAACGTACCATTGCCGCTACGAAACTGGGAGACGGTGACCGTCTGATCTTTGTGGGAAATGCAGATGAGATGGAGCATGTGGTGCTTCAGAGCCGGAACGGCTGTTTCCTGCGGTTCCTGAAAAACGAAGTTCCGGTGAAGAAAAAAGGCGCGGTCGGTGTACGCGGAATGAAACTTGCAGAAGGAGATCTTCTGGAACATGCATATCTTCTGGAAGGACATCAGGAGTACGCGATTACCTATCATGAGAAGCAGTATTCATTGAATAAAGTGAAACTGGCAAAACGTGATACCAAAGGAACAAAACCGCGCATTTAGCACATCGAAAAAAATCCCTTGATTTTCTGAAATGATAGTGTTAGAATGTAGGAAACTGGATGATGGATAGCATGAGAGTGGGCTTCGGTCCACTCTTTTATGTGTAATCCGAAATTTTGAAAGGAAGGTGGGTATTATGAGCAGGCGCGAAGAATACGAGCAGAGAGCAGAAGCTCTGCTGACTCCTATTGTGGACGCCAACGGATTTGAACTGGTGGATGTGGAATATGTCAAGGAAGCCGGAGAATGGTATCTCAGAGGCTACATTGATAAACCCGGCGGAATCACGGTAAATGACTGTGAGACTGTCAGCCGCGCGTTCAGTGACAAACTGGATGAGGAAGATTTCATCGACGAAAGCTACATTATGGAGATCAGTTCTCCGGGACTTGACAGACCTTTGAAGAAAGAGAAGGATTTTGTAAGAAGCATGGGAAAACTGATAGAGATCCGTACCTACCGGCCGATCGAAAAACAAAAGGAGTTCTGCGGAGTTCTGACCGCATATGATAGTAACAGTGTTACAATTGACGAGGACGGCACCGAGCGTACTTTTGACAAAAAAGAAATCGCACTGATCCGTCTGGCGATCGAGTTCTAGTAATTGACAAATCAGGAGGAAAAGAGAAAAATGAACAAAGAGTTGATGGATGCGCTGAACATTCTGGAAAAAGAAAAAAACATCAGCAAAGATACTCTGCTTGGTGCGATTGAACAGTCTTTGCTCCAGGCCTGCAAGAATCATTTCGGAAAAGCGGACAATGTACATGTTGCCATTAATCCGGAAACCTGTGATTTTAAGGTCATGGCAGACAGAACCGTTGTGGAGTATGCAGAGGATCCGGCTCTGGAGATCTCGCTGGTGGATGCCCAGAAGATCAATACCAGTGCAGAAATCGGTGATACCGTTCAGGTAGAGATCCATTCCAGGGAATTCGGAAGAATTGCAACCCAGAATGCAAAAAATGTGATCCTGCAGAAAATCCGTGAGGAAGAACGCAAGGTACTGTATGATCAGTATTACGGACAGGAAAAAGAAGTTGTGACCGGTATCGTTCAGCGCGTGATGGGCAAGAATGTCAGCATTAATCTTGGAAAGGCTGATGCGATCCTCAGTGAGAACGAACAGGTAAAAGGAGAGGAATTCAAACCTACCGAACGTATCAAAGTTTATATTCTGGAAGTAAAGGATACCCCGAAAGGACCGAGAATCCTGGTTTCCAGAACTCATCCTGGCCTGGTGAAACGCCTGTTTGAATCAGAAGTTGCAGAAGTACAGTCCGGTATCGTGGAAATCAAGAGTATTGCCAGAGAAGCAGGTTCCCGTACAAAGATCGCTGTATGGAGCAACAATCCTGATGTAGATCCGGTTGGAGCCTGTGTAGGTAAAAACGGGGAGCGTGTCGGCGTGATCGTCAATGAGCTTCGCGGAGAAAAGATCGATATCGTCAACTGGGATGAAAACCCGGCCATTCTGATCGAAAATGCGTTAAGTCCGGCCAAAGTCATTGCGGTAATGGCAGATCCGGATGAGAAAACAGCACTGGTAGTCGTTCCGGATTATCAGCTTTCCCTTGCAATCGGTAAGGAAGGACAGAATGCCCGTCTGGCAGCCCGTCTGACCGGATTTAAGATCGATATCAAGAGTGAGACCAAGGCAAGAGAAGCCGGCGATCTTTACGATTATGAGGATGATGACGAGTACTACGAAGATGAGGAAGAATACGGAGAAGACGCAGAATATGCGGAAGAATCCGATGAAATAGCAGAAACAGGTGAAGAAACGTCAGACGATGGGGCAGAAGATGCTGTAACTGAACAAGACAGTGAAGAAGCTCCGGAGGAAGAACGTGAGGAGGCAGCAGCGGAAGAAGAATGAAAACAAAAAGTAAGATTCCCATGCGCCAGTGCACCGGCTGCAGGGAAATGAAAAGCAAAAAAGAAATGATCCGTGTTCTGAAAACTGCAGAGGATGAAATTATCCTGGATTCCACCGGTAAGAAGAACGGCAGGGGAGCTTACCTGTGTTTTTCCATGGACTGCCTTGAAAAAGCAATCAAAAGTCATGGTCTGGAACGTTCGCTGAAAGCTTCGATTCCGGAGGAAGTTTATCAGAACCTGAAAAAGGAGTTTGAAGCGATTGAAAAATAATAAGGTTTTGTCACTGGTAGGCCTCGCAACAAAAGCCGGAAAGACGGTCAGCGGAGAATTTTCCACTGAGAAATCTGTCAAAACAGGAAAAGGCTTCCTAGTTCTGGTTGCCGACGATGCCTCCATGAATACGAAAAAGAAATTTCGGAATATGTGTGAGTATTATGAAGTGCCGATCTATTTTTTTGCAGATAAAGAAGGTCTGGGAAAAGCCATGGGAAAAGAATTCCGTGCCAGCCTTGCTGTACAGGACGAGAATTTTGCGAAAGCAATCAGAAAGGAACTGGAGCAGGAGCAGGCATAAGGAGGTAGAGAAATGGCTGGGATCAGAGTGCATGAGATTGCCCGGCAGCTGGGCAGACAGAATAGAGAGGTCATGGAACTATTACAGAAACATGGGATCACTGTCAAGAGTCATATGACGATGGTGGATGAATCTCATATTACAATGCTGAAAGAAAAATTTGAAAAGATGGGAAAGGAGCATATTGCCAACGTGGATACTTCCAAAGAAGAAAAGATGGTAAACATGAAGCCGGAAGCTGAGAAAGCAGAGGCTCCTAAAAAGAAAAAAAATATTATTCGTGTATATCACGCTCAGAATGCAAGCGACGGAGGAAAGAACAGAACAAGAAAGCCGGGGGCTGAAAGAAAACCGTCTCAGAGACCGCAGGGAGCACCTGCACAGGGACAGAAAGCTCAGGGAACTGCTTCTCAGACACAGAAAAATCAGGCAGAAGCACAGAGTCAGAAACCTCAGACTGCAGTAACTCAGAATCAGAAGCCTCAGACTGCAGTACCGCAGAGTCAGAAACCGCAGGCAGCAGCTGAAAAACCGCAGAAAGCTGCAGAAACCAGAACTCCCGCAGAGCAGCAGAATGCTTCCGCTGTACAGCCGAAGCCGGCAGCACCTGCAGCAGAGAAGCCGAAGACACCGGAGGTAAAAGCAGCAGAAACTGCAGTACCGTCAGCACAGAATGCTTCCAGACCGGCACAGCAGGCACCGGCAGGTACACGTCTTCAGCAGACGCGTACAAATAACAGAGATAACCGGGAAGCGAGAGAACCGCGTGAGAACAGAGACAACCGGGATTTCCGCGAGAGACGCGACAATCGTGATAACCGCGCTCCAAGAGATGCACGCAGCAATGACAGAAGACCGGGAGACCGGAACAGCCAGAATCGAAACGGCCAGGACCGTCCGCAGAGAAATAATGACGGTCAGAATCGTTCGTTCAGAAACAATGATGGTCAGAATCGTTCCTTCCGACAGGGAGAGAACAATGGAAACCGCGGACCGAGACCACAGGGACGTCCGCAGGGCGCTCAGGAACGTTCAGAAGGAAGAAATGACAGCGGAAGATTCGGCGGCAGCCAGAACCGTCCGGGCCAGAACCGCGGCGGTCAGCGTCAGAACACCAGAAAGAATGATAATGAAGCAGTATTTGCTCCGGAGCTGACCAAAACATCCAAGGACAGCAAGAGAGAAAGAGACAGAGAAAACAAAAACAAGAAAAAAGATTTTGATAAAACCTCCAATATGGGACACCGTCCGAATCAGAATGGCCGCAAGACCGGAGTGAAACTGCCGAAGGCATTGCAGAAACCGGTTCCTCAGCCAAAACAGGAGGAGAAGAAGCCGGAAGTAAAAGAAATTGTCCTTCCGGAGAAAATGACCATCCGCGAGCTTGCAGAAGCGATGAAAATGCAGCCGTCTGCAATTGTTAAGAAACTCTTCATGCAGGGTATTATGGTTACTGTGAACCATGAGATCGATTTTGAAAAAGCTCAGGAAATCGCACTGGAATATGACATCATTGCAGAACAGGAAGAAAAGGTGGATGTAATCGAAGAGCTTCTGAAAGAAGACGAGGAAGATGAAGAAACAATGATTTCAAGACCGCCTGTAGTCTGCGTTATGGGACACGTTGACCATGGTAAGACTTCCCTTCTGGATGCCATCCGTAATACCAATGTTACCAGAGGTGAGGCCGGCGGTATTACCCAGCACATCGGTGCTTATGTGGTAAATATCAACGGACAGAAGATCACATTCCTGGATACACCAGGACATGAGGCATTTACTGCAATGCGTATGCGCGGTGCCAATGCGACAGATATCGCAGTACTTGTAGTTGCAGCGGATGATGGTGTTATGCCGCAGACGGTAGAAGCAATCAGCCATGCCAAAGCAGCAGGTGTGGAAATCATCGTTGCCATCAATAAGATCGATAAACCAAGTGCAAACATCGAACGTGTAAAACAGGAACTTTCCGAATATGAACTGATTCCGGAAGACTGGGGAGGAAGCACGGTATTTGTACCGGTATCTGCACATACCGGAGAAGGAATCGAGACTCTTCTGGAAATGATCCTTCTTACTGCTGAAGTTGCAGAACTGAAGGCAAACCCGGATCGTGCCGCAAGAGGTCTTGTCATCGAAGCTCAGCTTGATAAAGGAAAAGGTCCGGTTGCAACCATTCTGGTTCAGAAAGGTACTCTTCATGTGGGCGATTTCATTGCAGCAGGCGCATGCAGCGGTAAAGTACGTGCGATGATGGATGATAAGGGACGCCGTGTGAAAGAGGCAGGTCCGTCTACTCCGGTAGAGATTCTGGGTCTTGGCGATGTTCCGAATGCCGGTGAGATCATTATGTCCTTTGACAGTGACAAAGAAGCCAAGAACTTTGCAGGTGCATTCGTATCTGAGAATAAGAACCGTCTTCTGGAGGAAACCAAGGGCAAACTGTCTTTGGATAACCTGTTTGACCAGATTCAGGCCAGCGATCTGAAAGAACTTCCGATCATTGTAAAAGCGGATGTACAGGGTTCTGTGGAAGCAGTAAAACAGAGTCTTGTGAAGCTGTCCAATGAAGAAGTGGTTGTCAGAGTCATCCATGGAGGCGTTGGTGCCATCAATGAATCGGACGTTTCTCTGGCAGCAACCTCCAATGCGATTATTATTGGATTTAATGTACGTCCGGACGCAATGGCAAAACAGCTTGCAGAGCAGGAAGGCGTAGATCTGCGTCTGTACAAAGTCATTTATCAGGCAATCGAAGATGTGGAATCTGCAATGAAAGGTATGCTGGATCCGGTATTTGAAGAAAAAGTCATCGGTCATGCAGAAGTACGTCAGCTGTTTAAGGCATCCGGTGTGGGAACGATTGCAGGAAGTTATATTCTGGATGGTGTATTCCAGAGAAACTGCAAGGTTCGTATTTCCAGAGAAGGCGAACAGATCTTTGAAGGTGAACTTGGCTCTTTGAAGAGATTCAAGGATGATGTGAAAGAAGTGAAGGCAGGCTATGAATGTGGTCTTGTATTTGCCGGATTTAATGATGTAAAAGAAGAAGATAAGGTAGAAGCCTATATTATGGTAGAAGTACCAAGATAGAATACCGACAGGAGTGAGACTGAATGAGAAAAAACAGCATTAAGAATACGCGTATCAATGGAGAAGTTCAGAAAGAATTGAGTTCCATTATCCGCGGTGAGATTAAGGACCCGCGCATTCATCCCATGACTTCCGTTATGTCTGTGGAAGTGGCGCCGGATCTGAAAACATGCAAAGCTTATATCAGTGTTCTCGGCACCCAGGAAGCAAAGGAGAATACCATCCGGGGACTTTCCAGTGCAGAAGGTTATATCCGCCGTCAGCTCGCCAGAAATCTGAATCTGCGGAATACACCGGAAATTCGTTTTATTCTGGATGAATCGATTGAATATGGTGTGAATATGTCAAAACTCATAGATGATGTGAACAGAAAGGATGCGTCCGCAAAAGAAGCGGCCGAGGCAGAAGAGGAACAGGAATAAAATTTCCTGTTCTCCTGTCTGCAGCGCATCTGCTGCGGGAAGCATGGGAGGTAAGCATGAATAATATTGCAGAAGTACTGGACCAGGTAAAGACGATGGGAATCGCAGGGCATATCCGTCCGGATGGAGATTGTGTGGGGTCCTGCATGGCGCTGTATCTTTATGTGAAAGAGTATTATCCGGAAATTCAGGTGGATGTCTATCTGGATCATCCGAAACCGATTTTTTCTCATATTGATTGCATGGATGAAATAAAAACAGAGACAGACGGAGAAAAAGAATATGATCTGTTTGTCACCTGTGATGTCAGCTCCAGAGATCGTCTTGCTCTCGCCGGAGAGTATTTTGAAAAGGCCAAAAAGACAGTCTGCATCGATCATCATATCAGCAACTCGGGATTTGCCCGGATCAATTATATCCGCGGAGAAATAAGCTCTGCGTGTGAAGTGCTTTATGGCCTTCTTGATCCGGAAAAGGTGAATCAGAGAGTGGCAGTTCCAATTTATACCGGTATGATTCACGATACCGGTGTATTCCAGTATTCGTCAACCTCTCCGGAAACGATGAGAATTGCCGGACAGTTGATGAAAACGGGATTTAATTTCAGCAGGATCATTGATGAGTCTTTCTATGAAAAGACATATATTCAGAATCAGATTATGGGACGTGTGCTTGCAGAGAGCATTATGCTGCTGGACGGCAAATGTATTATCGGTTATCTCCGAAGAAGAGATCTGGATTTTTATGGTGTGGACGGCAAGGATCTTGATGGGATCGTCAGCCAGCTTCGTTTGACAAAGGGCGTGGAAGTGGCAATGTTCCTTTACGAGGTGGAGAGTCAGAAGTTCAAGGTGTCTCTGCGTTCCAACGGAAGAGTGGATGTGAGCAGGATCGCTGTCTATTTCGGAGGCGGCGGACATATGAGAGCTGCGGGAATCGATATGATGGGATCTCTGCATGACGTGATCAATAATATTACAGGCGAGATCGAGCGTCAGCTGCTCCTGTGCCGGGAGGTATGATGGACGGAATACTGATCATCCGAAAGGAAAAAGGATATACATCTCATGATGTGGTGGCAAAGCTGAGAGGCATTCTTCATATGAAAAAAATCGGGCATACAGGTACGCTGGATCCGGATGCGGAAGGAGTTCTCCCGATAGCTCTGGGTAAAGCCACCAGACTCTGTGAGATGCTGACAGATAAGGAAAAAACCTATGAGGCACTTCTTCACCTGGGAATTGAAACAGATACGCAGGATATGACCGGGAAAGTTCTGGCTGAAAAAGAAGTCACTGCAACAGAAAAAGAGGTCCGGTCAGTGATGCAGTCTTTTCTGGGAGACCAGATGCAGGTTCCGCCCATGTATTCCGCACTGAAGGTAAACGGCAGAAAGCTTTACGAACTGGCAAGGGAAGGAAAAGAAATCAAACGGGAAGCCAGGCCGGTGCATTTTTTTGCGATTGAGATCAAAGAGATGCAGCTTCCCTTTGTCCGGTTTTCTGTCACCTGCAGTAAGGGAACCTATATCCGTACGCTATGTCACGATATAGGCAGGGCGCTTGGATGCGGAGGATGTATGCAGGAGCTTGTCCGTACAGCATCGGGCAGATTTGCCATAGAGGAAAGTGTGACCCTTTCCCAGGTACAGGAAGCAGCAGAAAAGGGAACGGTATCGGAACTGGTAATCGGAATTGAAGAAATTTTGTCAGATTTTCCGAGAGTGTTATGTACGAAAGAGGGAGACCGTCTGCTTCTGAACGGAAATCCTCTTCATGAGGAACTTCTTCAGAGCGGTTATATGGACAGTCCGGTACGGATGTGTACTTCAGCAGGGGAATTTACAGGAATTTATCAGTGGGATTCCGGACGCAGAAAATACCTTCCCGTAAAAATGTTTCTTTGAGGAGTTAAAAATGGAATATGTAAGGATACACGGGGGATTTCCCCGGCTGTCCAACAGTGCAGTTACTTTGGGGAAATTTGACGGTATTCACCGCGGACATCAGAAACTGGTGGAAGAAATCCTGAAACAGAAAGAAAAGGGAGCACAGGCGGTTCTGTTTGCTTTTGTTTCCCCGGGACAGATGATTTTTACCTGTGAGGAACGGGCGGAATTTCTTGAAAGAATGGGAGTAGACGTTCTTCTGGAATGCCCGTTGGATGACAGGATGAAGCATATGAAGGCGGAAGCTTTTGTCCGTGAGGTTCTGGTGGGAGATCTTCAGGCATCCCATGTGGCTGTCGGGGAGGATTTTCGCTTTGGATATGAGCGGAAAGGAACGCCGAAACTGCTCAGGGAACTTGGACGTAAATATGGTTTTACCGTAAAAGTATTTCCAAAAGAGATGGAAGACAGCAGGAAAATCAGCAGCACTTATATCCGGGAAAAACTGAAAAAAGGCAGCATGGAGAAGGTTTCTTCGCTGCTTGGAAGGAATTTTTCGGTAAAGGGAATTGTGGAACATGGAAGAGGGCTGGGACATAAACTGCTGTTTCCGACCGTGAACCTTGTGCCGTCCGGGCAGAAGCTGATGCCGCCCAACGGGGTTTATATTACCCTCAGCAGATTTGGAGACAGAGTCTTCCAGGGGATTACAAATGTGGGATATAAGCCCACAGTCGGTGAAAAATTTCTTGGAGTGGAAACCTATCTATTTGACTGTGACGAGGATCTTTACGGGCAGGAATGTGTCGTTGAGTTCCTGAAGTTCCAGCGCCCCGAGGAGAAATTCCCTTCGTTTGAGGCACTCCGGAATCAGATGAACAGAGATGCAGCCAGCGGAAGGAAGTACTTTGAAGAGAAAACAGGATACAAGCAAGGAGAAATTTAAGGAATGGCAGGGATAATTCTTGGATTAATGGGAGGCCTTGGCCTCTTTTTGTATGGTATGAAGCTTATGAGCGATGCCCTGGAAAAAGCTGCCGGTGCCAAAATGAGGAGCATTCTTGAGTTCTTCACGAAAACACCGCTTCGTGGAATACTGGTAGGTATCTTTTTTACCGCGGTCATCCAGTCCTCCAGTGCATCTACAGTTATGGTTGTCAGTTTTGTGAATTCCGGACTGATGAATCTGTATCAGGCAGCAGGTGTGATCATGGGTGCCAATATCGGTACTACGGTCACTTCACAGCTGATCTCATTTAACCTTTCGGCTTTTGCGCCGGCAATCGTTATGGCGGGGGTCATTCTGTCCATGTTCTGTAAGAAAAACAAAGTTCAGAGAATCGGTGAGGTTTTTCTGGGTTTTGGTATTTTGTTTATGGGACTTACATCAATGTCTTCGTCCATGTCGGTTTTGAGAGAGTCTCCGGAAGTAGTCGAGATCATGGGATCTCTCAGCAGTCATTTTGCGGCGCTTCTGGTGGGTATTATTGTGACAACAGTTCTTCAGAGCTCATCTGCAACGGTAGGTATCATTCTTCTGCTTGCACAGCAGGGACTGCTGGAAATCAATATCTGTCTCTTTATCATCATGGGATGCAACATCGGTTCCTGTGTATCGGCACTTCTTGCAGGTCTGAACGGCAAGCGGGATGCAAAGAGAGCGGCCCTGATCCATCTTCTGTTCAACCTGATCGGTACAGCTGTGATGTATGTGATCTTCTCCCTTGCCCTTGATCCGATCGTTCATCTGATCAAGACCGTTTCCCATATGGATCCGGGCCGTGAGGTTGCGAATGCGCATACGATGATCAAGGTCGTAGAAGTACTGCTGCTGGCACCGTTTAATAAACAGATCGTGAAACTGACCGGGCTGATTGTCCGTGGAGATGATGCGAAGACCGGAGAAAATTTCGAACTTCAGTATATCGGAGAAAAATCCGTATTTTCACCTACTACGGCAGTATTTGATGCAACAAGAGAAATGGAACGTATGGGACATATGGCGCTTGCGAATCTGGAACGTGCCATGAATGCTCTTATTACACTGGATGAAGACGATATCAGTGAAGTTTATCAGGTGGAAAAACAGATTGATTTTCTGAATCATGCCATTACGAATTATCTGGTAAAAATTAACCAGACAACCCTTCCTGTGGATGATAAGCAGACCATTGGCGGTCTTTTCCATGTAGTCAATGATATTGAGCGAATCGGTGATCATGCGGAAAATATTGCAGATGCTGCGAAAAGCAGGCTGGAACGCAGCGTTGAATTCAGTGATCAGGCAAAACGGGAACTTTCCGGAATGCTGGATATGGTCATTAAGATCACTACCTATGCGCTGGATATGTTCTCCAATAATAATCAGGAACATATGCAGGAAATTCTGGATCTTGAGGATCAGGTGGATGATGCGGAGCGTATTCTTCAGGAATCCCACATTCAGCGTCTGACACAGAATGAATGTACAGCAAGTGCCGGTATGATGTTTTCGGATATTATTTCCGGACTGGAACGTGTATCCGACCATGCGACCAATATTGCTTTTTCCCTGATGGAAGATGATCCTGATGAACGCCGGAAGGAACAGAAAATGGCAGCAGCCGGAAAATAAAAAGATAAAATAAAAAAAACAGTTTACACCCAAAAGGTTCTGTGATATACTAACCAAGGTTGTAATTCAGCCCATATTCAGAGACAGGAGACTCCGACCATTTCTTAATATGCGGCGTTTATAAAAGAAAATAAGGAGGAAATCAAAATGATTTCAAAAGAAAAGAAACAGGCAATTATGAAAGAATATGCAAGATGTGAAGGTGACACAGGTTCACCGGAAGTACAGGTTGCTGTTCTTACCGCAAGAATTCAGGAACTTACAGAGCATTTACAGACACACCACAAAGATCATCATTCCAGAAGAGGTCTTCTGAAAATGGTAGGTCAGAGACGTGGCCTGTTAGCTTACCTGAAGAAAACTGACATCGAAAGATACCGTGCACTGATTGAAAAGTTAGGCTTAAGAAAATAATTGGTATGCGGAAGGGGGCGGATTTCCATCCGCCCCATTTTTAGGTAAAGAAACCGGTAAGCAGGCAGAGAGAAACCTGTATACAGGAAGAGTCCGCTGCCGCCGGTAAAACGCATGGCAGAAGTAATTTCCGAGACTACTGAAAAGCCCGTCATTCCATTGTATGCGGCAGTTTTCAGAATGATGGTTTTTTCAGTTGTTTCGGACTTCTGTGATACATGCTGATCAAGTAAAATACAGAAAAGGAGAAAAAACATGTACAAAAGTTATTCCATGGAATTAGCAGGAAGAACACTGACTGTTGATATTGACCGTGTTGCAAAACAGGCCAATGGCGCAGCTCTGATGCATTATGGGGAAACCACTGTTTTATCAACAGCAACTGCATCCAAAGAGCCGAGAGAAGGCGTTGATTTCTTCCCGTTAAGTGTTGAATATGAAGAAAAAATGTATGCCGTAGGCAAAATCCCGGGAGGATTTAATAAGAGAGAAGGGAAAGCAAGCGAACATGCGATCCTGACATCCCGTGTTATTGACCGTCCGATGCGTCCTCTGTTCCCGAAGGATTACAGAAATGATGTGACCCTGGTCAATATGGTAATGTCTGTAGATCCGGAGTGCAATCCGGAAATCCCGGCAATGCTCGGTTCTTCCATCGCAACCTGCATTTCCGACATTCCGTTTGATGGTCCATGCGCAACTACACAGGTTGGCATGATCGATGGTGAATTTGTCATCAACCCGACCATGGCTCAGAAGGATATCTCTGACCTGCAGCTTACCGTTGCCTCCACCAGAGAAAAAGTCATCATGATCGAAGCCGGTGCAAATGAAATTCCGGAAGACAAGATGATCGAGGCAATTTACAAAGCGCATGAAGTCAACCAGGAGATCATTGCATTTATTGATAAGATCGTTGCAGAGTGCGGCAAACCGAAGCATTCCTATGAGTCCTGTGCAGTTCCGGAAGAATTGTTTGAAGCAATAAAGAAAATCGTAACTCCGGAAGAGATGGAAGTTGCTGTTTTCTCTGATGACAAACAGACAAGAGAAGAAAATATCCGTAAAGTGACAGAAAAGCTTGCAGAAGCATTTGCTGACAATGAAGAGTGGCTGGCTGTTCTTCCGGATGCTGTTTATCAGTACCAGAAGAAGACTGTCCGTAAAATGATCCTGAAAGACCACAAGAGACCGGACGGACGTGCTATCACACAGATTCGTCCTCTGGCAGCAGAAGTAGATATTATTCCGAGAGTTCATGGTTCTGCCATGTTTACCCGCGGTCAGACTCAGATCTGTACGGTGACAACTCTGGCACCTCTTTCTGAGGCTCAGAAGCTGGATGGTCTTGATGAATTTGAGACTTCCAAGAGATACATGCATCATTACAATTTCCCGTCCTACTCCGTAGGAGAAACAAAACCGTCCAGAGGACCGGGACGTCGTGAAATCGGTCACGGAGCACTGGCTGAGAGAGCGCTGGTACCTGTTCTTCCGAGCGAGGAAGATTTCCCGTATGCAATCCGTACCGTATCTGAGACATTTGAGTCCAACGGTTCCACTTCCCAGGCAAGTATCTGTGCATCTACCATGTCTCTGATGGCTGCAGGTGTTCCGATTAAGAAACCGGTTGCAGGTATTTCCTGTGGTCTTGTAACAGGGGACAGCGATGACGATTATATCGTACTGACCGATATCCAGGGACTGGAAGATTTCTTCGGAGATATGGACTTCAAGGTTGCAGGCACACATGACGGTATCACTGCGATCCAGATGGATATCAAAATCCACGGACTGACAAGACCGATCGTAGAAGAAGCAATCAGAAGAACAAAAGAGGCAAGAGAATATATCCTGACAGAAGTTATGGAAAAATGTATTGCACAGCCTCGTGAAACAGTTGGAAAACATGCACCGAAGATCATTCAGATCCAGATCGATCCTCAGAAGATCGGTGATGTAGTCGGACAGAGAGGAAAGACCATCAATACTATCATCGAGCGTACCGGTGTGAAAATCGATATTACAGATGACGGAGCAGTATCCATCTGCGGTGTTGATCAGAAGAGCATGGATGAGGCAGCACGCATGGTTCAGATCATTGCTACAGATTTTGAAGCAGGTCAGATCTTTACCGGAAAAGTTGTCAGCATCAAAGAATTTGGTGCGTTTGTGGAATTTGCACCAGGAAAAGAGGGAATGGTTCACATTTCCAAAATCTGTAAAGAAAGAATTAATCGTGTGGAAGATGTTCTGACCCTTGGCGATAAAGTGAAGGTAGTATGCCTTGGCAAAGACAAGATGGGAAGAATCAGCTTCAGCATGAAGGATGTACCGGAAGAAGCATAAAAATGAGATATCATAATATAACCAAGGACGATATGTTAAACGGGGATGGCCTTCGTGTGGTTCTGTGGGTTGCAGGCTGCTCACACTGCTGCAGAGAGTGTCAGAATCCGATCACATGGGATCCGAATGGAGGACTTCCTTTCACAGATGCAGAACGGAAAGAAATTTTCGATGAACTGGATAAGGATTATATCAGCGGAATCACTTTCTCAGGAGGGGATCCGCTGCATCCTTCCAATATCACGGAAGTGACAGCTCTGGCCAGAGAGATCCGGAGAAGATATCCGCAGAAAACGATCTGGCTGTACACCGGTTCTCTCTGGGAAGAAATCAACAACGAAGAAATCGTTCAATATCTGGATGTCTGCGTTGACGGAGAGTTCGAGATTGATAAGAAAGAACTCCTTCTGGAATGGAAAGGCTCCAGTAATCAGCGTGTGATCGATGTTCCCGCCACCCTTCGGGAAGGACATGTTGTTCTGCACGCCCATTAGGAGGAACTATGCAGAGAATCGCCAGATTTCATAAAGTAAGTGAAGAGAGATTTGCAGCAGACTGGAAAGATACCTTTCCGGATGCCTCTGAGGAAGAGATTGCGTCTGTTTATGAACGAATCCGTCTTCCGAGGAGAGCTACAGCAGGCAGTGCGGGCTATGATTTTTTTTCACCTGCTGATTTTATCCTGAAACCGGGAGACACGGTGAAGATTCCCACGGGAATCCGTGTGGAAATGAATCCGGAATGGGTTCTGAAATGTTATCCGAGAAGCGGACTTGGCTTCAAATACCGTCTGCAGCTGAATAATACAGTGGGAATCATTGACAGTGATTATTTTTATTCTGACAATGAAGGTCATATTTTTGCCAAGATGACCAATGACAGCAAGGAAGAGAAAATAGTGACGATTCCGGCTGATACGGGTTTCATGCAGGGGATTTTTGTGGAATACGGAATCACCGTAGATGATGATGTGACAGACACGCGCAACGGCGGGTTCGGCAGCACCACAAAATAATTATTAGAGCGTGAGAACAACGGAACAGATATTGCTGAACAGAGCAGACAGCAACTCACAGAGTTCCGCTGCTATATAAGAAAAAATACAGGGCAGAGATTCCGGGAAAATTCCGGATTTCTGCCCTGTTTCTGTCTGAAAAACTCTGAATCGAAAGGAAAGTGGATGCTTCAGCCTCTTACTCCAGAGGAGCACCTTCTGCCTCAGCCTGTCTTGCTTTTTCAACAATTTCGTCAAATGCATCAGCGGCTTTGGCATATTCCTCGTCGTCATCGATGTTGGACAGCATGGGATCGCCGTCTTCTGTGCGGGCAAATGCATAAAGATAAACTTCGCCTGCAGTATTCTGGCCGTTCTCATCCAGGGGAAGGAGAGCAATATATTCCTTCGTGTCTACCGGATAAATGGTCAGGATAGCACATTCTACTTCTGTGTCATCTTCCATGGTCAGGGTAATGGTGTGTGGTGTGCTGTCCCCGCATCCGCCGCAGGAAGCACAGTCACTGGATGTACATCCGCAGGAATCCCCGAAGGATGATTTGTTCATATCGTCACTCATAATCGTATCCTCGCTTTTTTTATTTTCGTAATGGTTGTTTTATTGTAACAGAACATCTGGAAGATTGCAAGAGCGGGGCGAACAGAATACGGGATTCAATATTTTTCTATGTTATACGACAGAGTTCTGTGGTATAATAAATGTACTTTGATAAATAATGCGCAGAAAAATCTGTGTGTTTGAACGGCAGAAATTTGCTGCCGGATCATTTTACGATTTATGAGGAGAAACAGTATGAAATTTATTTCATGGAACGTCAACGGAATCCGTGCCTGCCTGACAAAGGGCTTTGAGGAGCGGTTTCAGGAACTGGATGCAGATGTTTTCTGTCTGCAGGAAACGAAGTGTCAGCAGGGGCAGGTGAAGCTTGATCTTCTCGGATATCATCAGTACTGGAATTATGCCAACAGGAAGGGGTATTCCGGAACTGCTGTTTTTACGAAACAGGAACCGCTGTCCGTATTGTATGGAATCGGAATAGAGGAACATGATAAAGAAGGGCGGGTTATCACACTGGAGTTTGAAGAGTTTTATTTTGTGACGGTTTATACGCCAAATTCCCAGAGCGAATTGAAACGGCTTTCTTACCGCATGGACTGGGAGAGGGATTTTCTTGCTTATCTTCTCAGTCTTCAGGAGAAAAAACCGGTGATCTGCTGCGGAGATTTTAACGTGGCACATAAAGAAATCGACCTGAAAAATCCGGCTTCCAACCGGCATAATGCAGGATTTTCTGATGAGGAGAGAGCCTGCTTTACGAGAGTTCTGGAGAGCGGATTTATTGATACGTTCCGGTATTTTTATCCGGATGCGGAAGGAATCTATTCCTGGTGGTCCTATCGGTTCCGTGCCAGAGAGAAGAATGCAGGTTGGAGAATTGACTATTTTATCGTGTCTCCGGATCTGGAACAACGACTGGAAAGTGCGTCAATTCATACAGAGATTATGGGATCAGACCATTGTCCGGTGGAACTGGTTCTGAAGTAGGAGAGAGAACTCGTCCAGAACATTTTGCATAATATGACAGACTACACATGAGAAGGAGGTATTTTATGGCAGTCCATAAAGTTCCCCGAATTGAAAAGGGATCCCCATTCATACTTGGCGCCAATAAAGTAGCCGCAGGCTATAATTTTGCAGTGGAAGTACCGGAAAAAACCGAAGCATCTCTGTTGCTTTATTATAAAAAATCAAAAGAACCGACAGAAATCATTCCTTTTGCACAGGGAGCACGGACCGGATGTGTCAGTACCCTGTGTCTTGGCGGTTTTTCCCCGAAAGATTACGAATACAATTTCTGCATGGACGGCAGGGTCGTGCAGGATCCGTATGCCCATCATATTTCCGGAAGAGAACACTTCGGAGAAGAATGGAACAGAGAAGAGAAGCATAAGGTGCGCTGCGGATTTCTGCGCGAAGAATCGTATGACTGGGAGGAGGATGAGGCTCCGGAATTTCCGTTTGATGATATGATCCTGTATAAACTTCATGTCCGCGGTTTTACAAAACAGAGCAGATTGTCATCTAAGAAACGTGGAACGTTCAGCGGACTGGCGGAAATGATCCCATACCTGAAGGATCTTGGGATTAATGCGGTGGAACTGATGCCTGCTTATGAATTCATGGAAGTGTCTGTACCTGCAGAAAATGCAGGTCTGGTGTCTGCGAAGAAGGATGGGAAAATCAACTTCTGGGGATACCTTCCCGGCTTTTATTTTGCACCGAAGCGTTCTTATTGTGCGACAGCCCGTCCGGAAAAAGAATTCCGGGATCTGGTGAAAGAACTTCACAGAGCGGGAATTGCGTGTATAATGGAATTTTATTTTCCAAAAGAAGTCAATCCGATGATGGCTCTTCATGTTTTGCAGTTCTGGAAATTATATTATCATGTGGATGGATTCCATATCCTGGGAGAGGGAGCTCCGGCCAACCTGATTCTGAAAGACGGGATTCTTGCCGGATCAAAACTGATGATGGAGCAGATTCCTGTCTGGGATATTCCGGAAGAACATCTTCTTTCCGGGAAGTATCTTGCAGAATATCATGCCGGGTTTATGCAGGATATGCGCCGTTTCCTTAAAAGTGATGAAGATACGGTAACCGGAGCGGTAAATCGTATCAAAGAAAATTTCAATACACATACAGCGATTCATTATCTGGCATGTCAGGATGGCTTTACTCTGGCAGATGCGGTAAGCTATAATTACAAGCATAATGAAGAAAACGGAGAGAATAATACAGACGGAACCAGTTATAATTATTCATGGAACTGCGGATTTGAGGGGCCGTGCCGCAAGGCATCTGTCAGACAGATCAGGGAACGCCAGATGCGAAATGCCTTCCTGCTGCTGCTGTTGAGTCAGGGCGTGCCCATGATCTATGGAGGAGATGAAATTGCCAATTCTCAGGATGGCAATAACAATGCCTACTGTCAGGATAATCCTGTGGGATGGGTCGACTGGAAAGGACTGAAGAAAAATGAAAAACTTTTACAGTTTGTAAAAGATGCCATTGCTTTCCGCAAAAGCCATCCGGTACTGCATCAGCCGAAAGGACTGAAAGGCGTGGATTATCTTACCAGAGGATTTCCGGACATTTCTTTTCACAGTGAGCGGGCATGGTACTGCAGTTATGAGAATACGTCCCGGCTTCTTGGAGTGATGCTCTGCGGTGCTTATGCCGCAAAGGAAAACGGTGAGCCGGATGATCTTGTCTACATTGCGTTTAATTTCCACGGGGAATCAAGAAGTATTGCACTTCCCAATCTTCCGGATGGAAAAAAATGGAGAAAGGCTGTAGATACTTCCGGCTTTGAAGAAGAGGTATTTTTTGGAGAATCTGAAGAAACGTACACCAGAACAATGGAAATTTCGCCCCGCACGATTGTCGTGCTGCTGGGCAGGTAGGAGGCAGGGAGATGCATCCATGGCTGCATTTTAAAACAATCACGAAACATAAACTGCTGGTGATGCGGTATTGTTTCCGCATCGGATTATATAAACAGGGGCTGCTTCACGATCTGTCCAAATATTCTCCGACAGAATTTCTGGTGGGCTGCAAATACTATCAGGGAACGAGAAGCCCCAACAATGCAGAAAGAGAAGATATCGGAGTTTCCATGTCCTGGCTGCATCACAAAGGCCGCAACCGTCATCATTTTGAATATTGGGTGGATTATTCACTGGACGGGGAACATGTGATCATGGGAACAAAAATGCCGCGAAAGTATGTGGCTGAGATGATCATGGACCGGATCAGTGCTTCACGGACATATCTGGGAGAGGCTTATACCGATCAGGCGCCTCTGGCATATTTTCTCAAGAGCAAAGAAAAACTCTGGTTTATCCACCCGGAGACGAAGCGTGATCTGGAGGCCCTGCTTCGCATACTGGCGGATCACGGAGAGAAAAAAACTCTGCATTATATCCGACATGTGTATCTGAAACGGAATGCAGGATAATTCGGGTTCTGTACAGGGTTTTACGTAAGCATAAAAATACAAAATAACCTTATAAAACGGAATAAATATGAAAAAACATGCAAAAAAACGGGGGAATTGTTAAATTTCTCCGTTTTTTGGGTTGCAATGAACTGGTATTCTGTGGTAGAGTGTATGGTATCGTTACTGGGAATGGAGTGAACAGTAACATACTATTTTTTACTATATTTACCAAGAGGAGGAGAGCGTATGAATAGTACAAAAATGATTATTTTGTCCGCATTTGCGGCATACCTTCTGCTGATGATCGTGATTGGCATTGTGTATATGAAAAAAACAAAGAATTCGGAAGACTATTTTCTTGGCGGCCGTGGTTTGAATGCCTGGGTAGCAGCTTTGTCCGCACAGGCATCTGATATGAGCGGATGGCTTCTGATGGGGCTTCCGGGTGCGATTTATGCTATGGGAACCGGACAGGTGTGGATTGCAGTCGGTCTGTTTATAGGAACGGTGTTTAACTGGGTATGTATTTCAGGAAGACTGCGCAAGTACACTATTGCAGCCAACAATTCCCTGACGATTCCGGCATATTTTGAGAACCGTTTCCGTGATAAAAAGAAAATACTGCTTCTGGTTTCTTCCATTGTTATTGTGGTATTTTTCCTGGTGTATACGGCATCTGCGCTTGCAGCAGGAGGGAAACTTTTTAACACAGTATTTGGAATTGACTATCATGTGGCACTGGCAGTTGGTGCGGCAGTAATTCTCTGCTATACCTTTATGGGAGGCTTTATGGCAGTCTGTGTGACCGATTTTATTCAGGGCACTCTGATGCTGGTAGGACTTCTGATCGTTCCGATCATTGCCTATTTTATGCTTCCGGGAAATCTTTCCGGGATTCTGGATCAGAGTGGAGTTGTCGGTGGATCGGCTTCTTATCTGAATCCTCTGATGAACGGAGAACGTCCGTATACATTTGTGGAAATCTTTTCCCAGCTTGCATGGGGACTTGGATATTGTGGAATGCCGCATATTCTGACCCGTTTTATGGCTGTGAAGAATGAGACGGAACTGAAGAAATCCAGAGTGATCGCCATTGTATGGGACATTCTTTCTCTTGGTGCTGCGTGCTTTATCGGTGTGATCGGACGTGCATTCCTGTTTCCGGAAGTTCTGGGCGAGAACGGAGCTGCATCTTCTGAGAGTGTATTCATTGAGATGATCAGCAAGCTGTTCACAGAGAATCTGGCACTGCCTTTTATTGGCGGACTGTTTCTCTGTGGTATTCTGGCAGCTATCATGTCTACCGCGGATTCCCAGCTTCTGGTAACAGCATCTGCAGTATCTGAAGACCTGTATCACAGCTTTATTGACAAAAAGGCAGATGCAAAGAAAATTGTAAATGTGAGCCGCGGAACAGTTGTAGTCGTCTCTATTCTTGCATTTGTGATCGCATGGAATCCGAACAGCAGTATTATGGGTCTTGTGTCGAATGCGTGGGCCGGCCTGGGATCCGCATTCGGACCGATCGTTCTTCTGTCACTTTTCTGGAGAAGAACAAATCTGGCAGGTGCGATCGCAGGTATCGTTTCCGGTGGACTTACCGTCATTATCTGGGATTACATTCCTCTTATGGGAGGTCAGACACTGGGAAGTGCAACAGGACTTTATTCTCTTGCTGTGGGATTTGCGATCAGCACACTGATGATCGTAATCTTCAGCCTTGCAACGAAGGCCCCGTCCAAAGAAATTACAGAGGAATTTGACCGTGTAGCTGCAATGAAATGACAGGACCCGGTTTCTTCTGTTCAGAGTAATAAATAATCGTAATTATAAGGCTACCCTTTTTCTTCCAAATCTGTTATAATACTTGTTGTTATATCAGGAGAAATTTAGAAGAAAGAGGGTGTCTTTTTTTGAAGAAATATGATTATCTGATCGTTGGCGCCGGACTTTTTGGCGCTGTTTTTGCACATGAAGCCACAAAGAGAGGGAAGACCTGTCTTGTAATCGACAAGCGTGACCATATCGGAGGAAATATTTATACAGAAGACGTGGAGGGAATTCAGGTTCACCGTTACGGTGCGCATATTTTCCATACATCGAACAAAAAGATATGGGATTATGTAAATGAATTTGCAGAGTTTAATCATTTTGTAAATTCTCCGATCGCAATATACAAAGATGAACTTTATAATCTGCCGTTTAACATGAATACGTTCCATCAGCTCTGGGGAGTGCGGACTCCGGCAGAGGCACAGGCCAAGATTAACGAGCAGATTTCCAGAATGCATATTACCCATCCGAAGAATCTGGAGGAACAGGCACTGGCTCTGGTGGGACAGGATGTCTATGAAAAACTGATCGAAGGATACACCAGAAAACAGTGGGGAAGAGAATGCAAGGATCTTCCGTCCTTCATTATCAAACGTCTTCCGCTTCGTTACACCTATGATAACAACTACTTTAAAGATCCTTATCAGGGTATCCCGAAGGGCGGCTATACCCGTATTATTAAGAAACTTCTGGAAGGGGTTCAGGTGATTCTGAATACCGACTTTTTTGAAAATCGTGCAGAACTTACCGCACAGGCGGACAAGGTGCTTTATACCGGTATGATCGATGCTTATTATGATTTCTGTTATGGAGAGCTGGATTACCGTTCCCTGCGTTTTGAGACAGAAGTTCTGGATATGGAGAATTATCAGGGCAATGCGGTTGTGAACTATACGGATTATGAAATACCGTACACCAGAATCATTGAACATAAGCATTTTGAATTCGGCAAACAGCCGAAGACGGTGATCACCAGAGAGTATTCCGCAGAGTGGAAACCGGGAGCAGAGCCATATTATCCGGTCAATGATCCGAGAAATGACGAGCTGTTCTCCAAGTATGAGCAGCGTGCACTGGAAGAAGAAAATGTTCTCTTTGGCGGACGTCTTGGCATGTATCGCTATATGGACATGGACAAGGTCATCGAGGAAGCACTGAATATGGTGGAAACCGAATTAAGCTACGAGTCCCCGAAGGAATAAGGAAGGAGAAAGATACAGATGGATACACCCACAATTGCAGCTTATTATCGTGAAGCTGACCCCATGAAACGTAAGCGCCTTCTGGAAAAGTCCATTGCAGACGGCGAAGACGTGCAGGCAAATGCCGTGCGTAAGGAACTCTGGGAAATTCGTTATCGCGAGAAATCCGATGCAAAAGGAAACGAGAGAGCAGATGGATTTCTGGGGTTGTGGATGGAACTGGAATTTAACCGTGGAGCGGATAAAAAGTGGTTTGCGATCAAACGGGCACGTAAGGAAATCAGCAGGCGTCTCGAAGAACTTCAGTTTGCAGAACTGATTCAGAAAAGTGATCTGCACCGGGAACTGCTTTACCGGGAATGCTGCCATCTGATATGGATCTATATGGATCTCTGTGAGAAGGATAAGGCTTATTCCAATGTGCTGTTTGGTCTGGTCAGCATGAGTGATGAGAGGACCAGAGAGAAAATCCAGAGTGACATTCTCCAGACGGCAGTGAAGCTTCCGGCTGCTTTGCAGATGGAAGAGGAACTGGATCTCATTATCAGGGCTGCAAAAGAGATGTATGAAGAGCGATTTCCGGGTGAGGGCGGTATTGGCTGAGAATAGGGAATGATCAGAAGTCATGATTTTTCATATCTGTTTGAAAAATCATGACCTTTTGACATTAGAGCGTGTTTGAAAATTCATTCCCGTCAGATCGCGTCAGTGAAAGTACGGAATACATACATGAAAATATCAGCATTCTGGAGATAATAGCAGAAGAAGTGCTGATATTGCGTCAGAATAATTAAGATACCGGAGGAAAGAATGAAAACAGAAACGTTGACTGCATATGAAGTGATCAAACAGGAAAATTTAACAGACATTCATTCTGTGGGATGGCTGCTGCGCCACAAAAAAACAGGTGCACGGGTGATGCTCATTGAGAATGATGATGAAAATAAAGTGTTCAATATTGCTTTTCGTACACCGCCGAAGAACAGTACGGGTGTTGCTCATATTCTGGAGCACAGTGTATTGTGCGGTTCCCGGGAATTCCCTCTGAAGGATCCTTTTGTGGAACTTGTGAAAGGTTCTCTGAACACTTTTTTGAATGCTATGACTTATCCGGATAAGACATGCTATCCTGTTGCCAGCTGCAATGATCAGGATTTTCAGAACCTGATGCATGTATATCTGGATGCGGTTTTTTATCCGAATATTTATCAGAAAGAAGAGATTTTCCGCCAGGAAGGATGGAGTTATCATCTGGAAGATGTGAACGGGCCGCTGACTTATAATGGAGTGGTCTACAGTGAAATGAAAGGCGCATTTTCTTCCCCGGATGAAGTGCTGGAACGGGAAATTATGAATTCTCTGTATCCGGATACGACTTACGGATTTGAGTCCGGAGGAAATCCGGAAAATATTCCGGAGCTGTCCTATGAGGAATTCCTGGATTTTCACAGGAAATTTTATCATCCGTCCAACAGCTATATTTACCTGTATGGAAATATGGATATGGAGGAAAAACTGGATTTTATTGACAGACATTATCTTTCTGCTTTTGACTCGATGGAAGTGGATTCTGAAATCGAACTGCAGAAGGCATTTGAAACCTGCCGGGATCTCACTATGGAATATCCGGTGTCCGAAAACGAAAATCTGGAAGATAACACGTACCTTTCCTACAGCAGAGTCGTGGGAGATGTCCATGATATGACTTTGTGCACTGCTTTTGAAGTGCTGGACTATGCACTTTTGAGTGCACCGGGAGCACCGCTGAAGAAAGCTCTTCTGGATGCCGGGATCGGCAAGGACATTTATGGAGGTTATGAAGACGGCATCCGCCAGCCATATTTCGATGTGATCGCAAAAGGTTCCAATGCGGAGCAAAAAGAAAAATTTGCAGAGGTTATCCGGAATGTTCTGGAAGAAATCGTAAAGAACGGGATTGATGTCAAAGCAGTGGAAGCAGGAATCAATTATTTTGAGTTCCGTTACAGGGAAGCTGATTTTTCCTCTTATCCGAAGGGGCTGATGTACAGCCTTGATATTCTTGGAAACTGGCTGTACGATGAGGAAAATCCATTTGCGTCCGTACAGCTTCTGGATGTTTTTGATTATCTGAAAAAAGCGGTACATGAGGGATATTTCGAGAATATGATCCGGAAATATCTTCTTGAAAACACTCATGGCAGTATGTTGACCCTGGTTCCTGTCAGAGGTCTGGCAGCGCAGAGAGAAAAAGCTCTGGAAGAGAAGCTGGAGGCATTCCGCAGGAGTCTGCCGCAGCAGGAACTGGAGGAAATGGTCAGAAAAACCGAAGCACTGACTGCTTATCAGGAAAGTGAGGAAGATCCGGAAGCGCTGGAATGTATCCCTATGCTGAAGCGGGAAGATATCTGTCGGGAAGCGGGGCATTTTTATAACCGTGAACTGGAAGCGGGCGGAAGTCTGTTTTTGTATCATGATGTATGTACCAACGGAATCGGATATGTGGATGTTTTGTTTGATCTTGGACATCTCAGCCCGGAAAAAGTTCCTTATCTGGGACTTCTCAAATCGGTGCTGGGATATGTGGATACCGAACATTTTACTTATGGAGCCCTGTTTAATGAAATCAATGCCGGTACAGGCGGAATCCAGTGCGGAGTAGAAGTGTTCGATCAGACCGGGGAACCGGGGAAATTCCGTGCCATGTTCTCCATACGCGGAAAAGCACTGTACACAAAACTGGATTTCCTGTTCGCAATGATGGAGGAAATTCTTCTTACCTCGTCTCTGGATGATACAAAACGTCTTTATGAGATTATTGCCGAGGTGAAATCAAGAGCGCAGGCCAGTCTTGTAAGCGGAGGCCATTCCACTGCTGTACTGCGTGCTTCTTCCTATAGTTCTCCTATGGCTGCTTTTCAGGATGCAATGGCAGGCATTGCCTATTATCAGTTTATCGAGAAGCTGGAGAAGGAATTCGACAGCAGGAAAGAAGAAATCGTTTCTTCTCTGAAGGAACTGGCCAAGGAGATTCTCCGTCCGGAAAACTTTATGATTAGTTATACAGGAGAGGAAGAGTCGGTTGATCTGGTGAGAACACTTGCAGCCGGTCTGAAGGAGAAACTTCATACGGAGCCTGTTCAGACCTCGGAAGATACGATGAAATGTGTAAAGAAAAACGAAGGATTCATGACCTCCGGTCAGGTTCAGTATGTAGCGCAGACAGGCAATTTCCGCAAAAAAGGGCTGGAATATACAGGAGCACTGGAAATTCTCAAGGTTGCCTTAAGCTATGACTATCTTTGGATCAATCTCCGGGTAAAGGGCGGAGCGTATGGCTGTATGAGTGGATTCCGCAGAAACGGCGAGAGCTATTTTGTCTCCTACCGTGACCCGCATCTGAAGGAAACACTGGAGGTTTACCGGAAAATACCGGAATATATCCGGAATTTCCGTGCGGATGAACGTGAGATGACCAAATATATTATCGGAACGATCAGCGGTAAGGATGTTCCGAAAACACCACAGATGAAGGGAAATCTTTCCAAGAGTGCATACTTCAGCAGGGTTTCGGAAGAAATGGTCCAGAGAGAGCGTGATCAGATCCTGGATGCGCAGGTGGAAGATATCCGGGCGCTGGCTCCTCTAATCGAGGTCATTCTGTCGGATGAGATGGTCTGTGTAGTGGGAAGCGAAAACGCCATCCGCAGTGAGAAAGATCTGTTTATGGAAACCAGGCCGTTATTCAACAGCTGAGGAATTCCGTCAGGAGAGGATAGAAAATATGAATGAAAATTTTAAATCAGGTTTTGTGGCGATCATTGGACGTCCGAATGTGGGGAAATCCACGCTGATGAATCATCTCATCGGACAGAAAATCGCCATTACATCAAAGAAACCGCAGACCACCAGAAACCGTATTCAGACTGTGTATACCTGTGAAGACGGGCAGATTGTCTTTCTGGATACACCGGGGATTCATAAGGCGAAAAATAAACTGGGAGAATACATGGTACAGGTGGCGGAACGTACACTCAAAGAAGTGGATGTGATTCTCTGGCTGGTGGAACCTACCACGTTTGTGGGAGCAGGAGAAAAGCATATTGCCGAGCAGCTTGCGGGACTTCACATTCCGGTAATCCTGGTGATCAACAAAGTAGATACTGTGGAAAAAGAGGAAATTCTCCGATCCATTGATACCTATCGCAAAATTTATGAGTTTGATGAGATTATTCCGGTGTCTGCCCTTCGCGGACAGAATACCGGAGATATCATTACCAGTATTTTTCAGTATCTGCCGTATGGCCCCATGTTTTATGACGAAGATACGGTGACAGACCAGCCGCAGCGTCAGATCGCTGCAGAGATCATCCGGGAAAAAGCACTGCATGCACTGGATGCGGAAATTCCTCATGGAATTGCTGTGGCGATTGACAAGATGAAACGCAGGCCGGGAAACAGGCCGATGGTGGATATTGAAGCAACGATTATCTGTGAGAGAGAGTCCCATAAAGGTATTATCATCGGCAAACAGGGCAGCATGCTCAAAAAAATCGGAAGCAATGCCCGCTATGAACTGGAACGGATGCTGGAGTCGGGTGTGAATCTGAAACTCTGGGTGAAGGTGAAGAAAGACTGGCGGGACAGCGATTTTATGATCAAAAACTTTGGATATGATAAGAAGGAAATCTGACCTATGAGAGACCTGATTACCGTGCAGGGAGTGGTACTATCTGCCATGCCGGTGGGGGAATACGACAAGAGAATTGTACTTCTGACAAGGGAACGGGGCAAAATATCCGCCTTTGCCAAGGGCGCCAGAAGAATGAACAGTCCCTTTATGGCGGCGGCCAATCCGTTTGTCTTTGGATCCTTTACTCTGTATGAAGGAAGGACCAGCTATAACCTGAATCAGGTAACAGTGACGCATCATTTTGTGGAGCTGGCAGGCATGCAGCCGGGAATTTATTATGGTTATTATTTTCTGGAGCTTGCAGATTATTTCGGACGGGAAGGAACGGACGAGAGAGAAATGATGAACCTTCTCTATGTGACGGTAAAAGCACTGCTGAATCCCCATATTGATGACCGGCTGGTACGCTGTGTTTATGAACTGAGGATGATGGAGGTGCAGGGACTCTGTCCGCAGATATCCAGCTGCGCAGTCTGTGACTGTACACCGGATGAACAGGCACCGGTATATTTCTCCCAGCAGGAGCATGGAATGCTGTGTGCCGCATGTGCCCTGGGTGTGCTGGATGCTGTGAGAATTTCACGAGCTGCATGGTACGCAATGCAGTATATTGTCAGTGTACCGATGGGAAAGCTGTATACGTTTTCCGTGAAAGAGGATGTACTGCAGGAACTGGAGTATCATATTCACAGATATACCTCAGCTAATACAGACAGGAAATTCAAAAGCCTTCAGGTCCTGGAAATGATTTGCAGCTGAGTATTGAAAAATAATTTTTTGATGGTATAATGAGGATAATTGACGGTAAAGGAGAACTATTATGGAAAAAACAATGGAAAAAATTGTTGCCCTGGCAAAAGCCAGAGGTTTTGTCTATCCGGGATCCGAAATTTACGGCGGCCTGGCAAATACCTGGGATTACGGCAATCTTGGTGTGGAACTGAAGAATAATGTAAAACGTGCATGGTGGCAGAAATTTATTCAGGAATCCCCGTACAATGTCGGTGTGGACTGTGCGATCCTGATGAACCCGCAGACATGGGTGGCATCCGGTCATCTTGGCGGCTTTTCGGATCCTCTGATGGACTGTAAAGAATGTCATGAACGTTTTCGTGCAGATAAACTGATCGAGGATTACTGTGCAGAGCATGAGATCAAGCTGGAAGGTTCTGTGGATGCATGGTCACAGGAACAGATGATGGATTTCATCAAAGAACATGAAATTCCATGTCCGACCTGCGGCAAGCATAACTTTACAGATATCCGCCAGTTTAACCTGATGTTCAAAACATTTCAGGGTGTTACCGAAGATGCCAAGAATACCGTATATCTGAGACCTGAGACAGCGCAGGGTATTTTTGTAAACTTTAAGAATGTTCAGAGAACTTCCCGTAAAAAAATCCCGTTTGGTATCGGACAGATCGGTAAATCTTTCCGTAATGAGATCACACCGGGTAACTTTACATTCCGTACCCGTGAGTTTGAGCAGATGGAACTGGAGTTCTTCTGTGAGCCGGATACCGACCTTGAGTGGTTTGCATACTGGAAGAAGTTCTGTCTTGACTGGCTGAGCTCTCTTGGACTGAAAGAGGACGAAGTCCGTTATCGTGACCATGACAAAGAAGAGCTGAGTTTCTACAGTAAGGCAACGACAGATGTGGAATTCCTGTTCCCGTTCGGCTGGGGAGAACTGTGGGGTATTGCAGACAGAACCGATTATGACCTGACACAGCATCAGAATGTTTCCGGTCAGGATATGAGCTATTTTGATGACGAGAAGAAAGAGAAATATGTTCCGTATGTCATCGAACCATCTCTTGGTGCAGACCGTATGGTTCTTGCGTTCCTGTGCAGTGCATACGATGAAGAAGTTCTGGATGCAGAGAAGAATGATGTACGTACAGTCCTTCATTTCCATCCGGTACTGGCACCGGTGAAGATCGGTGTGCTTCCTCTTTCCAAGAAGCTGAATGAAGGTGCAGAGAAAATCTACCAGCAGTTATCCAAGAAATATAACTGCGAATACGATGACCGTGGAAATATCGGTAAACGCTACAGAAGACAGGATGAGATCGGAACTCCGTTCTGTATTACTTATGACTTTGAATCTGAGACAGATGGTGCGGTAACAGTCCGTGACCGTGACACAATGGAACAGGTTCGTGTAAAAATTGAGGAACTGGATGCATATTTTGCAGACAAATTTACATTCTGATTTCCTATACAGGGATGTGTCATATCAGAAAACAGAATTTGCCTGACATAACTTTTTAAGTGCATACAACAGGATAAAGGGAGTACTCTGGAAGAGTACTCCTTTTGCAATAACAGGATAATTGACGGATTTCACAGAAGGAGAAAACAAATGGCGAATATGAAAAAGAAACTGTTGTCACTGATTTTATCAGCAGTTATGGTACTTTCTCTGACTGCTCCTGTTCTGGCAACAGAATTTTCCAGCGGGGAAGATGCCTCTGTCGGATTATTTACAGATTCTGAAGCTTCCATCGAGGAAGCTGCAGTTTCCGGTGAAGGGGAAGTCAGAGAGTTTTCGGATGACGGAGAACGGTTGTCTGTGGCTGATTCCGATACAGAGTTTGTAACAGAGCTGGAACCGATTCTGCGTCCGGACCCCTTTACACCTGTAGGAACCGGCTGTGATACGCCGTCAGTGGAGGAAGTACTTTCGGCAGCGTCTTCAGAACTTTATACAGCCGGAGAAAACAGCGGATATGAGGAACTGGATCCGGCAGACGTGAAGGCTCTTCTGAATGCGGTGGATACTTATCGGAGCCTGCTTGTGAAGCGCCAGAATAAGATCACCATTTCGCTGAAGCTGACATTTGATGTAAGTTTGGATGCATGGAATGATCTTGCACTGGATATCCTGCTGCTTGCCATGGAAGAAACAGGGAATTCTGTTGAGGGAGATTATCTGAGATGGAATTTTGCAGGAATCAATGGCGGAAGAGTAGACTACGACAGCAGCAAGGGGGCATACATCATTTCAGAAACCCTCAGTTATTATACGACCTATGAGCAGGAGCAGAAGGTGACCAGTACTGTTAATCGTGTACTTGGAAATCTGGGCATCTCATCCGGGATGACCCCGTATATGAAAATCCGAAAAATCTATGATTATATTTGCAGTACTGTGACTTATGATTATGCGCATGTGAATGATGACAGCTATCTCACACAGTTTACTGCTTATGGTGCAGCCATTGATCAGACAGCTGTATGCCAGGGATATTCCCTTCTTCTGTACCGGATGCTGACAGAAGCGGGAATTACCAACCGTATGATTCCAAGCAGGGATCATATCTGGAATATTGTTTTTTTGAGAGACGCTTTTTATAATGTGGATGCCACCTGGGATGCAGAAGTTTATCCGGAACCATATGAATTCTTCCTGATGGGAGATGAGTATTTTGACAGTCTGGACAGTCATGCCAGAGATGATGATCCATTGTTTGGTGATTATGATTCTGCAGAATTTCGTGAATGTTATCCGACTTCTTATACAGATTATCAGGTTCAGACAAGTGATACTGCACAATGCAGCCATGTGTGGAGTGCATGGGAAGTTGTTTATGAGCCAAGCTGTCTGGAAGAAGGCGTGAAGGGAAGATACTGCAGTGAATGTGGACTGATCGAAAGTGCTTTTATTGCAAAAACTGCTCATAAATGGAAGTATACCTGTAACAAAAATAATACGCATCAGGCTGTATGTACAGTTTGTGGTTCCAGCAAGAAAGAAAGCTGTACCTTTTCCAGTAATACCTGTACGAAATGCAGAGGACAGCGGGTTCTTGCTTCTGCCAAAATCACGAAAGTCAGCTCTGCCGGTTATAATAAGCTGAAAATCACCTGGAATAAAGTGGAGGGTGCAACCGGTTATGTGGTTCAGTACCTGAAAGGCAGTACCTGGAAAGAACTCAAACGGACGACAGCAACTTCCTATACCCATACCGGAACGACGACGTATCCTGTTAAAACAGGTACCACATATTATTATCGGGTGTGTGCCTATTACACGAAGAACAGCAAAAATGTCTACGGCGGATATTCTGCAAAGACCGGCGGCAAGTCTGTTCCGGACAAACCGGTACTGGTAAGTGCGAAGGCTGCTGCTTATAATAAGATTACGATTCAGTGGAAAAAGGCTGCCGGAGCAACCGGATATCTGATTTATCGGAAGAATGGGACAAAGTGGGAACAGATTGCATCTGTGAATGGTTCGGAAACTACCAGTTATACTCACGCATCCTCCGGGGCTTTCCCGGTTATAGCAGGAACGACCTATGTTTATACGGTCCGTTCCTATACAAGCACCGGAAAGACAAAAGGACTGTACGATTCCACCGGAAAATCGGCAAAGACATCCATTGGTACACCCACATTAACATTGACAAAAATCAGTTCCGGGTTAAAGACATCCTGGAAAAAAGTCAGCGGAGCCAGCGGATACCAGATTCAGCGTTATGAAGGCGGGAAATGGACGGTGATCAAAACAGTCAGCTCCAGTACCCTTTCTTATACAGATCAAACGGCCAAAAAGGGAAAAACATATCAGTACAGAATCCGTGCGTACCGTACCTACAGTGGAAAAAGGGTATACAGCGGTTATTCTGCTGTAAAAAAACTGAAACGATAACTGTATAATGAAAAAGCAATCGGCCAATGTATGCATCAGCTTCTTATATTGTGTCTGAAAATTCATTGTGCTGATTTGCGCGAAAAAAGATGCAGAACTGCAGGAAATGCAGGGCTGCATCTTTTTTATGAGAACAGCAAAAGCAGTTTTCTGTTTAATAGTGTGATTTGGAAAAAGCAGTTTTCTGTTTGCAGATGTGGTTTGGAAAAGCCTATGTGATCAAAAAGGGATTTAAAATATTTTGATCACATAGGATTTCTGAAATGTTTCATTCGGCTCCAGGCTGTTGATATCCGGTTTTTCATCCAGAGGACCATGGTATCCGCAATTATCGCAGCGTCCCATCCATGGCTCCAGACATACAAATGGTGCACCGGGGACAGACCAGATGCCGAAATTCGGGAATCCTTCACAGCGAAGCTCCAGATAAGGACTTCCATCCGGAAGAAGAATTCCTGCCCGGGAAATCTGGCTGTGGTCAAATACAAGGGCATCATGATCGAACATGTGCGTATCAAGTCGGCAGTTTCCTTCTGAGAGCTTCAGTTCACAGGTTTTCTCTGCAAAAGCAGTACCGGATGCGGGATCCAGGAGAAGATAAGTCAGAGAATCCTGTCCCTCAAAAGTCAGGGAGTAATCACTGTAATCGGTTCCTTCAAGAACCGGTACCCGGAATGCCGGGTGTCCGCCGATAGTGAAATACATGGATTGGGCACTTTTGTTTATGACTTCCCATGATATCTGGACTTCCCTGTCCGTCAGGGAATGCGTGATCCGCAGTACAAAGTCAAAAGGATACGATGCCCTGGTAGCATCGGAAGAGGTCATTTCGTGAGTAACAGAGGTATCGGATGCTGCGGTACAGAGGAATTCCGTATCTCTGGCAAATCCGTGCTGTCTGGAGGGATATTCCTGTCCGTGTACTCTGTAATGATCACCGTAATGGCGTCCTACATTCGGGAAAAGGACAGGTGCGTGTCGTTTCCAGTAAGCAGGGTCTGCCTGCCAGATCACTTCGCGGTTATTCTTTTTATCATAAATACTGACAAGTTCTGCGCCTGCATCGGAAATACCGACACGCAGATACTCATTTTCCATTGTATGGACCATAGAAAAATCCTCCTGTTTCATGAAATTTTGTGTCAGGGAGAACGGTTCCCATTCCTGTTTCGGCACTGTTTTTGCTGTTAACAGAGTAAATAGAACCTGTTTTCCTGAATACTTTGTGCACATTATAGCACGGAAAAACAGAAAATGCGAGAAAAACACATAAAAATCTACAATTTTTTATTGACTTTGAAAGGAATACTTGTTAGAATTGACAATTATAGGCCGTTGCAGAGGAGGATAAGACTATGGCAAAGAAAAGAAACATCATTGTAGGACAGTCAGGAGGCCCTACTTCTGTTATTAATTCCAGTCTTGCCGGCGTTTATAAGAATGCCATTGAGAGAGGATTTGATAAGGTTTATGGTATGCTTCACGGCATCCAGGGTTTACTGGATGAGCAGTACATTGACCTTTCCACCCAGATTCATTCAGAACTGGATATTGAACTTTTGAAGAGAACACCATCTGCTTTCCTGGGCTCCTGTCGTTTCAAACTTCCCGAAATCCACCAGGACAAGGAAATTTATGAGAAAATCTTCGAAATCTTAAATAAATTGGATATTGATGCATTTATCTACATTGGCGGTAACGATTCCATGGACACCATTAAGAAACTGTCGGACTATGCGATCCTTACCGGTCATACCCAGAAATTCCTGGGTGTTCCCAAGACCATTGACAATGACCTTGCATTGACAGATCATACTCCTGGATTTGGAAGTGCGGCCAAGTATATCGGTGCATCTACGAAGGAAGTCATTCGTGACGCTGAGGGTCTGACATATAAGAAGAATATGATCACCATTATGGAAATCATGGGACGTAATGCCGGCTGGCTGACAGGTGCCACAGCACTTGCCAAGACAGAAGACTGTGACGGACCGGATTTGATCTATCTTCCGGAAGTTCCTTTTGATGTAGATAAATTCCTTGTAAAAGTCAAAGAACTCCTGAGCAAAAAATCATCGATCGTGATTGCTGTTTCAGAAGGTATCAAGCTGGCTGACGGCCGTTATGTATGTGAACTGGGAAGCGTTGGCGATTATGTGGATGCATTTGGACACAAACAGCTTCAGGGTACTGCCACATACCTGGCTAATTTCCTTGCTGCAGAGTGCGGATGCAAAACAAGAGCAGTAGAACTTTCTACTCTTCAGAGAAGTGCATCTCACATGGCATCCCGCGTAGATATCGATGAAGCATTCATGGTTGGCGGTGCCGCAGTCAAAGCAGCAGATGAAGGAGATACCGGCAAGATGATTGTCATTGACCGTGTTTCTGATGACCCGTATATGGCAAGGACTGGTATTTACGATGTACATCGGATCGCCAATGAAGAAAAACTGGTTCCGAGAAACTGGATGAACAAAGATGCCACATATGTAACCAAGGATTTCATTGATTACATCAATCCGCTGATTCAGGGTGATTATCAGCCGATTATGGTGAACGGTCTTCCGAGACATCTGGTACTGAATCTGAAGAAAAAGAGATAAGAAGAAAAGAATCCGAGACCGACAGGTGGGGGCCTGTTGATGAGGAATTTTTGGAGAAGTGTATATGGGATAAAATAGTTGCTGTTTACTGGTTGTGCTCCGGGAACAGTGACAGGAAATTGCCGTACTCTGTGAGATATTTTACAGCGTGCGGCAGTTTTTATATTACAGGAAAGTGCTCCGTATTTTCCTGTAATATTAAAAAGCCTTCCGGGTATTGCAGGAAAGTGCTTCGCATTTTTCTATGACATAAAAATATACTTGACGGCAGCTCAAAAAAAGTGTAGAATCTCTTTAGCTGATTAAACAATTAAAGCTAAGAAGCAAATTCTACGAAGGGAATAAGTAAATTCGGAATTCTGTCATCAGAGAGCTGTTGTGTGGTGTGAAACAGTGTCAGAACTGAGTTGAAGATCCTCCCTGAGAAGGAAGGCCGAACGCCATGTATAAGGTGAGTAGGCTTTTTCGGCTGTTCCCCGTTACAGGAACCGCGTATGCCGGTACGTTGCAGAATCGTACTTGTTTCAATGAGGAGACAGGGTGGTTGCGGATATTTGTCCGTCCCTATTTCAGGGGCGGGCTTTTTTTATATTACAGGAAAGTGCTCCGCATTTTCCTGTAATATAAAAAAGCCTTTATCCTAATCGCAAAAACCAGGTATTTTTCACAGAGATGTGAGAAAACACCTACATTCATTTATCCTATACGAAGAAACAGTGGGTGAAAATTAAAATGAGGAGGAAAGATATGAAAGTCTACAAGAAAATCATGAACGCAGTAGCAGCAGTGGAAAAAATCATTCTGATTGTAACCATGCTGCTCATCCTTGTACTGACAGTGGGAAATGTTTTTTCCCGAAAAGTCATTCATCGTTCCTGGTCTTTTACCGAGGAACTGGTAGTGGCAGTCTTTGTACTGATCACATTGCTGGCAGCAGCTCTGGCAGCAAGGGAGGGAGAACTGGTCAGCCTGACGCTGTTCACAGACCGCCTTCCGGAAAAACTCAAAAAACCTTCCGTGATTCTGATTACGGTACTGAGTATTGCTTTTACCGCAATTCTGTTTAAATATGGAATGGACAAAGTTATTACCCAGCTGGAAAATGGAAAACGTACCTTTGTACTTAACTGGCCGGAGTGGATTTTCTGGTCTTTTGTACCGATTGGTGCAGGATGCATGATTTTGCATTTTGTGGAATATTGCCTGGATTTCTGCCTGGGAGATAAGGAGGAAAAACGATGATCAGTGCAGTCTTATTTATTTCATTCTTTATTTTCCTGGTTCTGGGTGTGCCGATCGGAATCTGTCTGGGATTGTCATCCGTCTGTGCAATTTTGTATTCCGGAACATCCCTGACAATTGTTGCGACGAATATGTATTCCGGAATCAGCAAATTCCTGCTGCTGGCCATTCCGTTCTTTGTATTATCCGGAAACATCATGGCGAAGGCGGGAATTTCCAAACGTCTGATTAAATTTGTAGATACCTGCGTCGGACACAGAAGAGGCGGCATTGCGATTGTCTGTGTTATTGTAGCATGTTTCTTTGGCGCAATTTCCGGCTCCGGTCCGGCAACCGTTGCTGCTCTTGGTGCGGTTCTGGTACCGGCTATGGTGGAACAGGGAGGTTTTTCCGCACCGTTTTCCACAGCACTGATGGCGACAGCCAGTTCGATTGCTATTGTCATACCGCCCAGTATTGCATTTGTGGTATATGCGTCGATTACAGGCGTATCCATCGCAGATATGTTTATGGCAGGTATTGTACCGGGAATCCTGATGGGGGTTGCTCTTGTCATCGTGGTTATGGTGGAAGCCAGAAGAAAAAATATCCAGCCTGTTCAGAAGAAAGCTTCTGCAGCGGAGCGTCTGGCGGCATTTAAAGATGCATTCTGGGGATTTCTGATGCCGGTCATCATTCTTGGCGGAATTTATGGAGGAATTTTCACACCGACAGAAGCAGCAGCGGTATCTGTCGTGTACGGACTCTTTGTGGGTATGGTGATCTATCGGGAAATCAAACTGAAAGATCTGGCAGAAATTCTGATTGAGTCTGCGAAGACAACCGGTGGAATCATGCTGATCGTTGCATGTGCGTCTCTGTTTTCTTTTGTCTGCACCAAATTCGGTATTGCAGAGGCAGCATCCGGACTTCTCGCAGGAATTGCGAAGAATCAGTTTATCTTCCTGCTGATCGTCAATGTGATTTTCCTGATCGCAGGATGTTTTATTGATGCAAACTCAGCCATGTATATTTTTATCCCGATCATGCTTCCGGTATGCAAAGCCCTTGGCTATGATGTGGTGGCATTCGGTGTTATGGCAACGGTAAACCTTGCCATCGGACAGGTGACTCCTCCGGTTGGTGTCAATCTGTTTGTGGCAATTGGCATCAAAATTAAAAAAGGTCTGGAAATTACCCTGCAGCAGATTTCCAAAGCCGTTCTTCCGATGATTGCTGCATGTGTGGCTGTTCTTCTTGTAATTACCTATGTTCCGGAGGTTTCCGTAGCACTTCCCAAGGCACTGGCCAAGAATGGTGCTTACACTGGAATCCAGGAAGAACAGACAGAAACCGGTAATTCTGCAGGCGGAAGCGAGGAGCAGAATTTTAATGATATTGCAGATTACAGTGATCTGGACTGGCCGGAGATGACCTGGAACTTTGCTTGTTCCACAACAGAAACCAGTACCTGGGCAAAAGCCGGTGAAAAATTCGGCGAGCTGATGGAACAGGCTACCGGAGGCAAGATCAAAGTCAATGTTTACGCAGCCGATCAGCTGACCAATGGAAATCAGTCGGAAGGAATTCAGGCGCTGATGAATGGAGACCCGGTACAGATTTCCATGCATTCCAATCTGATCTACTCTGCGTTTGATCCGAGATTTAATGTGGTATCTCTGCCGTTTGCCTACGATTCCGTAGAAGATGCAGATGCCAAATTTGATGGAGAAGCAGGAGAAAAACTGAAGGAAATCCTTGGAGAATACGGATTGCACTGTATGGGTATTGCGGAAAACGGATTTCGTGAACTGACCAACAGTGTACATGAAGTGAAATCCGTGGAGGATATGAAGAACTTGAAGATTCGTGTGGCAGGCTCCAATCTTCTGATGGAATGTTATAAGAGATGGGGTGCAGATGCCACCAATATGAACTGGTCTGAAACCTATACAGCTCTGCAGCAGAACACCGTAGAAGGCCAGGAAAATCCGCTTCCTGCCATCGATGCGGCAAGTGTACAGGAAGTACAGCCATACTGCTCTCTGTGGGATGCCATTTATGACTGTCTGTTCTTCTGTATCAATGAAGAGCTTTATAACAGTTTGACACCGGAGCAGCAGGTCGTGGTAGATGAAGCAGGCCAGAAAGCCGTAGAATATGAGCGCTACATTAACCGCTCCGGCGACGAAGAAATCATGAGCCGCTGGGAAACCAAAAACGGTGTGACCTTTACCGCAAAAGAGGAGATGGACATTGACTCCTTTAAAGAAGCAGTAGAAGGTGTGGATGAGTGGTTTACAGAAGAATTGAAAAATCAGGGCTTTGATGACGCAGAAGAACTTGTGGAACTTTTCACAGAGGATGTAGCTGCAGAACCGTCTTCCGCAGGGGAGGAAATGTCAGGTGTTACAGATTCTGAAGACAGCGTCCAGTCAGAAGATGCGGCAAATGTGTCTATGGATGATTACAGTGATCTGGACTGGGAAGAAACAACCTGGAACTTTGCATGCTCTACTACAGAAACCAGTACCTGGGCCAAAGGCGGCGAGAAATTCGGCGAACTGATGGAGCAGGCTACCGGCGGAAAGGTGAAAGTTAAAGTATATGCAGCCGATCAGCTGACGAATGGAAATCAGTCTGAAGGAATTCAGGCGCTGATGGATGGAGATCCGGTACAGATTTCTATGCATTCCAATCTGATCTATTCCGCATTTGACCCGAGATTTAATGTAGTATCTCTTCCGTTCCTCTTTGATTCCATTGAAGATGCGGATGCCAAGCTGGATGGCGAGGGAGGAGCAATGCTCAATGAAGTTCTTGGAGAATACGGACTGCACTGCATGGGTATCGCAGAAAATGGATTCCGTGAACTGACTAACAGTGTACATGAAGTGAAATCCGTAGAGGATATGAAGAACCTGAAGATTCGTGTGGCAGGCTCCAATCTTCTGATGGAATGTTATAAGAGATGGGGCGCAGATGCCACCAATATGAACTGGTCTGAAACCTATACAGCTCTGCAGCAGAACACCGTAGAAGGCCAGGAAAATCCGCTTCCTGCCATCGATGCGGCAAGCGTACAGGAAGTACAGCCGTACTGCTCTTTGTGGGATGCCATTTATGACTGTCTGTTCTTCTGTATCAATGAAGAGCTTTATAACAGTCTGACACCACAGCAGCAGGCAGTGGTAGATGAAGCAGGCCAGAAAGCCGTAGAATATGAGCGTTACATCAACCGTTCCGGTGATGAAGAAATCATGAGCCGCTGGGAGACGAAGAACGGTGTGACCTTTACAGAGAAAGAAGAGATGGATATGGATTCTTTCCGTGAAGCTGTAGAAGGTGTGGATGAATGGTTCATTGAAGAACTGAAAAATCAGGGATATGAAGACGGAGCTGAACTGGTAGCAGCGTTCCGTTAGAATAGAATGTTACTGTGATCTGAGTGAGCAGTAAAGAGAGAACCGCCGGGGATGAAGAGACATCCTTCCGGCGGTTATTTATGTTGCAGAAGCGTGCTTCGCTTTTTCCTGTAACATAAAAATTTCTGGTCAGGGATTCTTTCCTGAACCACAGGAGTGTGCTTTGTATTTTCCTGTGATGCGAAAATGCTATATAAAAATATAACAAATGGACAGTTTTTTCTGTGAATACAATCTTGGTCAAGCGATGGAAATAAGTTACAATGTATATAAAGAATTTTCAGACAATACGAATTATCGTGGTGAAAATTACAAATGCAGGCGTTTCCGGTAAGCAGCAGGAGAAATTCCATAGCGCATACGGAAAATACGGATCAGAGATTCAGGCTGCTGATAACCGCAGGAATACGCAACAGCGGCAATGGAAAGCGTAGAGGTATCCAGCAGATGGGCGGCTTTGGTCAGCCGGAAATTCTGTATATATTCGATAGGAGTCTGACCAGTCTGTTCTTTGAAAATACTGCTGAAATAACTGCGGTTCAGTCCTACATGATGCGCAATTTCTTCTACCGTAAGAGGTTCTGCGAAATGATTGTGAATATAATCGGCCGCCTGGCGGACATAAAGGTTCCCGTCGGATTTTGGAAGAATTTCCTGGTTCGAAGCGGCAATGACACTGATAAAACGATAGAAATCACCAAGTACTGCGAAGGTGTCTGCGGCGTTGCTGTGATTATGAAGCAGCATGTCTGAAACGCAGCGGTGCAGGATTGCCGATTCGGTGCTTTCAAATACCGGCTGATTCTGAGAAAGCCCGATGGAAGCAATCAGCTGAGAAGCTTCCGTTCCGGAAAAACCAACCCAGATATAGGTCCAGGGTTCGGTGGCATCGGCCATATAAGTGGTCAGATAGTCAGGTTCAATGAGAAAGCCCTGTCCGGCTTTCAGATGATAGTCGGTCTGATTGACGGAAAAGACACCCTTGCCGTCAAGTATATAGTGCAGCAGGTAATAAGAACGGACAGCAGGTCCGTATTTATGACAGGGTTCCGTTACAGAATGACCGAATGTAACGATTCCCAGAGATTGCTGGCGGGGTGAGGGAAGAGAAAAACTGACTGCATTTTCCATGAAGCACGATCCTTTCGTAAATGAGAGTTAAGGCAACGATTCAGCAGCTGCGATCCCGTAATAATGAGGGATGGAGCAGTTCTGATGAAAGATATTTTAGCAGATGTTTTTCACAAATACAATGAATGGAAACGGGAATATTTGATAAAATACAGATGGCAAACATCTGAAAAAATAGGAGGATATCATGAAAAAAATCAAGATTACATTTATGGGAGCCGGAAGCACGGTATTTGCAAGAAATGTACTGGGGGACTGTATGTGTACTCCGGCGCTGCGGGAGGCGGAAATTGCGCTGTATGACATTGATGCAAAGCGTCTGGAGGATTCGGAGATTATTCTGAATGCCATTAACCGGAACATCAACGAGGGACGTGCCGCTATTCGTACCTACCTGGGTGCAGAAAACAGGAAAGAAGCCCTTCGCGATGCGGATTTCGTAGTGAATGCCATTCAGGTAGGCGGTTATGAACCGTGTACAGTAACCGATTTCGAAATTCCGAAAAAATACGGTCTTCGTCAGACCATTGCAGATACTCTTGGAATCGGTGGAATCATGAGAGGTCTGCGGACCATTCCGGTACTGGAAGAATTTGCACGTGATATGGAAGAAGTCTGTCCGAACACCCTCTTCCTCAATTACAGCAATCCGATGGCAATACTGACCGGATATATGCAGCGCTATACAAAAATCCGTACAGTAGGCCTGTGCCACAGTGTACAGGTATGTTCAAAAGGACTGCTGGAAAAACTGGGAATGGAAGACCGGCTGGAAGGCAGAAGAGAAGTAATTGCCGGAATCAATCATATGGGATGGCTGCTGGAGATTTATGACAAAGAAGGAAATGATCTGTATCCGGAAATTCGCGAGCGTGCAGCAAAGAAAAATGCAGAAGAAAAACATGATGATATGGTACGCTTTGAATATATCCGAAGACTGGGCTATTATTGTACAGAATCCAGTGAACATAATGCAGAATACAATCCGCTGTTTATCAAATCCGGATATCCGGAACTGATTGAAAAATACAACATTCCTCTGGATGAATATCCGCGCCGCTGTATCAACCAGATTGAGGGCTGGGAAAAAGAACGTGAGGATATTCTGAAAGATGGAAAAATCACACACGAGCGTTCCAAAGAATATGCTTCTTATATCATGGAAGCAGTCGTAACAGGACAGCCGTACAAAATCGGGGGAAATGTTCTGAATCATGGATTGATTGAAAATCTTCCGGCAGAAGCATGCGTGGAGGTGCCGTGTATGATCGATGCAAATGGCGTAAATCCATGTAAGGTTGGCAAACTTCCGACACAGCTTGCTGCTATGAATATAACGAATATCAACCCGCAGCTCCTGACAATCGAAGCAGCGGTAACAAAGGACCGCAATAAGATTTATCAGGCAGCCATGCTTGACCCGCATACGGCCGCAGAACTCAGCATGGATGATATCTGCGCCATGTGTGATGAACTGATCGCGGCACATGGAGAGTACATGAAAATGTATCGGTAAATCAGAAAGATAAATAATCAGTCCTGTTTGCTGGAAATATACTGAGAAATATGCTGCAGAGTATATTGCTGTGAATCATTGTGATAGATCCTGAATATTACGGCACAGCAGAGTTGCCAGGTCGATGTGATAATCAATGAAAGAATCAATGAAACAATTATCGGTATAGTCGATGAAAGAATCGATGAAACAATTATTGGAATAATCAATGAAAAATCCATATAAAAATCTCCTGCAGAAAACCATCGAATTCTGCAGGAGATTTTTAACGTATAATTCTTAGTGCACACCAGAGAAGAAGAAATGCCATGACCGCATTCATTACCCGGTAATGTGCGTTATACAGACGTTTCAGGAGATTTCCGGCAAATGCCCAGATGAGGTTCCCGATAGCTCCAAGAATCATAAGATATATGGCAAACAGGAAAAGCAGGGGGATACTGCTTTCCCATGGGAGAATAAAAGTGGAAAACATGGTCAGTCCGTATAGAATAATTTTTACGTTCAAAAGTTGGAGAAAAAGTCCCATCAGATAGGATGGTTCTTTTTCAGCAGCAGAATCGGCAGGTGGTTGGCGCCGGAAGGTCTGCCAGGCAAGATAAAGAATATAGGCAGCACCGGCATATTTCATGTATGCCTGAATGCCTGGAATGACTTTGCTCAGAGTACTGCAGAACAGTCCGCTGAGACACATCAGAGTCAGAGAACCGGTCCAGATTCCAAGCATCAGACGGAGATTTTTCCGGATTCCATATTTACTGGAAGTGGATAATAACAAAATATTGTTCGGGCCCGGAGACCAGACGGTGATGGCTGCAGAAACAGTCATATTAAGAAAAACGGATAATGGCATTGCGTTTTTTCCTTTCATTCCATGATAATCACTGTCTATAAAAACAGGTACCTTTATTTTATCATGGCAGGAAAAACAAGGCAAATGGAATTGCATAGATGCGTGACTATTAAATAATTCTGAATTATTCACGGAACAGTATCTGAACTAAAAAACAGATCCATGAATCAAACAATTGTTTCATGCAGCCATAGCCTTACTCCATAACCCCGTCAAAAGGGTATATTATCCCTGTGACAGATTTCAGAGTAGTTATTGAGCTGTCAAGGTTCATTCATAGCTGCTATTCCAGCTGTACATTTAGTTTGCTGATCTATAAAAACTGAAAAATAATAATAAATCACATAAAAATGCAGAATAAAACAACTAAAATACGAAAAAGTGTGATATAATAACGAACACAAAGAACAAACACAAAGAACAAACACAAAGAACGAAACGTGATATGCAGTAAAATGAAAACACACATAGATCCATAAGAAAACGAGGTGAAGTATATGCTGAAAAACTGGACACCGGGAGAAATCCCTACGAAAGACGAAATCAATGAACGGTTGGAAAAAGCTCGTACCAGGCTCTATGAGCTGCAAATGAAAATCAAGGAACACAAACTTCCGGTACTTGTTCTTTTTGAGGGATGGGGAGCATCAGGAAAGGGCAGTACCATCGGGAAAATCATCAGAAATATCGATCCGCGATTTTTCAAGGTTGCGACGATGTCAGCGCCAACAGAAGAGGAACTGCGCAGGCCATTTCTGTACCGTTATATGAAACAGATTCCGGAAGCAGGAAAGTTTACATTTCTGGATTCCGGCTGGATGGAAGAGACCACCAGAGCATGCCTGGAAGAAAAGCTTGCAGGTGATGATTATGACAGAAGAATCGACAGTATCAAACGCTTTGAACGGCAGCTTACCGACAATGGATATCTGGTTCTGAAATTCTTTATGCAGATCGGCAAAGAAGAGCAGACTGCCCGTATGGAACATCTTCTGGAGAGCAAGGATACAGACTGGCGCGTTTCAGAATCTGACAGATGGCAGAATAAACATTATAAGAAATGCAGAAAAGTATTTGACCGTTATCTGACAGATACCAATATGTCCACATCTCCGTGGTATATTATTGATGCGTCCGAAAAGAAATGGGCAGAGCTGCAGGTGCTGGAGGTTCTGGTAGAAGGAATTGAAGTTGCCATGCAGAACAGTGCTCATTCGGTGCCGATTCTCCAGAATGTATTTCCACTGGTAAAAATGCCGAAACTTCAGGAAATCGAACTGGAGGGCAAAGTTATCGAGGATGACGAGTACCGTGTGGAATTGAAAAAGCTGCATAAGAAACTGGGAGAACTCCATAACCGGATTTACCGCAAACGGATACCGGTGATCATCACATATGAGGGCTGGGATGCGGCAGGCAAAGGCGGCAATATCAAGCGGATTACCGGCGCACTGGATCCAAGAGGTTTTGAGGTACATCCCATTGCAAGTCCGGAACCTCATGAAAAAGCCCGTCATTATCTGTGGCGTTTCTGGACGAGACTTCCCAAAGACGGACATATTGCAATTTTTGACCGTACCTGGTATGGCCGTGTGATGGTGGAACGTCTGGAAGGCTTTTGCAGTGAGAATGACTGGAAGAGAGCTTATAATGAAATCAATGAATTTGAGAAAGAGCTTTCTGACTGGGGTGCTGTGATCATTAAGTTCTGGGTGCAGATCGACAAAGATACACAGCTGGCACGTTTTACTGACCGTCAGAATAATCCGGAGAAGCAGTGGAAAATTACGGATGAAGACTGGCGTAACCGTGAAAAATGGGATGATTATGAGGTGGCTGTCAATGAAATGCTTCAGAAGACAAGTACCGCTTATGCACCGTGGCATATACTGGAATCCGCAGATAAGAAATATGCCCGTATAAAAGCGTTGAAAATCGTAATAGAAGAAATCGAAAAGGCACTTGAGTGATGCATGGCCTTCTAAATGAAAAAGGAAACAGGTCGGGAGATGGTGATAAAACCGTCTCCTGGCCTGTTTCCTTTTGGTGAACATGCTTATTATCTTGCAGCTACAGACAATGATAAATTTGTGAGTACAGATGAATTGTAGGTTTACGGATGCATCCAATTTCTAACCTGCGAACACAGATGAGTTGTAAGTCTCTGTCTGCATAAAATTTCATTCTGCAAGCGGATGATTTTTCACTCTATGGACGAAGATAATTCTTCATGGTTTTCAGCGCATTTTTTTCCAGGCGGCTGACCTGTGCCTGGGAAATTCCGATTTCATCGGCAACTTCCATCTGCGTTTTTCCTTCATAAAAACGCAGTTCAATGATATGGCGTTCCCGATTATTCAGACGCTGCATGGCTTCCCGGAGAGAAAGATCTTCAATCCAGCGATCTTCCCGGTTTTTCTTGTCGCTGATCTGATCCATGACATAAAGCGTATCGCCGCCTTCTGTGTAAACCGGTTCGAAGAGACTGACAGGACTCTGGATGGCATCCATGGCATAGACGATCATTTCTTTTTCAATGCCGATCTCTTCTGCGATTTCCGCGATGGTGGGTTCTTTGTCGTGATGACGGAGATAATTCTCTTTTGCGTAGATTGCTTTGTAGGCAATGTCGCGAAGGGAACGGCTGACACGTATAGAATTGTTATCACGTAAATAACGGCGGATTTCTCCGATGATCATGGGCACCGCATATGTGGAAAATTTGACATTCAGTGTGGTGTCAAAGTTATCAACGGCTTTCATCAGTCCGATACAGCCAATCTGAAAGAGATCATCTGCATTTTCACTGCTGTTCTGAAACCGTTTGATCACGCTTAAAACCAGGCGCAGATTTCCTTTGATGTACAGTTCCCGGGCTTCCATATCACCTTCCCTGATCCGCCTAAACAGTTCCTCTTTTTCCTCAGGCTTCAGTACGGGAAGCTTTGCGGTATTGACTCCGCAGATTTCTACTTTATTAAGCGCCATCTGAATGATCCTCCTTATCTTCTTTTGCTATTAAAAATGATTCTCAAATGGGAGGATAAATATACTTTTTTCGGGAAAATATAAAAAATATAAGCCCTTGACAAAGGACGATGACGCAGATGAATCAGAATGCCGGCGATGGGACAAAGTTCATCCGGAGTGCTCCTTGTGGAAGCATTTTTCTTCTGTGATATTGACGAGAATGATATCCTCACCAATCTGACAGATACATTCCCAGGGGATGATGAATTCGCTTTCTCTTGCGAACAGGCTGCAGAATTTTCCTGGACCTGGAACGATAAGCGCGGTGAGACATCCGGTTTTGCAGTCGAATTCCACATCTGCCGGACATCCCAGACTGCGGCAGGTACAGGTATTGATAATTTCCTTTTGCTTCAGATCACATACACGCATGAGAAAACCTGAGCTTTTTTATTTATTTATGCAGAAAAAAACGGCATTATACCCGCACTTTTATTGACATAAAACGGAAAAATAAAGTATAATATCGGCAGAAAATGATGAAGGATTACATGCATGAGCAGGGGAGGAAAATGCAGTGAAATGTCCGTTTTGTAATCAGGAAAATACCAAGGTTGTGGATTCCAGACCGGTAGAAGATACGAACTCTATCCGGAGAAGAAGAATGTGTGATGCCTGCGGCAAACGTTTTACCACATATGAAAAAGTGGAGACGATTCCGCTGAGTGTGATCAAAAAAGATCAGAACAGAGAGCAGTACGACAGAGCGAAACTTCAGGCGGGGATTTTGCGTGCGTGCTATAAGAGACCGATTCCGATTGAGAAAATCGAAATCATGATGGATTCCATTGAAGGGGAAATTTTTAATACGGAAGAACGGGAAATTCCAAGTACAAGAATCGGCGAAGTGGTTATGGAACATCTCAAGGATCTGGATGCGGTGGCATATGTACGATTTGCTTCTGTATACAGAGAGTTTAAAGATGTCAGCACATTTATGGATGAACTGAAGAAATTTATGGAACCATAAAGATGGATGATTGTCGGAAAGAACAGAGGAGAATCCGGTTCTTCTTCCGTTTTTGAAATGCAGAATACTATCTGGCGAGGAAGTTGAAAGTAACGGCATAATGGCAAAGAAAAGTGCCCATCCGGGAACCAGAGCAGTTTTCAAACATGCTCTGGTCTCAGGTGGACACTTTTTTCTGTGCAGCAGTAACAGGAAAGAATCCTGTTACTGCATTAAGAAATTTTGTCTGATGATTTAAGAAGACAGGAATTAAACGATTCCCTGTGCTTTCATAGCATCGACAACTTTTTCAAATCCGGCAATGTTTGCGCCGACTACATAGTTTTCTTCCATATCGTAACGTCTTGCGGCATCATCCACTTTTCTGAAGATGTCTTTCATGATTGTGTGAAGTTTTTCATCCACTTCTTCTGCACTCCAGGAAATTCTCATGGAGTTCTGGCTCATTTCAAGAGCGGAAGTAGCTACACCGCCTGCATTGGCAGCTTTGCCAGGCATGAAAAGAACGCCGTTTTCCATAACATAATTGGTTGCTTCCAGAGTAGTAGGCATGTTGGCACCTTCCACAATATATTTACATCCGTTTGCAACCAGTGTTTTTGCACCGTCAAGACCAAGTTCATTCTGAGTAGCACATGGCAGATAAACATCACATTTGATATTCCAGATGCCGAGACCGTCTGTATAAGTAGCGCTTTCTACACGGTCTGCGTATTCTTTGATACGTCCGCGTTTTACTTCTTTGATATCTTTTACGATATCCAGTTTGATGCCGTCCGGATCATGGATGAATCCGTTGGAGTCACACATGGCAACTACTTTAGCGCCAAGCTGAGTAAGTTTTTCTACTGCGTAAATAGCAACGTTGCCGGAACCGGTTACGATGGCAGTCTTGCCTTCCGGAGAATCGTTGTGTGCCTTCATGATTTCATTGAGCATGTAAACCACACCATATCCGGTAGCCTGTGTACGAACAAGAGAACCGCCATAGGTAAGTCCTTTTCCAGTAAGGACACCTTCGTAAAGACCGCGGATTTTCTTGTACTGTCCGAACAGATAGCCGATCTCACGGCCGCCGACACCGATATCACCAGCAGGTACGTCTGTATCAGCACCGATGTATTTGCAAAGCTCTGTCATAAAGCTCTGGCAGAATGCCATAACTTCTCTGTCGGATTTGCCTTTCGGGTCAAAGTTGGAACCACCTTTGCCGCCGCCGATCGGAAGACCTGTCAGAGAATTTTTGAAAATCTGCTCGAAACCGAGGAATTTCAAGATGCTCTGGTTAACGGACGGATGGAAACGAAGTCCTCCCTTGTATGGTCCGATTGCGCTGTTGAACTGGATACGGTATCCTTTGTTGACCTGAACAACACCCTTGTCATCTACCCACGGTACGCGGAAAGAGATGATTCTTTCCGGCTCAACAAGACGTTCCAGGATGGAAAGTCTGCGGTATTCCTCTTCGTTTCTGTCGATTACGACTTTCAGGGAATCCAGGACTTCCTTAACTGCCTGATGGAATTCCGGTTCACCCGGGTTCTGTGCTACGACTCTCTCGTAGACTTCTTCTGTGTAAGACATTGTAATTTCCTCCTCATCCATTTGAATAACAAATAAATCGATGTTATTATACACTAAAGTGATACAAATGAAAAGAGTGAGAATAAATTTTTTTTTCGCTTGCGTAATATCCGTAAATGTGAGATTATATTAAGAATACAAATGGTATCTGTGAGACAGATCCATAAGATGAGGAGTGATTAGAGTAATGCGAACATTTGAAAAATCTTCAAAACTTGATAATGTACTGTACGATGTGCGGGGTCCAGTGGTTGATGAAGCCAGCAGAATGGAAGAAGACGGTATGGAGATTCTGAAACTGAATATCGGAAATCCTTACCCGTTCGGTTTTTCCGCGCCGCAGGAAGTCATTCTGGATATGCTGAGCAATATCCGTACTTCTCAGGGCTATTCCGATTCCAAGGGTATTTTTTCCGCGAGAAAAGCGATCATGCAGTATTCTCAGCTGAAAAAGATTCCAAATGTGACCATGAATGATATTTATACAGGAAATGGAGTCAGTGAGCTGATTAATCTGTGTATGCAGGCGCTTCTGAATAACGGGGATGAAATTCTGATTCCTTCTCCGGACTATCCTCTCTGGACAGCAACAGCAACACTGGCAGGAGGCAAGGCAGTGCATTATGTCTGCGATGAACAGTCGGAATGGTATCCGGATATGGATGATATCCGCAGTAAGATCACAGACAGAACCAAGGCAATTGTTATTATCAATCCCAATAACCCTACAGGAGCGGTATATCCCAAAGAAGTACTGGAGCAGATTGTCCAGATTGCCAGAGAACATGAACTGATCATTTTTTCTGATGAGATTTATGACCGTCTTGTCATGGATGGGTATGAACATACATCCATTGCTTCACTGGCACCGGATGTTTTCTGTGTAACCTTTTCCGGATTGTCCAAATCTCATATGATCGCCGGTTTCCGTATCGGATGGATGATCTTAAGCGGAGCCAAAGACAGGGCAAAAGGATACATAGAAGGAATTAAGATGCTTTCTTCCATGCGTCTTTGCTCCAATGTACCGGCGCAGTCTATTGTACAGACGGCCCTTGGCGGATATCAGAGTGTGAATGAATATATCCAGCCGGGCGGACGTATTTATGAGCAGAGAGATTTTATTTACAAAGCCCTGACTGATATTCCGGGAATCACAGCTGTGAAACCGAAAGCAGCTTTTTATATTTTCCCGAAGATCGATACGGAGAAATTCAACATTACGGATGATGAGCAGTTTGCGCTGGATTTCCTTCATGAGAAACAGGTTCTCTTGGTACCGGGCAAGGGATTCAACTGGCAGCATCCGGATCACTTCCGTGTTGTTTATCTGCCGAATGTTCTGCAGCTGGAAAAAGCAACGAAAAAACTGGCAGAGTTCCTGAGTACCTACAGACAGGGAAGATAAAGACAACTGAATGACATAAAAAAATAAGAGTAACGAGTAGTGTTTATCACGTAAATCCAGTTGATAAGCACTACTTTTTTATTTTTGCTGTTTCGGATGGGGACGCGGCCTGTTTGAATAACCTTAAAAAATATGAATGGAGGAAATAACATGGCAGCACATGAAATGAAGATCCGAGTGATGAAGACAGTTTCCGAAGGGACAAAAGAAATCATTCTCGGCAGAGTAAAAAAGAAAAATCTGGAAGAAATTTTTTCCGAACGTACGGCGCTGGCACTTATACATGGAGATGTGTGCGATATGATCTATGTCAGTGACCTTGCACAAAAAACATCCAGTGTGGAAGTTTTTGAAATTCCGGGAAGCTGTCCACAGCATATGACATGTCTTGGGATTATGGGGGATGTTTCTGCAGTAGATGCAGCAGTACAGAGAATAAAAAAAGAACTGTGCTGACAACGGCGGGATTTCGTGTTATAATAAAAAACGAATCAAAATTCTGGGAATGAGGAGGGAAACTGATCGGTAAAGCTGAGAGAATGAAAGGGGTATTATAAAATATGACAAGATTCAACACAAAAGTAACACCAGAAATCGAGAGACTCACAGATATTTGTACGGGTCATACCAGTATGGATGTGTCTCTCTACGGAAAGTACGATGTGAAACGTGGACTGCGTGACATTAATGGTAAAGGCGTTCTTGCCGGATTAACTCAGGTATCGAATGTGAAAGCGACCAGCATGGTAGACGGAAAAGAAGTTCCGTGTGCGGGAAGTCTTTCTTACAGAGGTTACGATATCAAAGACCTGACAGGCGGTTTCGTGAGAGATCATCGCTTCGGATTTGAAGAAACGACGTATCTTCTTTTGTTCGGAGAACTGCCGAACGAAGAGGAATTGAATAATTTTAAGAAACTGCTGGCTAACCAGCGCTCGCTGCCAACTAATTTTGTCCGTGATGTTGTGATGAAGGCACCAAGTAAGGATATTATGAATGCTCTTTCCAGAAGTGTGCTTACCTTGTATTCTTATGATACCAATCCGGATGATATTTCTCTGCCGAATGTTTTGCGGCAGTGCCTGAATCTGATCAGCGTATTTCCATTGCTGTCTGTATATGGATATCAGGCTTATAATCATTACATCAGAGGCAAGAGTTTATATATTCACAATCCGAAAAGGGAATTATCTACAGCCGAGAATATCCTGAGAATGCTTCGCCCGGATAAGAAGTATACGGATCTGGAGGCGAAGATCCTGGATCTGGCCCTGATTCTTCATATGGAGCATGGCGGAGGCAATAACTCTACGTTTACGACACATGTGGTATCTTCTTCCGGTACAGATACCTATTCTGCTGTTGCTGCTGCACTTGGGTCTCTGAAGGGACCGAAGCATGGCGGTGCGAATATTAAGGTAGTCAGCATGTTCCAGGATATGAAGAAAGAAGTGAAAGACCCTGAGGACGAGGAAGAAGTGAGAGATTATCTGAAACGCCTTCTTCACAAGGAAGCCTTTGACAGAAGAGGTCTGATTTATGGAATGGGACATGCGATTTATTCCGTATCTGATCCCCGTGCCGAAGTTCTGAAGGGATTTGTAGAAAAACTTGCCGAGGAAAAGGGCAGGATGAAAGATTACCGTCTGTATTCCATGGTGGAGCGAATGGCTCCGGAGGTGATCGCGGAAGAAAGACGGATCTATAAGGGCGTCAGTGCCAATGTGGACTTTTACAGCGGTTTTGTATACAGTATGCTTGATCTTCCGCTGGAACTGTATACACCGATGTTTGCAGTGGCAAGAATTGTCGGATGGAGCGCCCACCGTATGGAGGAACTGATCAATACGGATAAGATCATTCGTCCGGCATACAAAAATGTGCTTGAGGCAGCGCAGTATGTGCCGCTTCACGAGCGATAAAGGCGGGAAATACATGTTTCGATGTTTTTTTCCGGATGAATACCGGGATTCGACTTATGAAATCGATTTTGACAAATTGTACCGGGAAGGGTACCGGGGTCTGCTCTTTGATATTGACAATACACTTGTTCCCCATGGAGCACCTGCGGATGACAGAGCCATTGCTCTGTTTGCCCATCTGAAAGAACTGGGCTTCAAAAGCTGTTTTATTTCCAACAATAAAATTGGACGAGTGTCTTCTTTTAACGATTCGGTTGGGGAACGTTTTATTGAGAATGCTCATAAACCGTCGGTGCGCAATTATCTCAAAGCCATGGAGCTTCTGGGAACAGACACCGGCAATACGATTTTTATCGGCGACCAGCTTTTTACGGATATTTATGGAGCGAAGAGGGCGGGAATCCGCAATATTCTTGTGAAGCCGATCGATCCGAAGGAAGAGATCCAGATCGTTCTGAAACGATATCTGGAAAAAATCGTACTATATTTTTACCAGAAGGAGGAAAGGAATTCATGAACCATATTGTAATTATCGGATTTATGGGTTCAGGAAAAACGAGAGTGGGAAAACGTCTGGCACAGGAATACGGTCTGCCGTTTATTGATGTGGACAGAGTTGTCACTAAGAAAATGAATCTGACAATCAGTGAAATTTTTCAGAGATTCGGGGAACCGTATTATCGTGCACTGGAAACACTGGTAATTAAGGAACTGACCAATGATAAGGAGCGAAAGGTGATTTCCCTCGGTTCCGGACTTCCCATACAGGAACAAAACCAGAAATACCTTAAGGATCTGGGAACGATCATTTATCTGAAAGGCTCTCTGGAGACGCTGAAGAAACGACTGGAGGCCGGAAGCAATAATCCGCTTCTGGAGGGAGACGACAGAGAAGATAAGATCAAAAAACTTCTGAAACAGCGTGATCCGGTCTATGCGAAGTATGCGGATATTGAAGTGATCACAGGAGTGAAGCCTTTTGAAGCTTTAATTGAGGAAATTAAGGAAAAATTGGAAGCATTCGAAAAAAATAGTTGAAAAAACTCGATAGGTATTATAGAATAGTTGATAGTGAAGCACAATAAGGAGGAAATATTATTATGATTTCAGCAGGTGATTTCAAAAACGGCATCACACTTGAGATTGACGGCAATGTTTGCCAGATTGTAGAATTTCAGCATGTAAAACCAGGAAAAGGTGCAGCATTTGTCAGAACCAAATATAAAAATATCATTACAGGATCTGTACTGGAAAAATCTTTCCGTCCGACTGAAAAATTCCCGCAGGCTCGTATTGAACGTGTGGATATGCAGTATCTTTATAATGATGGTGAATTATATTACTTCATGAACGTAGAGACATTTGATCAGGTTGGTCTTACTGCAGAGCAGGTTGGTGATTCTCTGAAATTTGTAAAAGAGAACGAAATGGTTAAAATCTGTTCCCATAACGGAAATGTATTTGCTATTGAGCCGCCATTATTCGTAGAACTGGAAGTAACTGAGACAGAACCTGGTTTTGCAGGAAATACTGCACAGGGTGCTACCAAACCGGCTACTGTTGAAACAGGCGCACAGGTTCAGGTTCCTCTGTTTGTTAACCAGGGTGATAAGCTGAAAATCGATACCAGAACAGGTGAATATCTGTCTCGTGTATAATGTTGATTGAAGAATCCACTGCCATCGGTATTGCCGGTGGCAGTTTTTTGTGTCATGGAAAATGTGATGTGTTTTCCGTGACACAAAAAGCCTTTCTGGCAGATGTGTGAGGATGAGGGTTGTTGTTTAAAGAAGTAAAGGAAAACAGGGATTTTTACAGGCGTATTTTTAAACTGGTTCTGCCGATTGTGATTCAGAATCTGTTGAGTGCAGCAGTCAGTTCTGCAGACGTAGTGATGCTGAACTATGTGGGACAGTCTTCCATTTCTGCTGTTTCACTGGCTTCTCAGTATGCCAGTGTACTGTTTATGGTACTTTATGGGCTGGGTACGGGGGCTACGATGCTTTGCGCCCAGTATTACGGCAAAGGAGATATGCGTGCGATTCAGGCAGTGGAAGGAATCGTTATGCGGTTTACTCTTAGTATTTCCATGCTGTTTGGATTGATGGCGCTGTTTCTGCCGGAACAGATGATGCATATTTTTACCAATGACAGGGAACTGATCGAGATAGGAGCTTCTTATCTTCGGTGTGTCAGTGTGTGCTATATCTGCTGGGGAATTATTGAAGCGTATCTGTCTGTTCTGCGGAGTATCGGCCGTGTGACCATCAGTACGGCTATGAATGTACTGGCATTTTCGCTGAATATTCTTTTGAATGCAGTATTTATTTTCGGACTGTTCGGTGCACCGAAGATGGGAGCAACCGGTGTCGCGATTGCCACTTCTGTTTCCAGATTTGTGGAACTTCTGGCGTGTATGGTGGTTTCTGCTCTGAGCAAAGATATCAAACTGGATTTCCGCTATATGTTTATACGGAATAAGCAGCTGTTTTCGGATTTTGTCCGTCTGGCATTGCCGGCAGTGGGGAATGATGTGAGCTGGAGTGTGGCTTTTTCCATGTACTCGGTCATTCTGGGACATCTGGGTACAGATGCGGTTGCTGCAAATTCTTTCGTTGTTGTGGTGCGCAATTTCGGAACGATTCTCTGCTTCGGAGTGGCTAGTGCAGGCGGGATCCTTCTGGGGAATGTACTTGGAGAAAACAAACTGGAAAAAGCACGAAAAGAGGCCAGTGAAGTGGTCAGGCTGACCGTGTTTACCGGAGCAATCGGCGGTCTGATTGTTCTGGCGGTTACTCCCTTTGTGCTGAAATATGCAGATCTTTCTGCACAGGCCCTGCATTATCTGAAGTATATGCTGCTGATTAATGTCTATTATATTATGGGTACGGCGGTGAATACAACGCTGATTGCCGGTGTCTTCCGTGCCGGTGGGGACAGCAGATTCGGGCTGATCTGTGATACGATCGATATGTGGTGTTATGCTGTACCGTTGGGATTTCTGGCAGCGTTTGTCTTTAAGCTTCCGGTGATGGTGGTTTATTTCCTGCTTTGTACGGATGAATTTGTGAAATGGCCGTGGGTGATCAAACGTTATAAGAGTGGTAAATGGATCCGGAATATTACGAGAGACAACCTGTTTGATCAGGATGAAAAAAATTAGCAATATGAAAGAATGCGGAAAAGTTATTTTACAGGATTGTTTCAGTAAAGGATAATCATGAAATTGCCCCTTGACAATAAAGGGGCAATTTGCATATAATGAATCATACATTGGTTCACAGGGTATCTGATGGAACTTCTTTGAATCTGATGTAAGAGGTACAGCTTTCATGTGCCGGCCGTAAATCAGGGCTTGTACTGGTTTCGACGGGGGCTTTGAAGTTGAGGAAGCCATCCGCAGACTCCTGGACTGCGTACCAACCGGGAAACTAAATATAAACGCTAACGAAAATTACGCGTTAGCAGCCTAAGCGCTGCTCGTCAGTCCTGATGCACTCACACATCAGGAATCTGGCGTCGACTATGTGAGAAACCTTGTCGGGTAAGCTTTGCCCCGGCAGATGTATCATGAAGCTACTGAAGCTGTAAGCCTGTCGGTGGGCGTACAGCCGAGGGAATGTTAAAACAGCGACTGTGATGGGAGATGCCGCAAGGGATAGGCTTTCGGACAGGGGTTCGATTCCCCTCAGGTCCACTTATTATGCAGAATCCGAACTCATCGAGTTCGGATTCTGTGCGTTTGGTTCCGCTTATGGGGTAAAAGCTGCAAAATCCGAACTCGATGAGTTCGGATTTTTTTGCGCTTATTACAATGAATGATGGGGAATCCGTGTTCCGTCTGTGCAGGAAAGAAATTTTTAAACAGGCTCTGGCATCATCTGCTCTAAACAACCATCAGTTTCGCTGACCGTCTTTCCAGATAGAGTGGATCACACCAGAAACCAGTTGATTTTCTCCTGGACGTCTGCGTGCTTCAGATATACAATATTGAATTCACGGATAATCGGTTCTCCCTGAATGGTGAAAGTGGCAATGTCAGGGTCGCTTTCCGCCAGAATGTCATAGACAAAAGAAACACCATAGCCGGCTTTTACCAGATCCAGGATCAGCTTGAAGCTGGAAATACAGATGTGCCGGTGAAAGCGCATCAGAGATTCATTATAGCCCATCAGTTTCTCTTCCAGGATAGCACGGGTGCCGGAGCCTTCTTCACGGTGTATGATCGTTTCGTCCAGAAGCTCGTTAATACAGACCTCACGTCCTGCAAAGGGATGTGTCTTTTGGCAGATTCCTACAAACGGTTCTTTGCGGTACAGCTGGCTGTCATATCTTTTTTTGTCAAAATAGCCTTCAATAATGGCATAATCCAGTTTATTTTCCCTCAGCAAATTTAGAAGATGTTCCGTATTGTCCACGATCAGAGTCAGAGCAGTATCCGACTGCGAAAGAAACTGGTGGATATGATCCGTAATGACATAATCGCCGATGGTCTTGGTTGCACCAATCCGGAGTTCGCGCAGGTCGCAGCTTTTCAGTTTTTGGCGCAGAGCCAGTTCTCTCTGCCGGACCGCACGAATATGATCCTCCAGCAGGCATGCCTCCGGAGTTTTGGTCAGCTTTCTGTTTTCGTACAGAAAAAGCCGGCAGCCATATTCATTCTCCAGAAACTGAATATGCTGTGTGACGGCAGGCTGTGTAATATGCAGGATTTCTGCGGCCTTGCGGTAATTCATTACATCACATACCGCCATAAAAGTTTCGATTCTGTGGTCTAACATAAATCACCTCATAATGATAAATATAAATTATCAAATAATAAGAAATAATAATTTGATATTATCATAAAAGGGCGATATAATCAACATAAAGCAAAGGAAAAAAATCCCAGAACAAAAACAAAGGAGAAACGCATTATGAAGTGTATCGTTATCGGCGGCGTTGCCGCAGGGACAAAGGCAGCAGCCAAGATTCTTCGTCAGGATCGAAGCGCTGAAGTATGTATTTATACAAAAAGCAAAGAGATTTCTTATGCAGGATGCGGACTGCCCTACTATGTGGGCGGAGGAATTGCATCCAGAGATGCACTGATTGTCAATACACCGGAGAAATTTTCCGCATTGACAGGAGCAAAAGTCCGTACTGAAATGGAAGCTGTGAGTGTGGATGCCGCAGCGAAAACGGTCCGTTTTGCCAATGGAGAAGAAACCGGTTATGATAAACTGATCATTGCGACCGGAGCCGTTCCTTTTGTACCGGATGTTGCCGGAACAGATCTTGACGGTGTGTTTACCATGCGTACACCGGATGATGCAATCGGTCTTCGCTCTTATGTGGAAGAGAACAATTGCAAAAGTGCTGTTGTAGTCGGCGGTGGTTTTATCGGTCTGGAAATCGCAGAAAACCTGATGTCCAGAGGGTTGAAGGTGACAGTTGCAGATATGGCAGACCAGGTGATGCCGAATCTTTTTGATACGGATATGGCGGATTATATGCGTCGTCAGCTTCAGCAGAGAGGAATGCGTATTGTCACAGGCGCTGCGCTGGAAGAAATTCTGGGAGAACAGAAAGCATCAGGAATCCGTACCAGTGTAGGAACCTTTGAAGGTGAGCTTGTGGTTCTGGCAATCGGTATCCGTCCGGCTACGGGATTTTTGAAAGATTCCGGCATTGAAATGAACAAAGGAACCATTGTGGTTGATAAATACCAGAGAACCAATCTTCCGGACATCTATGCGGCAGGAGACTGTGCACAGGTTTATAACCGCATAACTGGAAAACCGCAGTGGTCTGCAATGGGATCTACAGCTAATATTACCGGAAGGTGCCTTGCAAAAAACGTGACCGTGGGAAATACTCCATATGGCGGATGTCTTGGCACAGGTGTGGTAAAACTGGCGGAGGATCTGAATGCAGGCCGTACCGGTCTGACAGAAGCTCAGGCAAAGGAAGCCGGATTTGATCCTGTAACTGTAACAGTTGCAACAGATGACAAGGCACATTATTATCCGGGAGCAGCCGGCTTTGTGACGAAATTGATTGCAGATAAAGAGAGCCACAGATTACTGGGAATTCAGACTGTTGGTGCCGGTGCCGTGGATAAAATGACGGATATCGCAGTAACAGGGATTTCCATGGGAGCAAAAGCAGAAGATTTTGATACACTGGATTATTCTTATGCACCGCCATTTTCTACTGCCATTCATCCATTTGTTCAGGCCTGCACGGTTCTGGAAAACAAACTGGCAGGTGAGCTGGAAAGCTTTACTCCGGCAGAATATGCGGCAGGTGCTGCACGCGGTTACCGGGTGATCGATGTTCAGCCGGCTCCTTCTATTCCGGGAGCAGAATGGGTGGATCTGAGCAAGGTAACAGGCCCGATGGAAGGATTTGCAAAAGACGAAAAACTTCTTCTTGTTTGTACAAAAGGCAAGAGAGGATATTTCCTGCAGAATCGTCTGAAAGCATTTGGCTATACCAATACCAGAGTTCTGGAAGGCGGTGTATCGGTGAATCAGGTGAAAGTTCCGCGTACGGAGGGCAAACTCAGTGCAGCAGAGATCAAGCGGGTAAAAGGTCTGGGGTGCCTGCAGGATAAACGATTTGATGATGTTTTTAATGTTCGTGTGATTACCAGAAATGGCCGTATTACAGTAGAAGAACATCGTGCCATCGCGGAAGCTGCTGAGAAATTCGGAAGCGGAGAAGTGACAATGACTTCCCGTCTGACCATGGAAATCCAGGGTGTGAAATATGATCATATTGATGCGGTAATTGAATTCCTGAACGGATACGGTCTGCTTACCGGAGGTACCGGAAGCCTTGTGCGCCCGGTTGTTTCCTGTAAGGGTACCACCTGTCAGTATGGTCTGATCGATACCTTTGATCTCAGTGAAAAAATTCATGAGCGTTTCTATCTGGGGTATCATGGAGTAACCCTTCCGCATAAATTCAAGATCGCAGTGGGCGGCTGTCCGAACAACTGTGTGAAACCGGATCTGAATGACCTTGGCATTATCGGACAGAGAGTTCCAATGATCGATTATTCGAAATGCCGTGGATGCAAGAATTGCCAGGTAGAGAAGAATTGCCCGATCAAAGTGGCAAAAGTAGTGGATGGAAAGATTCAGATCGATCCGAAAGAATGTAATAACTGCGGACGCTGCAAGGGAAGATGTCCGTTTGGAGCATTGGAAGAATACCAGAACGGTTATCGTGTATACATCGGCGGACGCTGGGGCAAAAAGGTTGCACACGGCAAGTCTCTGACAAAGATCTTTACGAGCGAAGAAGAAGTCATGAATGTGGTGGAAAAGGCGATTCTTCTGTTCCGCGATGAGGGAATTTCCGGAGAACGTTTTGCAGATACTGTGGAACGTCTGGGATTTGATTATGTGAATGAAAAACTGATCAGTGGAAATATTGATAAAAATGCGGTTCTGAACAAAAATGTACAGGGCGGCGCTACCTGCTAGGAAGAAAAGAATAATACTGTGAAAATGGGGCTGATGGATTGCAGTGAGTCTGATGGAACTGTAATCCATCAGCCTTTTTTTTCTATTACAGGAAAGTGCTCTGCATTTTTCTGTAATAGAAAAAAGCTGGAAAAGAAAGAGTGGGATTTGGAGATAATATCTGTTATACTATACAAAAGGCAGTTGGGAAGTAAGGAGCGTGTAAAAGAATGGGGATGTATTTAAATCTGGGAAACGATGAACGATATCAGAAAGAATAAAGAATTTTATTCAATTTCACAAAAGTATCATAAATCTCTGCTATAGTAGGAGTCAGGTGTGAGAGAATTATCAAAAATAAAGAAACAGGAGGAACTGCAGTCATGGATGCATTGAAAATACTTGTTGTGGATGATGAAAGCCGTATGCGCAAGCTGGTGAAAGACTTTCTGACGAAAAAGAATTTCCAGGTACTGGAAGCCGGAGACGGTGAGGAAGCCATGGATATTTTTTATAAAGAGAAGGATATTGCCCTGATTATTCTGGATGTCATGATGCCGAAAATGGATGGATGGCAGGTCTGCCGGGAAATCCGCAAGAATTCCAAAGTGCCGATCATCATGCTGACAGCAAGAGGCGATGAACGGGATGAACTTCTCGGCTTTGACCTTGGCGTAGATGAATATATTTCCAAGCCTTTCAGCCCCAAGATCCTGGTGGCACGTGTAGAGGCAATTCTGCGTCGAACCGGTCAGGATATGTCACAGGACAAATTAAGCGCGGGAGGAATCGTAATCGACAAATCGGCTCATATGGCTACTGTAGATGGAAAGCCTATGGAACTGAGTTTTAAAGAATTTGAACTGCTGACCTATTTTCTGGAGAATGAAGGTATCGCTCTTTCCAGAGAGAAAATCTTGAATTCTGTATGGAACTACGATTATTTCGGGGATGCCAGAACCATTGATACGCATGTAAAAAAACTGAGAAGCAAAATGGGAGAAAAAGGCGAATATATCAAGACGGTCTGGGGAATGGGCTATAAATTCGAGGTGGAATCATGAAAGAATCTGAAAAGCCGGAAAGGCATCACAAGTTCCCTGAAAGAGAAAAGACGTCTGTATTTGAGAAAAAAGAAAAAAATAAGAAGTCTGAAAGGCAAAAAAGTTCCAGGAAACCCCAAAAACTCCATTCCATGCGAAATCAGATCGCTGTACTGTTTATTGGACTTCTATTTGTTTCTATTGTAGCGATCAGCGTAATCAATGCGGTTTTTCTGGAAAAATACTACATTACCAAAAAAACCGATGTGATTCTGGAGGCCATGGAAAATCTTCAGGATCTGAAGGTGATACAACAGGGGGCAGATGAGGATGATTCCAATGAGACAGAAGATATTTTTACAGATGGAACAGATACAGAACTGGAGGTTTCGGATGAACTGAGCAGATTCAGTTCGCGGAATAATCTCAGCTGGGTGGTGATCTCCAGGGATAATATTCTGCGTGCCTCTGTGGCAAATGATCCGGATATGCTGAGAAGCCGCCTGTTTGGCTATGCCTATGATCTGGACCGGGATTCCAAGAAGGGTTCCTGGAGAGTGCTGAAGGAAGAAGAAAACTATGTAGTACAGCAGATACATGACCGTTTTGCAAGTATGGATTATGTGGAATGCTGGGGAGAACTGGACAGCGGTGATTATTTTCTAATCCGTACGCCTCTGGAAAGTATTCGTGAAAGTGTGTCGCTTTCCAATAATTTTTACTTCTGTGTAGGGGCTGTGATTATTCTGATCAGCGGTGTGATCATTTGGGTTCTCACGAATAAGCTTACAAAGCCCATCAGTGAGTTGACAGAGCTTTCCAAGAAGATGACAGATCTGGATTTTGATGCAAGATATCAGAGCTGTGCGGGAAATGAGATTGATATTCTGGGTGATAATTTTAATAAGATGTGTATGGAACTGGAGCATACCATATCGGAACTGAAATCTGCCAATAACACACTGCAGCAGGATATTCAGGATAAGATTAAGATTGATCAGATGCGTAAGGAATTTCTGGACAACGTTTCTCATGAACTGAAAACCCCGATTGCTCTGATCCAGGGATATGCGGAAGGACTGAAAGAAAATATTTCTGATGACCCCGAAAGCCGCGAATTCTATTGTGATGTAATCATGGATGAATCTGCAAAGATGAATAAACTGGTAAAAAATCTGCTGACCCTGAATCAGCTGGAGTCCGGCAAAGATGCAGCAGTGATGGAACGATTTGATATCGTATCTCTGATCCGCGGTGTCCTTCAGAGTATGGAGATCATGATTCAGCAAAAAGATGCGAAAGTGATTTTTGAAGCAGAGGAACCGGTCTATGTATGGGCGGATGAGTTTAAAATCGAAGAGGTGGTCACCAATTATACCAGCAATGCGCTGAATCACCTGGAAGGTGACCGTCAGATTGAAATTAAAGTCCTGAAAGAAGAGAAACAGGTAAGAGTAACCGTATTTAATACAGGAACACCGATTCCCGAAGAAGATATTCCGATGCTCTGGAATAAATTCTATAAAGTGGACAAGGCGAGAACCAGGGAATACGGCGGAAGCGGTATCGGATTATCGATTGTAAAGGCAATCATAGAAGGCCTTAATCAGCAGTATGGCGTACAGAATTATGACAATGGAGTGGAATTCTGGTTCACGCTGGACTGCAGTTGAATGCCTGGATTTCGTCAGCGGGATGGTGCTGGAAAGCTTTGCGTATTCTCAAAAAACAGGCAGAAGCAAAGAAATTACTTTGCAACTGTCTGTTTTTGCGTTATACTTGGAAAGAAAATAAAAGTAGTGACAGGATGTGAACATATGATAGGAATTATTGATTACGATGCCGGTAATATAAAAAGTGTGGAAAAAGCATTGCAGTATCTGGGAGAGCAGGCAGTGGTTTCCCGTGATCCTGAAGTTCTGTTAAACGCAGACAAAGTGATCCTTCCGGGAGTCGGCAGCTTTGGTACTGCAATGGAAAAGCTTCACAGCTATGGGCTGGTACCGGTAATAAATGAAATCGTAGAAAGGAAAACACCGTTTCTTGGAATTTGTCTGGGGCTTCAGCTCCTTTTTGAGAGCAGCGAAGAGAGTCCGGGAGTGGAAGGTCTTGGAATTCTGAAAGGCAGAATTGCCAAAATCCCTCCGAGTCCGGGACTGAAGATCCCGCATATGGGATGGAATTCCCTGCATCTTCAGAATGATGGAAGACTGTTTCAGGGGATACCGGAGCAGACTTATGTGTATTTTGTACATTCCTATTATCTGGAGGCGGAAGAGCCTGAGATCGTGAAGGCAGTTACGGAATACAGTACCTGTATCCACGCTTCTGTGGAAAAGGACAATGTATTTGCCTGCCAGTTTCATCCGGAGAAGAGCAGCCGTTACGGTCTGAAGATTCTGGAGAATTTTGCGAAGCTGGGAAAGGAGGACTGCTGAATGTTTACCAAGAGAATCATTCCCTGTCTGGATGTCAATAAAGGACGTGTGGTAAAAGGTGTCAATTTTGTGGATCTGAAAGATGCCGGTGATCCGGTGGAAATCGCCAGGGCTTATGATGCCGCAGGTGCGGATGAACTGGTTTTTCTGGATATCACAGCTTCCTGTGAAGAAAGAGACACTGTGGCGGATATGGTGCGTGCTGTGGCTGCCAATGTATTTATTCCCTTTACTGTCGGCGGAGGAATCCGTACCGTTGATGATTTCAGACGGCTTCTGCGCGAAGGTGCGGACAAAATTTCCGTAAACTCAGCCGCAATCGACCGTCCGGAACTGATCCGTGAAGCGGCAGACATCTTCGGAAGCCAGTGTGTAGTGGTTGCGATCGATGCCAAGAGACGTGAGGATGGCGGATGGAATATTTATAAGCACGGCGGCCGCCTTGATACAGGAATCGATGCCATTGCATGGGCAAAACAAGCTGAGGAACTCGGTGCAGGAGAAATTCTTCTGACCAGTATGGACTGCGATGGGACGAAAGCCGGCTATGATCTGGAACTGACCCGTGCAGTTGCGGATGCTGTTTCCATTCCGGTAATCGCATCCGGAGGAGCAGGAACTCTGGAGCATTTTTATGATGCTCTGAGCGAGGGCGGAGCAGACGCAGCGCTGGCAGCTTCTCTGTTCCATTATAAAGAACTGGAAATCTGTCAGGTGAAGGATTATCTTGCAGATCGGGGAGTTTCCGTTCGACGTATATCAACAGAAGAGAATATGAGGTGAAAAAGAATGGCTCCTTTGTCGGGAGAGTGGCTGGAGGCGTTAAAGCCGGAATTTCATCAGCCATATTATGCGAAATTATACAAAACAATTAATGAAGAATACAAAACCAGAAAGATTTTTCCTCCTGCGGATGAGATGTTCAATGCCTTTCATTTTACGCCGCTCAGTGAGGTAAAAGTCGTGATTCTCGGACAGGATCCCTATCATAATGACGGACAGGCACACGGACTTTGTTTTTCCGTAAAAAAGGATGTGGAAATTCCGCCGTCCCTGGTCAATATTTACCAGGAGCTCCATGATGATCTGGGGTGCTATATTCCGAATAATGGTTACCTTGAGAAATGGGCGCGTCAGGGAGTGCTGCTTTTGAATACGGTGCTGACTGTACGTGCACATCAGGCAAATTCCCACAGAGGAATCGGCTGGGAACAGTTCACCGATGCAGCTATCCGTGTGCTGGACGAACAGGATCGTCCCATCGTATATCTGCTCTGGGGAAGACCTGCGCAGATGAAGAAGTCTATGCTTCATAATCCGAAGCATCTGATTCTGGAGGCACCTCATCCCAGTCCATTGTCTGCATATCGGGGATTTTTCGGATGCAGGCATTTCAGCAGGACAAATGAATTTTTGGAAGCTAATGGACTTACGCCGATTGACTGGCAGATTGAAAATGTATAAAGGAACCGTGAGAAATGGGAAAAGATAATAATACTCTTGAAAAAAATGCAACATTTTTGATGATTGCGGCGCTGATTTCCAAAATTATCGGTATGCTGTACAAAAGTCCGCTGTCTACGACTCTTGGTTCCCAGAGCTTTGCTCTTTTCCAGTTTGCGCAGAATATTTATTTTATTCTTTTGATGATCGCGACTTTCAGTATTCCTCAGGCTGTATCCAAAATAATGGCGGAAAAGATTGCCTTTAAAAGATACCGGGATGCGCAGAAGGTATTCCGCTGTGCACTTCTGTATGCGGTGATCGCCGGAGGAGCAGTGGCACTGTTCTGTGTTTTCGGAGCTTCCATACTGGTGCCGGATAACATGGCAAATGCACGTCTGGCGCTGCAGATGCTTGCGCCTACGATTTTTCTTTCCGGTATTCTCGGGGTATTTCGAGGATACTTTCAGGCATACCGGAATATGCTGCCAACTTCGATTTCGCAGATCATAGAGCAGATTTTTGTTGCAATCGTGGCACTTGGCATGTCCGGATTTATGGTGCGTCATTTCAGCGGACAGGGGGAAGATGTGGTTCAGAGATGGAGTGCAGCCGGAGCGACCCTTGGAACAGGGGCAGGTGTGCTGTCTGCGCTTTTGTTTATGCTTCTGGTCTACAAAGTAAATTCCAGAACGATCCGCGGAAAGATAGAACGTGACAGACGTTCAGTCAATGAAAGCTATTCAGTGCTGATGAAAAGCATCATGCTGATCGTATTTCCTATTATATTAAGTACATTCATTTATAATGTGAATGGTACGGTAAACAGCTATATGTACATGGGAATTATGGGAATGCGCGGCAGAGAAGAGGATATGCTGCAGGTACTGTATGCAGAGTATGGATTTTTTATGACTCTGATCAATATTCCGCTGACTCTGGCAAGTACAGCGCCTACTTCTATGATTCCTGAGGTTTCGGCTCATTATGCGACCGGAGATCTTGAGGCGGCCAATGCCAAGACGGACAGAGCAACATGGATCAGTATGCTGATCTCCATTCCGGCAGCAGTAGGGCTCGCAGTTCTTTCGGGACCAATCACCCGTCTGATTTTTCCGAAAACCAATGGTGTGGCAGGGCAGCTCCTGATTCTTGGTGCAATTACGATTATTCTGAATGGAAATTCCAATATCTCCAATGGAGTGCTGCAGGGAATCGGAAAACCGAACATTCCCATGATTCATGCAGCCATTGCGCTGGTAGTGGATGTGATCGCGATGGCTCTTCTGATGTTTTTTACAGATCTTGGGATTTACGGTGTTGTCATTGCCATGATCGTGTATGCGGTGGTGATGGTCCTTCTCAATGACCGTGCCATGAAGAAATATATGGGACACCGCAATCCGTGGAAGAGTGCCTATCTGTATCCGCTGCTGGCATCCATTCCTATGGGACTGGTGGCAGGAGGGGTATATTACGGACTGTATGCATTGCTTCCTGTCAATATAATCTGTCTGGGAGTATCCGTGATTTTTGCAGTAGTGGTATATTTTGTGGTTTATCTTCTGGTGAGCAGACCGACGGAAGAGGATTTGTCTGCACTTCCGGGAGGACGTTATCTTGCACGGGCTGCAGGAAGACTGTATCGGTCAAAAGATCCGAAATAATCTGCGAAGGTGCATTTTTCTGGATGGATTACAAAGTATCCTGTTGTGTAGAAATATGAAATAAGATATGTTTGGAAAAAGTGCTGAACTGTGTTGCATTTCTGCAGTTCAGCGCTTTTTATCACTCTATTGAGATCTTTATATTTAGTATTGTCTTTTTTATTATAGAAAAATAATGGTAATAAAAAACCGGAGGAAGATGAGAAATCCCTCCGGTTTTTGTGTGCGCATATATTTTGAATTATTGATTGTTATTCAGATTCCTGACTGCTGTGGAGAGCATCAGCTTGATTCGGTTCAGCTGATTGACCTCACTGGCACCCGGATCGTAATCAATAGCAACGATGTTGGCCTCCGGATGGGTTCTTCGGATTTCCTTGATGACACCCTTTCCGACGATATGATTTGGCAGGCAGCCAAATGGCTGGATACATACGATATTCGGCACACCTCCGTGGATGAGTTCCATCATTTCACCGGTAAGGAACCAGCCTTCACCGGTCTGGTTGCCTGGAGATACGATGGGAGATGCCATTTCTGCCAGGTTTCGGATATCTGCGGAAGGTGTGAAATGACGGCTTTCCGCAAAGGCTTCATTGGCGGTTTTACGGATCCATTCGATTCCTTTGATTCCGAGATTGCCCAGGACTGCTTTTGATTTTTTGAATCCAAGATATTCCGATTTAAAATTCTGGTTATAGAAGCAGTAGTTAAAGAAATCGATGAGATCCGGGCAGACTGCTTCGGCACCTTCTGACTCCAGAAGTTCAGCCAGATGGTTGTTGGCAGCAGGCAGGAATTTTACAAGGATTTCCCCGACAATACCGACTCTCGGTTTCTTTTCATCTGTAATCGGGATCGTATCAAAATCATGCACCATTTCCCGGCATAATTTCTTGAACTGGCTGTGGCTGACACTGCCTCCCTGGAGAAACGCAATGACACGCTGCTCCCAGATTTTGTGCTTGCGGTTGACGATGCCTTTTTCCACTTCGTAAGGACGCATGCGGTAAACGCACTTCATCAGGATATCACCGAATACGGCTCCATATACCATACGTTTGGCCAGTGGAAGAGTAATTCTGAATCCCGGGTTGCTTTCGAGACCGCTGAGGTTTGCGGAAATAACCGGAATCTGTTCCATACCGGCTTTTTTGAGTGCACGGCGGATAAAGGCGATATAATTGGAAGCACGGCAGCCGCCGCCTGTCTGAGACATGATGACAGCAGTCCGGTTCAGATCGTATTTGCCGGAAAGCAGTGCATCCATAATCTGACCTACTACGATCAGGGAAGGATAGCAGGCATCGTTGTTGACATATTTCAGACCTACATCCACTGCGTGTTTGTTGTCGTTCGGCAGTACTTCCAGGTGATAGCCGCAGGTATTCAGCACCGCCTGAAGGATGGTAAAGTGGAATGGTGACATCTGCGGGCAGAGGATCGTATAACTCTTCCGCATTTCTTTGGTAAATGATACTTTTTCAATAGAAGCCGGTTTGATTTCCCGTGGTCTGTTCTGAGCTTCCTTGGCACGGATGGCAGCCAGAAGGGAGCGGACACGAATACGAGCAGCTCCAAGGTTGTTGACTTCATCGATCTTCAGACAGGTATAGATTTTTCCGCTGCCGTCAAGAATCTCAAAAACTTCGTCAGTGGTAACCGCATCCAGACCGCATCCGAAGGAATTCAGCTGGATCAGATCCAGATCATCCCTGGTCTTCACAAAGTTTGCGGCTGCATACAGGCGGGAGTGATACATCCACTGGTCATTGACACGGATCGGACGTTCAATCTGCGCAAGATGGGAAACGGAATCCTCTGTCAGTACGGCAATCCCATAGCTGTTGATAAGATCTGGAATTCCATGATGAATTTCCGGATCAATATGGTAAGGACGTCCGGCGAGCACGATACCTCTGCGTCCGGTCTCTTTCAGGCAGGCAAGAGTTTCTTCACCTTTTTTCTGGACATCTTTATGTACCTGTTCCAGTTCTGCCCAGGCCTTGTGAGCGGCAGCCTTTACTTCATCTGCAGGAAGTTCCGGGAATACCTGTACCAGACGGTCGGTCAGAATTGCCTCGGAAGTAAATGCCAGGAACGGATTGCGGAAGTCGATGGACGGATCATGAAGCTCGTCCACATTGTTTTTGATATTTTCCGCATAGGAAGTAACAATCGGGCAGTTATAATGGTTGACTGCATCAGGAAATTCATTTCTTTCGTATGGAACACATGGATAGAAAATGAATTTCACCCCGTTCTTTAACAGCCAGCTGATATGTCCGTGGGCAAGCTTTGCCGGATAACATTCGGATTCACTTGGAATGGATTCGATACCGAGTTCATAAATCTTTCTGGTGGAAGTAGGAGAAAGTACCACTTCATATTTCAGCTCTGTGAAAAAGGTGAACCAGAAAGGATAATTTTCAAACATATTCAGGACACGGGGAATGCCCACTCGGCCTCTTTTGGCCTGATCTGCAGTCAGCGGCTGATAGGAAAACAGCCGTTTATATTTATATTCATAAAGATTCGGAACATGGTCTTTGTTTTTTTCTTTGCCGATTCCGCGTTCACAGCGGTTGCCGCTGATAAACTGGCGTCCGCCTGTGAATTTGTTAATGGTAAGACGGCAGTTGTTGGTACATCCGCGGCAGTTGGCCATGGATGTGGTATATTTCAGTTCATTGATCTTGTCAATGGAGAGCATGGTTGTCTCTTTGCCCTTTTCATACCGTTCTCTTGCAATCAGTGCAGCGCCGAAAGCACCCATGATGCCGGCGATATCCGGACGGATGGCCTCACAGTTGGCGATTCGTTCAAAGCTTCGAAGAACTGCGTCATTATAAAAAGTACCGCCCTGTACCACAATATGTTTGCCAAGCTCCGTGGCATCGGATACTTTGATTACCTTATAAAGTGCATTCTTGATGACGGAATAGGCGAGTCCGGCGGAGATATCGGAAACTTCCGCACCTTCTTTCTGGGCCTGTTTTACCTTGGAGTTCATAAATACTGTACATCTTGTTCCGAGGTCAATGGGATGCTGGGCAAAAAGAGCCGCTTTTGCGAAATCCTGTACACTGTAATTCAGAGACTTGGCAAATGTTTCGATAAAGGAGCCGCAGCCGGAGGAGCAGGCTTCATTCAGCTGTACGCTGTCAACCGTCTGATTTTTGATCTTGATGCATTTCATATCCTGACCGCCGATATCCAGGATACAGTCGACTTCCGGGTCAAAGAATGCGGCTGCATAATAGTGGGACACGGTTTCGACTTCTCCTTCATCCAGAAGCAAAGCGGCTTTGATCAGTGCTTCGCCGTAGCCGGTGGAGCAGGAGTAGGCAATATGCGCATCCTCCGGGAGCAGAGAATAAATTTCCTGGATAGAACGGATCGCGGTTTTTAACGGACTTCCGTTGTTATTGCTGTAAAAGGAGTAGAGAAGGCTTCCATCTTCTCCGACAAGAGCCGTTTTGGTAGTGGTGGAACCTGCATCAATGCCGAGATAGCAGTTTCCTCTGTAAGAGGCAAGGTCACCAGTGGCAATTTTATAGCTGTCCTGACGGGTACGGAAAGCCTGGTAATCTTCGTCTGTGGCGAACAGCGGTTCCATACGGGCAACTTCGAATTCCAGCTTGATGGAATTACGAAGGCGGTCTTTCAGATCTGTCAGAGAAACAACCGTTTCTTTTTTGGAGTTCAGGGCAGAACCGATGGCTGCGAACAGGTGAGAGTTTTCCGGAACAATGGTGTGTTCCTCATCCAGTTTCAGAGTACGGATAAAAGCCTTTTTCAGTTCTGACAGAAAGTGAAGAGGTCCGCCAAGGAATGCTACATGCCCGCGGATGGGCTTGCCGCATGCCAGTCCGGAAATGGTCTGGTTTACCACTGCCTGAAAAATAGAAGCAGACAGGTCTTCTTTGGTGGCGCCCTCATTGATCAGCGGCTGGATGTCTGTTTTTGCAAAAACTCCGCAGCGTGCTGCAATTGGATAAAGGGCTTTGTAATCTTTTGCATATTCATTCAGGCCGGAAGCATCTGTCTGAAGCAGGGATGCCATCTGGTCAATAAAAGAACCGGTACCGCCGGCGCAGATGCCGTTCATTCGCTGCTCGATATTGCCGCCCTCAAAGTAAATGATCTTTGCATCTTCTCCGCCAAGCTCAATGGCTACATCTGTCTGTGGAGCCATTTTCTGGAGAGAAGTGGAAACAGCGATCACTTCCTGTACAAAAGGTACTTCCAGATGCGTTGCAAGAGTCAGTCCGCCGGAACCGGTGATCACCGGGCTTAAAGAAAGTTCGCCAAGTTCGGCGTAAGCCTTCTCCAGCAGATCTGCAAGGGTCTCCTGAATATTGGCAAAGTGTCGTTCGTAATCCGCAAACAGCAGATGCTCCTGTTCATCCAGAATCGCGATCTTGACGGTTGTGGATCCGATATCAATTCCCAATGTAAATGTACTCATATAAATCAGTATTGCCTCCTCATCTAATTACACGTCACATATATACAAAAATTTCTTATTATAATGCAGTTTTAAAAATATTCCGTAACATTATACGACAAAGTTTTCAAAATGACAATGTTAAAGTTCCACAAGGATTCTTCTCACTGACGGTTGAAATTTAGGATAAATCAAGATATACTGATACATGATCAAATAAAAAGAAGAGGAGCAGAAATGGCAGAATATAAACTGATAAAAACAGAAGGCAGGGCGAAACGTGCAGAATTCCATACCGTACACGGAACAATACAGACCCCTGTTTTTATGAATGTTGGAACGATTGCAGCGATCAAAGGCGCGGTTTCCACTACAGACCTTCAGGAAATCGGCACACAGGTGGAGCTTTCCAATACGTATCACCTTCATGTGCGCCCAGGAGATCAGGTTGTCAAGCAGCTTGGCGGACTTCATAAATTTATGGTGTGGGACAAACCGATCCTGACGGATTCCGGCGGATTCCAGGTATTTTCCCTTTCCGGTCTGCGCAAGATTAAAGAAGAAGGTGTTTATTTCCGTTCTCATATTGACGGACATAAGATTTTTATGGGACCGGAGGAAAGCATGCAGATTCAGTCCAATCTTGCGTCTACCATTGCCATGGCTTTTGACGAGTGCCCCAGCAGTGTGGCAGACCGGGATTATGTACAGAAGTCTGTTGAGCGGACCACCAGATGGCTGGCCCGTTGTAAGGAAGAGATGACAAGGCTGAACAGTCTTCCGGATACGATCAACAAAGAACAGCTTCTTTTTGGTATCAACCAGGGAGGTGTTTATGAAGATATCCGTATTGCGCATGCACAGCAGATTGCGGAAATGAATCTGGACGGTTATGCCGTCGGAGGACTTGCTGTTGGCGAGACGCATGAAGAAATGTACCGTATACTGGATGAAGTGGTGCCATATCTTCCGCAGGATAAGCCGACATATCTCATGGGAGTGGGAACACCGGCCAATATTCTGGAAGGAGTGGAGCGCGGTGTGGATTTCTTTGACTGTGTATATCCCAGCAGAAACGGACGCCACGGGCATGTGTACACCAACCAGGGGAAACTGAATCTGTTTAATGCCCGGTATGAGCTGGATTCCCGGCCGATTGAGGAGGGATGTCAGTGTCCGGCATGCCGTCACTACAGCAGAGCCTATATCCGTCACCTTCTGAAAGCGAAGGAGATGCTGGGCATGCGTCTCTGCGTGCTTCATAATCTGTATTTTTATAATCATATGATGGAAGAAATCAGAGATGCACTGGATGCCGGTAATTTTGCAGAATATAAAAAAATGCGCCTGGAAGGTTTTGAGCAGGGAAATATTCCTGAAAAAATGTGAAAACTACTTGAAGTATCAAACTTTTTTGTGTATGATATCCTATAGTGTTCCTGAAATTCGGAACAAGAATGACTGAAACAGGAGGAAATAACATGGACGCACAGAGCGGAGCAAGTCTGGGAATGATGATTATCTGGATGGTTTTGATTTTTGGTATGATGTACTTTTTGACGATCCGTCCTCAGAAGAAAGAACAGAAGAGACTTCAGGCAATGCTGAACAGCATGGAAGTAGGCGACAGCATTATGACCACCGGTGGTTTCTATGGTGTGGTAATCGACATGACAGAGGAAGATGTCATTGTTGAATTCGGCAATAATAAGAACTGCCGTATCCCAATGAGAAAACAGGCTATCGCAGAAGTAGAGAAATCTGAGCAGGCATCTGCATGATTTTCTGCCCGAAGTGATGGAGAAAGAAGTAAGTACTGCTGACGTGGTACTTACTTTTTTATATGTAAAATTCCTGTACAGACCAGAGAATTGTGGAGATTTTGCAGAGTTTTGGTCATGATTTGTTCCAATCTGGATATTTTTTCACTTTAATAGGTTGAAATCATGGAAAAAGTGCGTTATTATAATAACAATACTCTGGCGGAACGGTTACAGGCGGTATGTAAGCAGAAGGTCTGACACGTGAAACGCCATAGAAGGAGAGGAAATTGTTATGGAATGTAAGATTGCATTGATTCCCGGTGATGGAATCGGACCGGAAATTGTAAGAGAAGCTAAAAAAGTTCTGGATCAGGTTTGCGAAAAATATCACCATACATTTACATATTCAGAAGTTCTTCTGGGAGGCGCCTCCATTGACGTACATGGTGTTCCGCTGACAGAAGAAGCGATTGCACAGGCGAAGGCATCTGATGCAGTTCTGATGGGCTCCATCGGCGGAGATGCGAAGACATCCCCGTGGTATCAGCTGGAACCGTCTAAGAGACCGGAAGCAGGTCTTCTGGCTATCCGTAAAGCCCTGAATCTTTTTGCGAATCTCCGTCCCGCATATTTATATAATGAATTAAAAGCAGCCTGCCCGCTGCGCGAGGATATTATCGGCGATGGATTTGACATGATCATTGTCCGTGAGCTTACCGGCGGTCTTTATTTCGGAGAGCGCAGAACCGTAGAAGAGAACGGGGTAAAAAAAGCCATTGATACCCTTTCTTATAATGAAAATGAAATCCGGCGTATTGCAGTCAAAGCTTTTGAGATCGCTATGAAGCGTTCAAAAAAAGTGACCAGTGTTGACAAAGCCAATGTTCTGGATTCTTCCCGTCTCTGGAGAAAAGTAGTAGAGGAAGTTGCGGCAGATTATCCGGAAGTGACTCTGGAGCATATGCTGGTGGATAACTGCGCAATGCAGCTTGTCCGTGATCCGAAACAGTTTGATGTCATTCTGACAGAGAATATGTTTGGTGATATTCTTTCTGATGAGGCAAGCATGGTAACCGGTTCCATCGGAATGCTTTCCTCCGCAAGTCTTAATGAGACGAAATTCGGTCTTTATGAGCCGAGCCACGGTTCTGCACCGGATATTGCAGGACAGAACAAGGCAAACCCGATCGCAACCATCCTTTCCGCAGCCATGATGCTCCGTTATTCTCTGGATCTTGATGCGGAAGCCGATGCAGTGGAAGCTGCTGTTCAGAAAGTTCTGACAGACGGATATCGTACCGGTGACATTATGTCAGAAGGCTGTACTCTCGTGGGAACAAAAGAAATGGGCGATCTAATCGCAGCAGCAATCTGATCTTTCGTTTTATGGTATTTTGAGAAAATATCTGCAGATGCAGACAGCATAATTATAAAAGGAGTGGAAATATGAGAAGTGATGCAGTAAAAAAAGGCTCACAGCAGGCACCGCACAGGTCCCTGTTTAATGCTCTTGGAATGACAAAAGAAGAAATGGAACGTCCTCTGGTAGGTATTGTAAGTTCTTACAATGAGATCGTACCGGGACACATGAACCTTGATAAAATCGTAAATGCAGTAAAACAGGGTGTTGCCATGGCAGGTGGAACCCCTGTTGTCTTCCCGGCAATTGCTGTCTGCGACGGTATTGCCATGGGACATATCGGTATGAAATATTCTCTGGTAACCCGTGATCTGATCGCAGATTCCACAGAGTCTATGGCTCTTGCACATCAGTTTGATGCACTGGTTATGGTGCCGAACTGTGACAAGAATGTTCCGGGACTTCTGATGGCTGCAGCCAGAATTAACGTACCTACCGTATTTGTCAGTGGCGGCCCGATGATGGCCGGACACATTGACGGTCACAAGACAAGTCTTTCCAGTATGTTTGAGGCAGTCGGCGCTTATGCGGCGGGAACTATTGATGAAGAGAAGCTGACCGAATGGGAAAACAAAACCTGTCCTACCTGCGGCTCCTGTTCCGGTATGTATACCGCGAACAGCATGAACTGTCTGACAGAAGCCCTGGGCATGGGTCTTCGCGGCAACGGAACCATCCCGGCAGTTTATTCCGAGAGAATCCGTCTTGCCAAACATGCAGGAATGCAGGTAATGGAACTTTATCGTCAGAACATCCGTCCGAGAGATATCATGACAAAAGACGCGATCCTGAATGCACTGACAGTTGATATGGCACTTGGATGCTCTACCAACAGTATGCTTCATCTTCCGGCAATCGCTCATGAGATCGGTATGGATTTTGATATCAGCTTTGCAAATGAGATCAGTGAAAAGACTCCGAATCTCTGCCATCTGGCACCGGCAGGCCCGACCTACATGGAAGACCTGAATGCAGCCGGCGGTGTATATGCAGTGATGAATGAACTGGCAGAGGCAGGACTTCTTCATACAGACTGTATGACAGTAACCGGAAAAACCATGGGCGAAAATATCAAAAACTGCGCGAACCTGGATCCGGAAGTCATCCGTCCTCTTGACAATCCATACAGCAAAACCGGCGGACTTGCCGTACTGAAAGGAAATCTTGCTCCAGACGGCGGCGTTGTAAAACGTTCCGCAGTGGTTCCGGAAATGATGGTGCACGAAGGCCCGGCCCGTGTATTTGACTGTGAAGAGGATGCGATCGAAGCAATCAAGAGCGGTAAGATCGTAGCGGGTGATGTGGTAGTGATCCGTTACGAGGGACCGAAAGGCGGTCCTGGTATGAGAGAAATGCTGAATCCGACTTCTGCAATCGCAGGTATGGGACTTGGTTCCTCTGTGGCTCTGATCACAGACGGACGTTTCAGCGGTGCCTCCAGAGGTGCCTCCATCGGACATGTTTCTCCGGAAGCAGCAGTAGGCGGTCCGATTGCACTGGTGGAAGAGGGCGATATCATCAGCATCAATATTCCGGAGATGAAACTGGAAATCAAAGTTTCCGATGAAGAAATGAAGGTAAGAAAGGATAAATGGCAGCCGCGTGAGCCAAAGGTTACTACCGGTTATCTTGCAAGATATGCAGCAATGGTAACTTCCGGCAACAGAGGTGCTATTCTGGAAATACCAAAGGCGAAATAAGGAGGTAATAAAATGCAGCTGACAGGTGCAGAAATCATCGTAGAATGTCTTAAAGAACAGGGTGTTGATACTGTTTTCGGATATCCGGGCGGAGCGATTCTGAACGTTTATGATGCACTTTATGAATACAAAGATGAAATCACGCATGTACTGACATCCCATGAACAGGGTGCTTCCCATGCGGCAGACGGATATGCCCGTGCAACAGGAAAAGTAGGTGTCTGCATGGCAACTTCCGGACCTGGTGCCACAAATCTGGTAACCGGAATTGCAACCGCATATATGGATTCTGTTCCGATGGTGGCGATTACAGCGAACGTTGGCAAGGCTCTTCTTGGTAAGGATTCTTTCCAGGAAGTGGATATTGCCGGAATCGTTATGCCGATCACTAAGCACAGTTATATTGTAAAGGATATCAACCAGCTTGCAGATACCATGCGCAAGGCATTCTGCATTGCAAAAAGCGGACGTCCGGGACCGGTACTGGTGGATGTGACCAAGGATGTGACAGGAGCGAAATGTGAATATACGCCCCGCCGTCCGGCAACGATCCACAGGGAAATCAGTGAGGTTCATAAATCTGATATAGATACAGCAGTACAGATGATCTGCAGTGCACGGAAACCGTTTATTTTTGTAGGCGGAGGTGCTGTTATTTCGGATGCTTCCGAGGAAATTGCAGAACTGGCGCACAGAATTGATGCCCCGGTTTGTGACAGTCTGATGGGCAAGGGCGCATTCAGCGGAGAGGATCCTCTGTATACCGGTATGCTTGGAATGCATGGAACCAAAACTTCCAATCTGGGTGTCAGCCAGTGTGACCTTCTGATCGTGCTGGGTTCCCGTTTCAGCGACCGTGTAACCGGAAATGCCAAGAGCTTTGCTAAAAATGCGAAAATTCTTCAGATCGATATCGATGCTGCCGAAATCAATAAAAACGTAGTGGTTGACGCTTCTATTGTCGGCGACGTCAAGGAAGTCCTGAAGAAAATTCTGGCAGATGTTCCGGAGAAAAAACATACCGAGTGGGTTTCTCAGATTCAGCAGATGAAAGAAAAATACCCGCTGAAATATGATCATACACAGCTGACAGGACCGTATATCATTGAGAAACTGTACGAACTGACAAAAGGTGATGCAATCATTACGACAGATGTAGGACAGCACCAGATGTGGGCAGCACAGTATTATAAATATAAGGAGCCTCATACATTCCTGACCTCCGGCGGCCTTGGAACGATGGGCTATGGTCTGGGTGCTGCTATCGGTGCCAAGATGGGAAGACCGGATAAAACGGTTGTAAATATTGCAGGTGACGGATGCTTCCGTATGAATATGAATGAAATTGCAACAGCAGTTCGATGCGGCAGACCGCTGATCCAGATTGTACTGAACAATCATGTGCTCGGTATGGTACGCCAGTGGCAGACACTGTTTTATGAAAAGAGATATTCTCATACGATTCTGAACGACGCAGTGGATTTTGTGAAGATTTCAGAAGGTATGGGTGCAAAAGCCATTCGTGTGACAAAAATGGAAGATGTAGAGCCTGCATTGAAAGAGGCTCTTGCGTCTGACGGACCGGTGGTTCTGGATTGCTGGATCGACCAGGATCTCAGTGTATTCCCAATGGTTCCGGCAGGGGCTAATATTGACGATGTATTCGACGAGGAGGATATGAAGAAAGATGAGCAGAGTATATAATTTTTCCGCAGGACCGGCTGTTTTGCCGGAAGAGGTATTAAAAGAAGTTGCAGATGAGATGCTGGACTACCAGGGAACAGGGATGTCCGTTATGGAAATGAGCCACAGAAGTGCTGCTTTTCAGTCAATCATTGATGAAGCTGAGAAAGATCTTCGTGAGCTGATGAACATTCCGGATAATTACAAGGTTCTGTTCCTTCAGGGAGGTGCCTCCCAGCAGTTTGCCATGATTCCGATGAACCTTATGAAAAACAAAGTGGCAGACTATATCGTTACCGGACAGTGGGCAAAGAAAGCTTACCAGGAAGCGCAGAAGTACGGCAAGGCCAACAAAATCGCTTCTTCCGAGGATAAGACTTTTTCCTATATTCCGGACTGCAGCGATCTTCCGATCAGCCCGGATGCGGATTATGTTTATATCTGCGAAAACAATACGATTTACGGAACCAAATATAAAACACTTCCAAATACAAAAGGAAAAACACTGGTGGCAGATGTTTCTTCCTGCTTCCTTTCTGAACCGGTAGATGTAAGCAAATACGGTATAATCTACGGTGGTGTGCAGAAGAATATCGGACCTGCAGGTATGGTCATTGTGATCATCCGTGAAGATCTGATCACAGAAGATGTCCTTCCGGGAACTCCTACTATGCTGACTTACAAGACCCATGCAGATGCAGGTTCTCTTTACAACACTCCGAATGCATATTGCATTTATGTCTGCGGCAAAGTATTCAAATGGCTGAAGGCAATGGGCGGTCTGGAAGAGATGAAGAAAAGAAACGAAGAAAAGGCAAAAATTTTGTATGATTATCTTGACCAGAGCAAAATGTTCCATGGAACGGTTGTGGCAGAAGACCGCTCTCTTATGAATGTTCCGTTTGTGACAGGTGATAAGGATATGGATGCCAAATTTGTAAAAGAAGCAACCGCAGCAGGTCTGGTGAATCTGAAAGGACATCGTACCGTAGGCGGCATGCGTGCAAGTATTTACAATGCTATGCCGAAGGAAGGCGTAGAAGCCCTGGTTGCTTTTATGAAAAAGTTTGAGGAGGAGAATGCATAATGTTTCAGTATCATTGCCTCAATCCCATTGCAGATAAAGGATTAAATCTTTTCAGTGATAATTACAAAAAAACAGAAAGCCTGGAAGATGCAGACGCTGTTCTGGTGAGAAGTGCCAAAATGCATGATATGGAGCTTCCGTCCAGTGTCAAAGCCATTGCCCGTGCAGGAGCCGGTGTCAATAACATTCCGATCAAAGAATGCGCAGAGCAGGGAATCGTGGTATTCAATACACCGGGAGCCAATGCCAATGGTGTAAAGGAACTCGTTCTTGCAGGTATGCTCCTTGCTTCCCGTGATATCGTTGGAGGTATTGAATGGGTTGCCCAGCAGGAAGATAAGACCGATATTGACAAACGTGCGGAAAAACAGAAAAAACAGTTCGCCGGATGCGAGATCAGCGGAAAGAAACTGGGTATTATCGGACTTGGTGCCATTGGCGCCATGGTTGCGAACTCTGCTTCTCTTCTGGGGATGGAAGTGTATGGCTATGATCCGTACATCTCCATTGATGCGGCATGGAATTTGAGCCGTACCATTAAGCACAGCAAAACTCTGGATGAAATCTACACCCAGTGTGATTATATTACGATTCATGTGCCGCTTCTGGACAGCACGAAGAAAATGATCAACAAAGAGGCTTTCACAAAGATGAAAGACGGCGTTGTTCTTCTGAACTTTGCCCGTGACCTTCTGGTAGATGAAGAAGCCCTGATCGAAGCTCTTGAGAGCGGCAAGGTGAAAAAATACGTGACAGACTTTGCAAATCCTCTGGTAGCAGGAAGAGAGGGAATTCTGGTGACGCCTCATCTTGGTGCATCTACAGAAGAGTCTGAGGAAAACTGTGCAGAAATGGCTGTGAAGGAACTCCGTGATTTTCTGGAAAACGGAAATATCAGGAATTCCGTAAACTTCCCGAACTGTGATATGGGTACCTGTGTGACCGTTGGAAGAATTTCCATTACCCATAAAAATATTCCGAATATGATCAGCCAGTTTACCAAGATTCTGGGTGAGGAGAACATCAATATTGCGGATATGACCAATAAGAGTAAAGGAGAATTTGCTTATACTTTGATTGATCTGGAAAGTGCTGCTTCCAAAGGAGCACTGGATGCGCTTGCTGCAGTAGAGGGTGTTTCCAGAGTTCGCGTGATCAAATAAAAAGTGATTCCGGGGAGGATTCAGTCAGATGAAAAAAACGAAAACCGGTAAAACGGCAGGAAAGATGAAATGGAATCCGAAGTGGAATAAAATTGCCGGAAAATGGAAGAAAAGAATCCGTCATGTCGGGTGGCTGCCAAAAATATATCATAAAAGAAAGCGCATCGGAGATGCTGTTTACAGCGTGATGTATCTTGCTTCCAACTGGAAAAGTAAATGAGATTGTGAAGATATAATGATAACATTGAAAAACCCTCCTGGTAATCTGGAGGGTTTTTCTTGTGTGTACAATACCGCATATTAATGGTATAATACAAACACGCTCTAAGATTGGAGGAATGTTCAATGACTTACGACTTTACAGTTCTATTCAAAGACGAGCCTGTCAGTGCCGAAATCATGTATGTATCATTCAGCCGGAAGCTCTGAAGGAACTCAGGCCAAATATTATATGGATGGAAAGTGGTTCAAACAAGATTTAAATGGATATGAGAGCGAAGCAGAATATCTTATATCGTGTTTGCTGGACTGTTCGAATGTATGTGACTATGTCTCATGTGAAGAATGTCTTATTAATGGAAAGAAAGGCTGTGTATCAGAAAGCTTTCTAAATGAAAATGAGGCATTCATAACATTTGAGCGATTGCACCAAATATATACCGGAAGACATATGATTGATGAAGTCATGGTGCTTAATGATATAGAAGATAGGATACAATATGTGAAAGATTTCATATTAAGTAATACTGGTCTTGATGTATCCAGTTATCTCTCAAATATATTTTCTCTTGATGCATTAACATTAAATTATGACAGACATTTCAATAATCTTGGAATTATATATGACAGTGAAAGAGAAATATATAGAGAAGCGCCTATATTCGATAATGGAGCCGGTCTGTTAAGCAACGTATCAAGATTTCCATTATTTAAATCTATTGATGAAAATGTTGGAAATATTGCAGGTCAACCGATATGCGCAAATCTTGATTTGCAGGCATATTACGCTGGAATTACACTCAGAATAGATTACCGGATGTTTGAGAATCAATATTTAAAATACATGAAACCATCAAGAGCGATTGAAATCTTGGAATATCAGCTAGAGCATAAGCGTTCTTGGATTCCCAACTTTGAAAAAATTGAAATCGAAGAATAGTGTTAATGCCTTGTTAGAAAATACGCTCTAGAACCTACGCAAGAGCCAACGATGAAATGAAACGGCAGGGACAAAAGAAATTTTACTCCTGATATCTTGAAGAAAAGAGCAGACTCTCTGATTACAGGGAATCTGCTCTTGACTTTATAACAGAAAAAAGTTCTTATATTGGAGATAAGACTCTCCATGCAGTATTTCTCAGCGTCCGCTTTCTGCGATGAAATCAAGTACGTTCTGGCGGGACGGCATTACACGGAGTGCACCCTTGCGTGTAGTGATGAGAGATGCTGCAGCATTGGCAAAGGTCAGAAGTTCCATAAGATTCTCTTCCGTAAGATCATCAAGGCCATGTTCCAGCACGTAATTCAAAGAACTTGCACAGAAAGTGTCTCCTGCACCTGTAGTCTCAATGGTGTTTTCCTGAAGGAACGGAGCTGCCTCTACGCGGAGATTCTTGTAGTATGCGCGGCTGCCGTCTTTTCCCATGGTGATGAGAACAAGCGGGATATTATATTTCTCACGGATCAGTTTTGCACCTTCGTCGTAGTCGGTGGTACCGAACAGGAATTCTACTTCATTATCGGAAATTTTCAGTACATCACATTTGGTCATGCCATATTCGATTTCGGCTCTGGCGTCATCCAGAGATTTCCAGAGAGGCGGGCGGAGATTCGGGTCAAAAGTAATAATACAGCCGGCATCTTTGGCTACTTCAATGGCGTGACGGGTAGCTTCTCTGACACCCTCATGGGTGGAAGAAAGTGTTCCGAAGTGGAAAATACGGGAATTGCGGATCAGGTCTTCCTGTACTTCGGATTTTTTGAGCATCATGTCTGCGCCCGGATTACGATAGAAAGAAAAATCTCTGTCTCCGTCCGGATAAGTATGTACAAAAGCGAGGGTGGTATGAACTTCTTCATCCATAATCAGGTTGCGTGTATCAATTCCGACTTCTTCTACAGCATTTTTTAACTGGGTTCCGAACATGTCTTTGCCGACTTTGCCGATAAAAGCGGTTTTTTTGCCAAGGCGTTCCAGCATAGCAAGAACATTACATGGGGCACCGCCGGGGTTGGCTTCCAGCAGCGGATTGCCCTGAGAGCTGGTTCCATTTTCCGTAAAGTCAATTAATAATTCGCCAAGGGCGGTCACATCATATAATCTGTTTTCCATTGTAAAACTCCTCCTAGAAACAAGTATAATCTGTAACGGTCCGTTTGTGGGATGATTGCCGAACAGTTACTGCTATATCCAATTTATCGCAGGAGCGGGCGTTTGTCAAATAAATTCCTTTATTTTTATTTATTAAGATTCAAGGTTATTCATCTGAGCATGCGGAGCGGCGGGCTGTCAGAGCAATCAGCATATCAGCAAGTGTCATGAGGTCTGCTGAGAGAACCGCCACTTCATTTTCATCGAGGCACTGAAAAATTCTGCATGCTATGCTTCTGCTTCTGCCACAATCTGTTCCAGTATCTGAATCAGATCCGCCAGTGAATGGATTTGCACATTGCGCTGAAGAATGACGTTTTTCAGATCAACAGAAAGCGTTTCAAATTTATCCCGGACTTCCGGTGCAATATAAGATGCCATGAGACCACCTCCAGTAGAAAATAAATAATAGTTTTAGGATCCACAGGATCCTTTTGGAAATAGGATGTGCAGGAAGAATAGGTTTTATTCACATTGTATTTATCATGCAGCACAGGATAGCAACTGTAAAAATGCATATTTTGTTAAAAATAAAAAAATCACTTGCTTTTTTGCGAAAATACGGTATAATATCATTTGTGTTGAACACAAGCTGAAATAGCTCAGTCGGTAGAGCACTTCACTCGTAATGAAGGGGTCGTGAGTTCGAGTCTCATTTTCAGCTTTGTATAAAAGAGCCAAAATCCTTAGTCATACTTGGGAGTGGCTCTTTTTATTTGTTCTGAAAAATCATAATCAAATGATTGATGCCACGGCAAAAGCCGGGGCGCATCTGTTTATCTGCATTTGAAATCAATCGGGCTGTCAATCTGGGTAGCAGCCTGAAATTCATGTCTGTGATGATCCTGCTCTTCCGTGAAGTCTTTGATAAAGTGAACATGTTTTCCGTTTCCTACCGGAATGGCACCGGATGTTTTTTCGCAGAATTCATGAAAATGCTCATCATCAAAATCTGTGCGGAATTTTACTTCATGGAAATGATCGGATTTGTCAGGAGTATATTTTGCTTCATCGGATACGGTACAGAACCTGTGATTATGACAGCTGTGGCATTCATGGAAGATTTTTGTACTTCCGGATAATTCATGGACATGTTTTTGCTCTCTGCAATTCATTTTTTCAGGCATGAGAAAACTCCTTATTTTGGGTACACAATATCATATGCCAAAACAGCAGATTTGGCAGAAAAAACGTGCATTTCAGGAGAGTTTATGATAGTATAAAGGATGGTAATGAGAGGTGAACCTGAAATGGATTTAATAGAACAAAGAATACTTGATATCATAGACCGTCACCGGGAAGAAATCCTTTCTTTTGCGAAAGACATCGAACAGCATCCAGAACCGGGATTCGAAGAAATGAGAACGGCGGAAAAAGCTGCAGAATTTTTGAGTTCTCTTGGGTATGAGGTACAATCCGGGCTTGCACGCACAGGGGTTCGAGGAGACTGGATAAAAAAGGAAGGACCCAATGTGACCATTATCGGAGAAATGGATGCAATCGGTTGCAGGACACATCCCAAAGCAGATCCGGAGAATGGAACAGCACATGCATGCGGACACCATGCGCAGCTTGCAGCTATGATCGGTGCTTCACTGGCACTTGCCGATGAAGATGTCAGGGCTTCACTGTCAGGGTCCGTTTCTTTTTTTTCCGTGCCTGCGGAAGAATACATAGATGCCGGAAAAAGAGAACGACTGAAAAAAGAAGGAATCGTTTTTACAGGTTCTGGAAAAAGCGAACTGATACGTCTTGGAGCTTTTGACAGAACGAATCTGGTGATGACGACACATGTACATATGGTACCGGTAAAAGAAGATTTTTATCTGGGAAATCCTGCGTGCAATGGTTTCACAGCAGAAAAAGTGATAGTTCGCGGAAAGGCAGCCCATGCAGCCATTGATCCCTGGAATGGAGTCAATGCCCTGAGCATTACCACCAGTGCAATCCAGATGATGGGACTGATGCGGGAGACTTTTCGCGAGGAAGATCATGCCCGGCTTCATAATGTGATACGAAAGGCCGGAGATGTACTGAACAGCGTTCCAGATGAAGCAGTTGTGGAGACGAAGGTACGCGCCTCTTCTCTGAAACGGATCGAGGAAATCCGGGACATGGTCGACCGTGCTTATGATGGCGCCGCGTACGCTTTTGGCGGAACGGTAGAAAGAGAAGTCCTTCAGGGATATATGCCGATTCTTCCGCGGAAGGCAGACAGGGTTATGGTGGAAGCCATGCAGGATCTGAAGAACTGGATACAGAAAAAGTCCGATCAGAATACTTCCGGGGATCTTTCCTGGAGGGAAGTACAGGAAGGGGACTTCAATAACGCCTGTACAGATGTGGGGGATCTCAGCCATCTGTTTCCCGTACTGAATTTTACATTTTCCGGTTTTGAAGGGAAGCTTCATGGAGCAGATTTTCGCATTGTTGATGAGGAAAAGGCGTATATTCTTCCGGCTATGCTTCTGGCGCTTACCACTTATAAGCTGCTGAAAAACGGAGCATCAGAAGCAAAAAAGATTATAGAGGATTTCCATCCGGTATTTGACAGGGAAAGCTATGTACGTTATGTACAGGAACATCATTCATACAGTCACATTGACGGAAAAGAATCCTGAAAGGGATAGGAGCATGGTATGACAGAGATTTGTTTGGAATTAAAAAATATAAAAAAAAGATTCGTTGCAGAAAAGGGTGTATTGAAGGGAATCAGTCTGTCGGTGGCAAAAGGAGAATTTATTACGCTTCTGGGCGCTTCCGGCTGCGGAAAGACAACGACTCTGCGTATTATTGCAGGTCTGGAAGTACCGGATGAGGGACAGGTATTTCTGGAGGGGAAGGATGTCACAGCACTGGAACCGGAGCAGAGGGATGTCAACACGGTTTTTCAGAATTATGCCCTGTTTCCCCACATGAATGTGGAGGACAATATTGGTTATGGACTGAAATTGAAGAAAGTCCCCAAAAGTGAAATTCGTCAGAAGGTATCGGAAATGCTGGAACTTGTACAGCTTTCCGGATATGAGAAGCGCAGACCGTCAGAACTTTCCGGCGGGCAGCGTCAGAGGGTGGCCATAGCAAGGGCTCTGGTGAATAATCCGAAGGTTCTGCTTCTGGACGAACCGCTCGGTGCTCTGGATCTGCAGCTTCGAAGAGCGATGCAGGTGGAACTGAAACGTCTGCAGAAGAAACTGGGAATTACTTTTATTTATATCACGCATGATCAGGAAGAGGCGATTAATATGTCTGACAGAATCGCCGTGATGAATTATGGAAAATTTGAACAGGTGGGAACTCCGGATGAGATCTACAATCATCCGAAGACCAGTTATGTGGCTTCTTTTGTGGGAAATGCCAATATTCTGGAAGGAACAGTGAAAAAAACAGAGGGAACCAAAGCAACGGTGCAGCTTTGCGGCGGAGACGCCCTGGTAGAAACCGGAGGGGAGAATCTGATCATCGGAGAACCTGTTACGATTGCGGTAAGAAGTGAGAATATCCGCCTGGACGAGACGGGAAGTGTGGGACTTGGAGCGGTTGTTCATGAAAAAAGCTTTGCAGGCGGGCAGCTGCGCGTGACACTGGAACTTTCTGATGGAACAGAAGTCGTGGCAAGTCGTTATGGCATTGATGCAAATGTCAGCGTGGGACAGAAGGTCTGCTGGAATTTTTCAGCAGAGGATGCAGTACTGGTAGATCGTCCGGAGGAAACAAACAACAATCAAAAATTGAAATCCTCTTTAAAGGATCATGCCGGGACATCCGGGGAGGTGCCAAATGCGTAGGCGAAAATTCGGTGCTCTCTGGATGATTCTTCCGCTGTATGTGTTTACGCTGATCTTTGTGGCAGGACCCTTGATCTATATGATTGCGTTAAGCTTTGCGGAAGCAAATGAAGTTCACGGAGTGAACTGGATCTTTACCCTGGATAATTACCGGAAAATACTGGAACCGGTATATCTGGATACATTTCTGCAGTCGTTCCGTCTGGCAGTGACCAGTACCGCGATTATCTGTCTGGTGGGGTATCCATTTGGTTATTTTATGGCGAGAATGCCGGAAAGCCGCAGAAAAAAAGCAATGCTGTTTCTGATGCTTCCTTTCTGGGTGAATTCCCTGATCCGTTTGTATGGATGGATTATTATTCTCCAGAAAAAAGGAATTCTGAATCATATTCTGCAGTCTCTGGGACTGATCGAGAAGCCGATTTCTTTTCTTTACAGTTATCCGGCCATTGTTTTTGGCATGGTATATGCGCTGCTGCCGTTTATGATTCTGTCTGTATATTCCAGTGCGGAGAAAATGGACTGGTCTCTGGTTGAAGCAGCCAGAGATCTGGGGGCATCCCGAACAAAGGCTTTCTGGACGGTGACTTTCAAACTGACGGTTCCGGGATTGTTATCCGGTATCATTCTGACGTTTATTCCGTCTATGGGGCTGTTCTTTATTGCGGATATTCTGGGAGGCAATAAAATCGTTCTTGTGGGAAGTCTGATCCAGGAACAGATGACAAGAGCAGGAAACTGGCCTTTTGCAGCCGCTATGGCAGTAGTTATGATGGTGCTTACGACAATCATGATTGTGATGTACCGCAGAATCAGTCATGTGAAGGAAGTGGAGGGAATCGGATGAATGAAAACAGAATGAAAAAAAATTCAAAGTTTGCCGGTTTTTATCTTGGGCTGATTTTCTTTTTGATGTATCTTCCCATTGGTGTGGTTGTTGTGTTTTCTTTTAATGAATCAAAATTGCCGGTGCGTTTTACCGGTTTTTCCACGCAGTGGTATGAAAAGCTGTTCCATAATAGTGCCATGCTGGAGGCTTTGTGCAACAGTCTGATCCTTGGTGTCTTAAGCTGTCTGATCTCTGCAGTGATCGGTACGCTTGGAGCAGTAGGGCTTTCCAGGATCCACTGGAAAACAAAGGGTGTGATGGAATACATTTCGATTCTCCCTCTGATGACACCGGAAATTATTCTGGGTATGGTTCTTATGGCATTTTTCTATATGCTGAATCTGCCTTTTGGCATGCTGACCCTTCTGATCGGTCATACGATATTTTGTGTTCCGTATATTCTGATGGAGGTAAAAGCGCGGCTGGCAGGTATGGACCCCGCACTGGAGGAGGCTGCCCGGGATCTGGGAGCCAGTCCGTTCCGGGCTTTTCAGGATATTACACTGCCGCTGATCATGCCGGCGGTGCTTTCCGGATCATTGCTGGCTTTTGCCATGTCCATGGACGATGTGGTCATCAGTATTTTTATTAACGGACCAAAGGTCTCTACACTGCCGATTAAAGTATATACGCAGCTGAAAACAGGAGTAACCCCGGAAATCAATGCACTCTGTACGATCATGCTGGGAGTGACTCTGATTGCGCTTGTACTGTATTTTCTGGTTCGCAGAATCGGAAAGAAAAACAGAATGGAATAGAATTCCGGAAAAAAGAACTTATAAAAATTCTGGAAAAAAGAACTTTTTCTTTTCAAGACAGAAGAAGTGAGATATACTTTTAATGAGATTCGTATCTGCCGTATTTGCGGCAATAGGGAATTTAGAATGGAGGATACTATTATGAAAAAAATCGCAACAGGTGTGTTATGTGCAGCTTTGGCAGCCTCTTCCATGACAGTGCCGGTTCTGGCAGATGATCAGGAAATGGTGCTGTATACCTGGGAAGGAATGTTCCCGCAGGAGGTTCTTGACGGATTTCAGGAAGAAACAGGGATTAAACTGATTTATTCCAATTTTGATACGGACGAGACGATGCTGGAAAAACTTTCCATGGCAAAAGGCGGCGATTATGATGTGATTATCGCAGACGATTATATTATTGAGGCCGTAGTTCAGGAAGGTCTTGCAGAAAAACTGGACAAAGAGAAACTTACCGGATATGACAATATCAATCCGCTTTATCAGGGACAGTTTTATGATCCGGATGATGAATATACTGTGCCGTATGGCGCGGGAATTCCGCTGATCGTTTATGATCCGGAGATGGTGGATATTGAGATCAAGGGCTACAGTGATCTCTGGAATCCGGAGTTGGAAGACAGCATTGCTCTGACTGCAAATTATCGTGTGATCAATGGGATTACCAATCTGACCCTTGGCAAGAGCATGAATGAGGAAGATGTGGATTCTATTAAAGAAACAGGAGAGAAACTTCTGGAGCTGGCACCGAATGTGCGCCTGATTCAGGATGACAATACACAGAATGCACTGTTAAGCGGTGAAGCAAGCGTGGCATTTCTTTATACTTCTCAGGTGATGGCAGCACTTGCAGAGAATCCTGATCTTCAGGTAGTATATCCGGAAGAAGGCCTTGGATTCGGAATTATGGGAATGTTTATTGCCAGTGATGCGCCGAATAAAGATGCCGCATATCAGTTTGTGGATTATATTCTGCAGCCGGAAATTGCCGCACAGTGTTTTGATTATATGGGATATTACTGCACCAATAAAGCTGCAGATGAACTGGTGGATCCGAAGCTGGTTGTTCCGGATTCTGTTTCCAGCGGTGAAATTGTGCAGAATGTAAGTCAGGAAGCAGAAGAACAGTACAATAAAAACTGGACAGAATTCAGAGCTGCCTGCGATTAAGAGTAAAGTAACAGGGGGATGAGGAGATGGAAATCTACAAGGGGACGGCTACCTTTCCGGGAATTGCGATCGGCAGACTGCTGATTTATCAGAGAGCAGAGTATCAGATCCGTCAGTATCTGGTCAGCAATGTAAAAAAAGAACTGGATGACTTCAGTTCTGCACGGATCCGGGTGAAGGAGCAGCTTGAGGCCCTTTATGAGCAGTATCAGGGGATTCAGGAGGCGGAGGCGAGGACGTTTCTGAACCAGTCGAAGCTTCTGAATCCGGGAAGTTTTCAGAGAGCAGTGGAAAGTATGATCGTATCTGAGAAGGTCAATGCGTCTTATGCGGTTATGACGACCAGAGATGAGCTTACCAATACATTTCGCAATCTGGAAGATCCGCTTATCCGGGAACGCATCAATAACATCCGGGAGATTTCCAACCGCCTGATTGAGGTGCTTGGCGGGGATTCAGTGAAAATCGATCTTGGTGATGAGCCTGTGATCGTGGCATCAGAATCCATTCTTCCTACTGAGATGATGGAAATGGGCAAGGAGAAATTACTTGCCATTGTGACATACCAGGGTTCCAGCGATTCCCATACTGCCATTATGGCAAAAACAATGGGAATCCCGGCACTGGTAGACATTGAACCGGGAGAAGACTGGGATGGAGCGCAGGCAATTGTAGACGGATATACAGGGACACTGTATGTGCATCCGGATGAAGAACTGAAAAAAGAATATGAAATCCGTCAGAAAGAGGATCTGAAGGAGCGGGAGGAACTGCTGGCTCTGAGAGAGGCCAAAGATGAGACCCTGGATGGCAGACAGGTGAAGCTTTATGCAAATACAGGGAGTCTGGACGATCTGAATAATGTGCTGTTTTACGGAGCAGAGGGAATCGGGCTTCTGAGAAGTGAATTCCAGTATCTTGGCAGGGAAAATTACCCAAGGGAAAATGAACTGTTTCTTGCCTACAAGAAAATTGCGGAAACCATGGGAGACAGGCTGGTTGTGATTCGGACTGCAGATCTTGGTGCAGATAAAAAAGCAGATTATATGGATATCCCGGATGAAATTAATCCGATTATGGGAAACAGAGGAATCCGTCTGTGTCTGGACCGCAGAAAAATGTTCAAGGCACAGCTTCGCGCAATTTATCGTGCCAGTGCGTTTGGAAATCTGGCTGTCATGTATCCCATGCTCAGTTCTGAGGAGGAACTGGATGAGATTGAAAAGATCATCGATGAGGTAAAAGAGGGCCTGAAGCAAAAGGGAGTTCCCTTTAAAGAGATTATGACAGGAATCATGATCGAGACTCCGGCTGCTGTGATGATCAGCCGGGAACTGGCGAAGCGTGTGGATTTTTTAAGTCTTGGAACCAACGATCTGACACAGTATACTCTTGCGATGGACCGCCAGAATCCTCTTTTGAGGAATAAATATAATGATCATCATCCGGCAATTATGCGAATGGTTCAGATGGTTGTGGAGGAAGGGCATAAAGAGAACTGTAAGGTGTGTATCTGCGGAGAGCTGGCAGCGGATACTGCTCTGACAGAAACTTTCCTGCGAATGGGTGTGGATGCTCTGTCTGTTGTTCCGGCATGTATTCTTCCGGTGCGCAAGGCAATCAGAAATACGGATCTTCGGAAATAGGTGAATCAATGAAGAGTAAAGTAATTCTTCTTCCCTGTGATTCGTACAGGGAAGATCTTGTTTATGAGAACTTAAAAAAAGGTCTGGCTCTTCTGGGCGGCCTGAAAACAATGTTATCTGAAGAAGAGAAAATTCTTCTGAAACCGAATCTGCTGAAAAAAGCAGAAGTGGAGAAAGCCGTCATTACGCATCCGGCGGTAGTAGCTGCTTTTGGACGGATTCTGCGGGAAGAAGGCTATCAGAATGTGATACTTGCGGATTCCTGCGGAACGGGAAATACGGTAAAAGTAATCCGTGGAACAGGGATGGATACGGCTCTTGAGAAGCTTGGAATTCCTGCCGTTGATTTTACAGAAGGGGTACATGTGGATTATCCGGAAGGAATTCAGGCAAAAGAATTCATCATTCCCAGGGAACTTCTGGAATCGGATTGTGTGATTTCTCTGTCAAAAATGAAAACGCATGCTCTGGAACGAATCACCGGTGCGGTAAAAAACAGTTACGGATTTATCTTTGGCATGAACAAAGCCATGGGACACACCCGATATCCAAGTGCAGACAGTTTTGCGCGAATGCTGGTGGATCTGAATAAATATGTGAAGCCGCGTCTTTATATTATGGACGGAATCATGGCAATGGAAGGAAACGGACCGGGTTCCGGGGATCCTGTTCCGATGAATATGATGCTGATGTCCACAGATCCGGTGGCGCTGGACAGCGTATTCTGTTCCCTGGTGCATTTGAAACCGCAGATGGTGCCCACGAATTATCATGGTGAAAAAATGGGACTTGGTGTGTGGAGAGAGGAAGATCTGGAACTGTACACTCCAGATGGCAGAATTACTCTGGAAGAAGCAGTGAAGCGATACGGCAATCCGTCTTTCCATGTGGACAGAAGACCGGTACGTCATGGAATCTGGGAAAAAATGGCAAAGGCGCTGAATATTTTTCAGAAGAAGCCGTACATCGAAAAAGACCTGTGTATCCGCTGCGGTGTCTGTGTAAACAGCTGTCCTGTTCTGGGAAAAGCAGTGGATTTTAAAAACGGAAAAAATCAGCCGCCGGTCTATGATTATAAAAAATGTATCCGATGCTTCTGCTGTCAGGAGATGTGTCCGAAAAAGGCCATTAAAGTGAAGTAGAGGTATTCATAAAAACAACTCCCGCAGAGTGAGGTTTCCGCGGGAGTTGTTTTTATTACATTACAGGGATAAAATAAAGCACAGAATTTTTATAAAAGGTTGAGGATTTCTGCAGTTTTACGAATATATTCCGGAGTAGTACCGCAGCATCCGCCGATCAGTGTAGCTCCGCTCTCAACAAGAACTTTCATATGACGGGCGAAATCCTCCGGCTGCATGGAATAAATGGCATTGCCCTGATCATCAATAAACGGCATGCCTGCGTTGGGTTTGGCAATTACAGGGATGGAAACATTTTCGCAGATATTGCGTACTACCGAAACAAGCTGATCCGGACCAACAGAACAGTTGAGTCCTACGGCACTGGCTCCGGCACTCTCCAGTGCAAGTGCTGCTTCTATGGCATTGCCTCCGCTGAAAATGCTGCCGTCTGCTTCTACCGTCATTGAGCACATGATAGGGAGTGAGCAGACAGAATGCGCTGCATCGACAGCTGCGAGAGTTTCTTCAATATTGATCATGGTTTCTGCAACAAGGCAGTCCACTCCTGCATTCTCAAGGAAACGGATCTGTTCGCAATAATTGTCAAACGCCATTTCATAAGTATATTCCCCGTTATCTGTGAGAATCTGTCCGGTTGTGGTGATGTCACCGGCAACATAGGCACGATGTCCGACAGCTTCCCGGGTATAGGCAACGAGAGTCCGATTAAGTTCTTCCAGTTTTTCTTCCAGTCCCCGCTGTCTGAGTGTCAGGCGACTGGCGCTGAAGGTCGGTGCATAAACGATGCGGGTACCTGCATCAATATAAGCTTTCTGCAGCTCCTGCAGGATTTCTTTATGTTCCATGATCCAGAGTTCCGTACAGATTCCCCGGGGCATTCCATGCGCCATCAGGTAGGAACCTGTCGCTCCGTCCAGGAGAACAGTATTCTGTGTAAGTCGTTGAAATTCTTCTTTTGTCATGAGTTTCCTCCTTTATTTTCAGCGATACTTGTGTATCAGTTTAGAAGCGGCTAAACTAGTACATCGTTTTCGAAATAACTACACCAAATAACTTGCCTATTTCTCCGATTGCGCATGATAAAAAGCCTCAGCGTAGCCCGCTACGCCTGCGTTTTTTGCCATGCACACTCGAAGAAATATTCTGCGTTATTGGTATAGTTATTTACGAAACGATGTACCAGATAACTTTATCAATTTTTTGACTGCATACTATAAAAATATCGGTACAGTCCAACTTTTATATTATAGCATGCTGCAGGGGAAGAGGGATAGTATAATTTGAGAATATTTCTATGGGTTATACAGGTATAGAAGAGAATAATGTACAGTTCGATGGTATAATTGGTGTCACTTATTGACTTTTTCGGAAAAAGGGAAAATGAGTCGGAATAAGAAAGAGAAGGAAAAAACCGCCATGGGTTGATATGGCGGTTTTTTACATGGACATATAGTATTAAAGACGGTCAAATTTTTGAAGGCATCACTCCTTTATGTTATAGGAATCAATATTCGGAATTATACAGGGAAGATTTCTAGGTGATTTGGAGTGGATAAAGTTATGAATAACGACATCCAAAGCTGCACATGAGCGTGCGAAGATTCAGAGGAACATGATTAGCGAAGAAGTAAGTAATCAAAGGGGCTGATGTCAAAACCCTATTCGGTTAACAGGTTCTGAGAACGGTCATGAATAGAAATGAAGGATGATTTGTCGAAAGATTCTTCTTGTCAATAAATCAGGGAGATGGTAAGATAAAAGCATCCAAATAAAAAGAAATATCGGAAGATCGTTTTGCAGTATGGTTTCAGCTGCTGTCTGCAGAGCGGTTTTTCTTTTCACAAAATCCATTTTTATTTTCAGTCATAAAATTATCTGTAAATTTCATCTTTATCTGAATCCGGCAGTTCTGCCGGGAAAATTCCTAAATACAATAGTATAAATGACCGGTAAAGGGAATACAGCATACGAAGGATAATAAATGAATCAATCGGCGGGAGGCTTTTATGAATTTATTTGATTTTACGTATTGCGGAAATTATAACAGGCAGATACAGAATCTCTCCAGAATCGTTCCGGAGAAATGGAGTTTTGGAGATTCCAATGATAATGGGATTCTCAAAGGATATCTGGAATATACATTCAAGCGGGTATATGAAGAAGGCAAGATTTTATTCCATAAGGATTATGCCATATTTAATACGGGACTTTTCAATCATTATTATCAGCCGGTTTTTGCATATTTTGTTCCGAATCTGGTTCCGGACAGGCAGGAGTGGTTCCTGGATGGCTTTTATACGGAATATCATCTTTTGAAATCAGGAATTGCAGATCTGCCGGAAAAGGCGGAATTTGTTACAAATCCATCGGATCTGGTGTTTGATACAAGACTGGAGATCGTTCCTCAGTATGAGCATATTTTCGGGGAAGAGGAAAATGCCCAGCGCCTTCCGGAGAATGTCCGCAACAGCAGTATGAAGGTGCAGCTTTTTGACGGTGCGCTGCGTCAGACAAGAAGGATGCTGGAGGCGGATTATAAAAATGCCATTCCTCAGTATTACAATCATTCGATCCAGCTTTTAATTCCTATTTGTCTGCAGAGTCCCGGCAAACCGGATCTTGCTCTGGCATGTGTGAAAACTGCGGATGGATCACGATATCTGGGAAGAACATGCCTGACCCTTCGGATGGCATATCATAATGCAAGACTGATCGCGCGCCTGGACGGGAGCTGGCTGAAACCATGATTTATCTTGACACTGTACAGGCGCTTTGTTATACTGCCTGCGAAAGCGGGGAATTTTATGAGAAATCATGTTTTGGATGCAGCAAAAATCATAGCTGCATATGCTGTGATATTTCTTCATGTTCATTATCCGGGTATTTCAGGAGATATGATCAATATACTAATGCGTTTTGCAGTACCTTTTTTCTTTTTGGTATCAGGATATTTTTGTTACAGCAATAAAGGGAATATAAATCAGAAAATGCCTGCAAAGATTCGGCATATTTTGAAACTTACTGTTTTTTCACTGATCTTTTATATCGTATGGGGATTCCTGTATCGCATGTCAAAAGGAGAAGACGCAATTCAATGGGTGGGAGATCTTGTTCAGAAGCAATATATCAGGGAATTTATTCTGTATAATTCCACTTCACCGGTGAAGTATCATCTCTGGTTTCTGGTGGCATTGCTTTACTGTTATCTGATTTTCTGGACGGTGGAACACTTTCATCTGCATGCTGCAGCTGGGATATTGATTCCGGTACTTCTTGCTGGAAATTTTTATCTTGGAGAAGGTGCTGCTTTGAGAGGAACTGCATTCAGGGCTATGTATTACCGTAATTGGATTTTTACCGGACTGCCTTTTTTTATGCTGGGATATTGGATTCATTGCCGGGAAAACGTTATCAGAAAACATATGAACAGGAAAGTGCTGTATCTGGGAGTGATATGTGGGTTTTTTTTAACGATAATGGAATATTTCAGAGTGGGAAAGCAGGAACTATTTATTGGCACTGTGATCTCTGTATGCTGTCTGTTCATCTGGTGCGTATTAAGTCAGGACATAATGTTGCCGGGATGGCTGACGGAGACAGGCAGAAATGATGCATTTCTTATTTATCTGCTTCATCCTGCTGTATGGGAGGCGTGGAAAGACACGGTGGGCGTTATGGGAGTAACCGGAGAATTCTGGTTTGTCTGGAGTGCACCGGTACTGGTATGCATTTTCACAACAATTCTGGCGGAATCTGTCAGGTTTGCTGTTCATTTTTGGAAAAATGTGATATGATATGCGTTAGCGGTAAAATGCAGCCTGAATCAGCCCCTGGAGAAAGCAGATCAGAGTGAGCTGCACAGAAACAACAGAGACGGAGGAGAAAATATGTTAGAATTACGCAACATCTGTTTTCAGGTGCCCGATGAAAAATCCAGAAATACCAGAGAAATCGGGATTCTGAAAGATGTAAGCTTTACATTGGAAGATAACAAATTTGTAGTTATTACCGGACCGAACGGAGGTGGTAAATCGACTCTTGCCAAAATCATTGCAGGAATAGAGAAACCCACATCCGGTCAGATTCTGTGGGATGGACAGGATATCACGGATATGAGTATTACAGACAGGGCCAAACTGGGTATCAGCTATGCTTTTCAGCAGCCGGTACGTTTTAAGGGTGTGACAGTCTTTGATCTGATCCGTCTGGCAGCAGGAAAGGAAATTTCCATTGCCGGAGCCTGTGAATATCTTTCCAAGGTAGGTCTTTGTGCAAAGGATTATATTAAGCGTGAAGTGAATGCCAGTCTTTCCGGCGGCGAGATCAAGCGCATCGAAATCGCTACGATTATGGCCAGAAAGACAAGAGTGTCCGTTTTTGATGAACCGGAGGCCGGTATCGATCTGTGGAGTTTCCAGAATCTGATCCAGGTATTTGAGGAAATGCATGACCAGCTTCATGGCTCCATTCTGATCATTTCCCATCAGGAGCGTATTTTGAATATTGCGGACGAGATTCTGCTGATCGCAGATGGAGAGCTGAAGAAAAAAGGTTCCAAAGATGAAATTCTTCCGCAGCTTCTGGGAACGGCAGATGCAGCAGGTGCCTGCAATAAAGTGAAGATCAGAGAATAGGAGGCAGAGAGATGGACGCAATTCAGAGAGAATTACTGGAGGCAGTTTCCGGACTGCATGAAATTCCAACAGGAGCATATAATATCCGTGCCGATGGCGCGAGCATTGAGCGCAACAGCACAGCCAATATTGAGATTATCCCGAAAGCAGATACTTCCGGTATTGAAATTCATATCAAACCGGGAACCCGTCATGAAAGTGTACACATTCCGGTCATTATGAGCCAGTCCGGTCTTCAGGAAGTAGTATATAATGATTTTTATGTGGGAGATGATGCAGATGTGACCATCATTGCCGGATGCGGTATCCACAATGGGGGCGATGCAGCCAGCCGTCATGACGGAATTCATCGTTTCTTTATCGGCAAAAATGCCCATGTGAAATATGTGGAGAAGCATTATGGAAGCGGAGATGGCAAAGGGGAGCGCATCATGAACCCGGTGACGGAGATTCATCTGGGAGAGGACAGTTTCATGGAAATGGATACTGCCCAGATCAAGGGTGTGGATTCCACAAAGAGAGAAAACAAAGCACATCTGGAAGCCGGTGCCAAACTGGTGGTTATGGAGAGACTGATGACGCATGGTGTTCAGCATGCAGAGAGTTACTTTGATGTACAGCTGGACGGGGAAGATTCCGCAGCGAATGTTGTTTCTCGTTCTGTTGCGAGGGATGATTCGTATCAGCTGTTTACTTCCCATATTCATGGAAATAACCGCTGCAATGGACATACGGAATGTGATGCGATCATTATGGATAATGCCAAAATCAGTGCAGTGCCGGAGCTTTCTGCCAATCATGTGGATGCAGCGCTCATTCATGAAGCGGCAATCGGTAAAATTGCCGGTGAGCAGATCATCAAGCTGATGACTCTGGGCCTGACAGAAGCGGAGGCAGAAGAGCAGATCGTAAGCGGATTTCTGAAATAGATGTGTCCAGAGTTCTGAGATAAATGTAAATGGATTCTTGAAAGAATTGTAAGAAAAGCCATGAAATAACAACGAATTCCTGAAAAAGAAAACCTGAACGAAAGAAGAATGGAGGAGCAGGAACGAATGGAGGAGAGCAGAAAAAAGCATCTGAAAGAGAGAATGGAAGAGTACTGCCGTCAGGATGTCTGCGTGGCTTTTTCCGGCGGCGTGGATTCCAGCCTGCTTCTGGTTCTGGCATGTGAGGCAGCGGAGAAATTTCATACAAACGTATACGCGGTTACACTGGATACGGTGCTGCATCCCAAGGCAGATCTGGAGATTGCCCGAGAAGTTCTTTCGCGTACGCCGGCGATCCACGAAGTGTTATCCATGGATGAGCTGGCAGTACCGGAGATTCGATTTAATCCGGTAAACCGCTGTTATCTGTGCAAAAAAGAGCTCTATTCAAAAATGCTGGCTCACGCAGCAGAGCATGGAGTGCATACGCTTCTGGAAGGGAGCAATGAGGATGACCTTCATGTGTATCGTCCCGGGCTGGCAGCTGTCCGGGAACTGGGAATCCGAAGCCCTCTGGCGGAATGTGGTGTGACGAAGGCAGAAGTGCGGGAACTGGCAGCAGAATACGGAATTCCTGTTGCAGACCGTCCGTCAGCCCCTTGTCTTGCCACACGTCTTCCTTACGGAGCAGAAATTGACCTGGCTCTTCTGGAACGAATCGACCGTGCGGAAATATTCCTTCGGGAGAAAGGTTTCCGGAATGTCCGTGTACGTGTACACGGGGATATCCTGCGTCTGGAAGTGGATCAGGAACAGTTCGGGAAGGTGATGGAACAGAGAGACGAAATCATTTCCACGCTGAAAAATATCGGTTTTTCCTATGTAACTCTGGATCTGGAAGGATTCCGCAGCGGCAGTATGGATATTTATATAAAATAACGAAATTCCACCTTGAAATTCCCCCATCTTTGTGATATACATGTATGGCTACGTTGTATATACATAAGGATGAGGGGATTTTTTATGCTGAAAACTTTTAAGAAAAAATTTGTAGGAGACAGGAAATTTTATGCGATGGTACTCGCGATTGCAGTACCGATCATGGTCCAGAACGGCATCACCAACTTTGTCAGCATGCTGGACAATATTATGGTGGGACAGATCGGAACGGAACAGATGTCCGGTGTTGCCATAGTCAATCAGCTGATTTTTGTGTACAACCTCTGTATTTTCGGAGGACTTGCCGGGGCAGGGATTTTTACTGCACAATATTTCGGACAGCAGGACGATGAAGGAATCCGTCATACGTTCCGGTACAAAATCTGGATGGCAGTTCTTCTGACTGTTGCGGCTGTTGTGCTGTTTCTGGGAGCCGGAGACACGCTGATCCAGTATTACCTGAGCGGAAACAGTGACGGCGGAGATCTGGCGGCAACACTTCATTATGGCAAAGAATATCTCTGGGTGATGTTATTCGGCCTTCCGCCTTTTATGCTGGTACAGGTTTATGCAAGTACACTGAGGGAGTGCGGAGAGACAGTGGTTCCCATGAAGGCCGGAGTTACGGCGGTGTTTGTGAACTTGGTGCTGAACTATCTGCTGATTTACGGAAAATTCGGACTTCCGGCTCTTGGTGTTGTGGGAGCAGCTCTTGCAACTGTAATCTCCAGATATGTGGAAGTGGCGATCGTGGTCGTCTGGACGCATACACATAAAGAAAAGAACAGTTACATTATTGGCATTTACAAAACTCTTAGAGTCCCGCTGTTTCTGGTGAAGAAATTTATCATCAAAGGGTCACCGCTTCTCTTTAATGAAGCGTTGTGGGCATCTGCCATGGCTGTACTGACTCAGTGTTATTCAATCCGAGGGCTGAGTGTGGTGGCTGGATTGAATATTGCCAATACACTGAATAATGTGTTTAATGTGGTATTCATTGCTCTGGGAGATTCGGTTGCAATCATTGTAGGGCAGCTCCTTGGTGCAGGCAAAATGAAGGAAGCACGGGATACCGATAATAAGATGATTGCGTTTTCGGTATTCTGCTGTATACTGATGGCAGCGTTGATGCTTCTGATTTCTCCGCTGTTTCCAAGAATTTACAATACCACAGAAGAGGCAAGAATCCTTGCCGGGAGATTTATCATGGTACAGGCGATTTTTATGCCGCAGAACGCCTTTCTGCATGCGGCGTATTTTACCCTGCGTTCCGGAGGGAAGACGATTGTGACCTTCTTCTTTGACAGTGTGTTCGTCTGGTGCGTGAGCGTGCCGATTGCTTATATTCTGAGCCGATATACAGGCATGTATGTGGTCTATATTTTGGCAATGGTTCAGATCGGTGACTGGATCAAATGTCTGATTGGATTTATTCTGGTAAAAAAAGGTGTCTGGCTGCAGAATATTGTGGCAGAATCGCAGAAGTAGATCTTTTGTTAATTTTCAAAAAATGAAAACAGGAAAGATTCGTTATTTTTTTCATATTACCGCAAAAATAAAAGCAGCCTGAGACGGAAAGGTTTCCGAAACAGGCTGCTTTTTTAGTTTCATTCGGGTTATTCAAATTGATAGGTTTCTTCCGTCTCATTCCAGGAAATTCCGTCCTGATAGGTTTCATCCTGATAGGTATCTTCGCTGTAAGTGTCATCCGGATACGTATCATCATAGGAATCATCGACTGGTTCTTCTACATAAGAATCACCGCTGCCGGTATCGTCGATGTAAGAATCGTCAGAGGGCTGTTCCCAGTCTGTGTAGGAATCATCGGTATTTCCTGAAGAATCCTCACCGGTATCCTGCGGGATATCGGAAGTATCAGTGTTCTGGGAAGAATCATAAGTTTCCTCATAGGAGGAGCTGTCCTCATAGAAGTCGTCATAATTGCTTTCCTGTGTATAAATCTGGAATCCGTACGGATCGTCCTCATAGGAAGAATCCTCGGATGGAATTTCCGGCATGCGGGCCTTGGTGGTCTGTACCACTCCGTCTTTGGGGAAAACAGCGTAGACCAGAAGCATTACAATACAGAAAAGAGCAGCAGTTGCTCCGATTTTCAGTTCTTCCAAGTGTTTCATATCATCACTCCTGTAGTATGTGTGAGACGGGGAAATCCGTCTGCTGAAATAAAAAGGTATGAATTTATCAAAAAATATTGTCTACGCTATTATACTATAAGTTTGCAAAATTTTGTACCCGGAATTTTTTGGCTGACAAAAGTCTGTTCCAGAGCGTGTTTGAAAATTGCTTTCCGGAAGATGTTGGGAATGAATTGCCAAACACGCTCCAGGGAGTGATTAACGTTTGATATCGTAATTCATATTCATCAGGTTGCGGATTGTTTTTTCGTCATCTGTGATATTGGCGTCTCCGTGGATCGTGTGTTTGATGGCACTGCTGGCAACTGCAAAATTCACCATATCCATCGGACGGTAATCATGCATCATGGCGTAGATCAGTCCGCTTGCAAAGGCATCGCCGCCTCCCACACGGTCCAGAATATTGAAAGTGAAAAGCCGGCTTTCAAAAGTATGGTCTTCATACCACATATAGGCTTTGAGGCTGTTTTCGCTTCCGCTGTGGGCATATCGCACATGTCGTGCAATGCATTTCAGGTTGGGATAGCGTCTGGCAAACGCATGGAAAATTTCATCCTGCTGTTCATAGGTTGGCTGGAAAGGAATTCCGTCTTTGCAGTCTCCTTTGCTGTGGTCATTTTCGTCCCGCCATAGATGATAGGGTTCGATGCCAAGAAGAACGTCCACGTACGGAAGACATTCCGTACAGAAATCCCGGGCCTCTTCCCATGTCCACAGAGTGCTGCGGAAATTGCCGTCAAAGCTGACGGTGATGCCTTTTTCTCTGGCTTTTTTGAGACTGTTGAGGATAAGGCTCTTGCAGCTGGGGCTTAATGCAGGCGTAATGCCGCTTAAATGCAGCCAGTGATAACCATCCAGCAATTTATCCAGGTCGATTTTGCTGAAATCGTATTCTGCAAAGGCACTGTGTTTGCGGTCATAAGTAACTTTGCTCGGGCGGATCCCATAGCCTGCTTCCAGATAGTAGGTTCCAAGCCGGTGAGAGGGTGTTTCCTGCGGGGTACTGAGAATCATGGGTGTGCAGTGTACATCATTGCTCCGGAGCATGCGCACGGCACTTTTTCCGAGACTGTTATTGGGGACAACGCTGAAAAAAGTGCTGTCCACGCCGAGATTGGCGAGTGCCAGTGCAATATTGGCCTCACTTCCGCCATAGCTGGCTTCAAAAGTGGTGGCAACGCGGATTTTGTCATAGTTTGGAGGGGTCAGGCGAAGCATGATCTCGCCGATGGTAAAAAATTTTTTTGCATCAGAACTGTCTGATAATAAAGGATTAGCGTGTTCCATGATAGGCTCCTTTTGGTGCGGGGTTTACGGGTATCATTCCTCCATCTGTTGATTTATTATAGCAAAGGAGTTTGTGAAAAAAAAGAGAGAGATGCAGAAAATATCTGCCAGATATGTATCATTTTGGATACAATCAAAACGAATCCAAGAAAATACGGGACGCATTTTGTACGTCCCGCAGTATTGAGCGAAGGAGATGAACACAGGCTGTTACATTCTCCGGATGTATCGTTTTTCAATAAAACCGAGAATGCCGTAAAGCACCATGGCAATGATACACAGGATGACGATGGACATCAGCACCCAAGTAAGTTTAAAAGTCTGACTTCCATAAATGATCAGGTAGCCAAGTCCCTCACGTGCACCGATGAATTCTCCGATAATGACACCTACCAGGCACAGACCGATATTGACTTTCATGGTACTTAAGATCAGTGGAACGGAAGAAGGGAGGACCACTTTCAGAAGTTCATCTTTTTTGGTTCCGCCTAAGGTGGCAATCAGTTTGCCTTTTTCCGGCCCCACTTCCTTGAAACCGGTATAAAGGCTGATGATGGATCCGAAGATCGCCACAGACATCCCTGCGACGATGATGGTTTTCTGATTCGCTCCCAGCCACACGATCAGCAGAGGAGCGAGTGCGGATTTGGGAAGGCTGTTCAGGACGACCAGATAAGGCTCCAGGACAGCGGAAAGTTTCGGACATGCCCACAGAAGAATGGCAGTTCCAATTCCGAGCAGGACGACAAAAAGGAAACTGAGAAGCGTTTCTTTTACGGTGATCCCGATATGGGTGAACAGAGACTGGTCTATGCACATCTGGAGAAAGGTTCTGCCAATGAGGGAAGGACTGCTGAAAATAAACGAGTCGATCCATCCGAACCGAGCGGAAATTTCCCACAACAGGAGAAAACTGAGAAAAAGCAGGACACGCATGACTGCGATGAACTGCTTTTCACGTTTTTGCTGCAGGAGATATTTTTTTTGTGCAGAGGAAAGTTCATGCATTCTGATTCAGCTCCTTCCAGATTAAATTGAAATAGGATTTAAATGCAGGGGCATTTCTGGAGATGAGCGGCGTTCTTTCTTTTAGTCCAAGGTCAATGGGAATGATTTTCCGGACAGTGGCAGGACGGGCGGACAGGATGATGATCCGGTCTGCCATGCTGATCGCTTCGGAAATATCATGGGTGACCAGAATTGCCGGTTTATGTTCTTTTTTGAGGATTTTTCCAATGTCATCACTGACATTCAGGCGTGTCTGATAATCAAGTGCGGAAAAAGGTTCATCAAGAAGCAGGAGATCCGGTTTCAGGACCAGTGTGCGGATGAGTGCGGCACGCTGCCGCATACCGCCGGATAACTGGGAGGGACGGGCATCTGCAAATTTGTCCAATCTATAGGTTTTTAGCATTTCGTTGGCGAGAGCCTTTTTTTCGGGAGTGATTTTACCCCGGATCTCCAGTCCGAGAATGACATTTTTATAGATACTGCGCCATTCCAGCAGATGATCTTTCTGAAGCATGTAGCCGATGCGTGAGGTCTGCGTCCGGATGGGGCTGCCGTCCATGAGGATGACGCCCTGTTCTGCGGGAAGAAGTCCGCAGATGACATTCAGAAGAGTGGATTTGCCGCAGCCGGAAGGACCGACGATCGCCAGAAATTCACCGGGCATCAGCGAAAACGATATATGGGAAAGGGCGGTTGTTTCTCCCTGAAGTGTGTGATAAGAAAGAGAAAGATCTCTGACTTCCAACAGTGGCTTCATTGTGTAACCTCCATTTTTGTATATTTTATCATATGCTTTTGGAAAGGGTTATGATATAATAAATGGGACTTATGCAGTAATAGGATACAGGATGTCTGCACTGGCAGACGTTTTTGTTAACCGGGAATAGGAACGATACGAACAGGATGTGGGGAAAATGAAGTACATTGATCGAAAAGGTAATATGACCATTGAAGAGAATGAAGAGGATAAGCTTGTACGGCACCTTTATACGGATCTGGGCGGGAGAACCTGCCTGAAAGTTCTGATACAGCCATGGTTTTCTGCTCTTGCGGGAGCGGCGCTGGAAACGGGATTATCTGCGCGTCTGATTCCCGGATTTGCCCGCAGAAACCGGATCGATATGTCGGAATACGAGGAAAAAAGATATCATTCATTTCGGGAATTCTTTATCAGAAAAACCAGACCGGAGGCGAGACCGATGGCAGAGGGAGACAAAATCCTCGTCAGCCCCTGTGACGGCAGGCTGAGTGTGCATCGCATCGGGCATGATTCCGGATTTTACATTCAGGAAACAGAGTATTCTCTGAAGAAGCTTCTGCGAAGTGAGAATCTGGCGAAGCGTTATGAAGATGGTTATGCGGTTGTGATCCGCTTGTCTCTGGAAGACGGGCATCGATTCTGTTACGCAGCAGAAGGAGTGAGATCGTCCGGTATTTCACTTCCGGGTGTTTACCATGCATCCCATACGCCTGCAGAAGAATCCTTTCCGGTTTATCAGGAGAATGCCCGGGAATACTGTCTGCTCCAGACGGTCAGATTTGGTACCATCCTGATGATGGAAGTAGGCAAGGTACGTAATCTGCACAAAAGTCCGCGCAAGGTAGACAAGGGAGAAGAGAAGGGATATTTTGAATTCGGAGGCTCTGCAGTGATTCTGTTTCTGCAGCATGGCAAAGTACGCCTGGATTATGATCTCATGGAGAATACAGAGAACGGATTTGAGACAATCGTAAAGATGGGAGAGAGAATCGGTGAACAGAAATTACCAAAAAGAGCTGGAAAAGCTTCTGGCAGGACTGAATAACGGGACACGGGTACCGAGACTGTTTCTCCATGCCTGCTGTGCTCCGTGCAGCAGCTATGTGCTGGAATATCTTTCTGAATATTTTGAGATTACGGTGTTTTTTTATAACCCCAATATATCGCCAAAGGAAGAATATGACAAGCGGGTGGAGGAAATCCGCCGGCTGATTGGAGAAATGAAGTTCCGTTATCCTGTGAAACTGGTGGAAGGAGCGTATCATCCGGAAGACTTTTTCCGGATGGCGAAGGGACTGGAAAAGGTTCCGGAAGGCGGGGAACGATGTTTCCGATGCTATCGCATGCGCATGGAAGAAGCTGCCCGGCTTGCTTTTGAGGGCGGTTCCGATTATTTTACCACCACGCTGTCCATCAGTCCGCTCAAGAATGCGGCGAAGATCAACGAAATCGGAGAAGAACTTGCGGAAATTTATCAGGTTGCGCATCTTCCTTCTGATTTTAAGAAAAAGAATGGTTACAAGCGTTCCATTGAACTGTCGGCGGAGCACTGCCTTTACCGGCAGAATTACTGTGGATGTGTGTTTTCCAGGCGGGATGTTTTAGAGAGTGACTTTGACACGTTAATAGAATAAATAAAATGTTTGCATTTTCGGGAAAGTATGATAAACTAGAGCGTGTTTGAAATTTGCTTTCCGGCAGATGTCGGGAATGAATTTTTAAACACGCTCTGATATATATACGGAATTTATTACAGAAGAAATGAGGAAAAATATATGGCACAACTTTGGGGCGGACGTTTCACAAAAGAAACGGACAAGCTGGTATACAATTTTAATGCGTCTATTTCCTTCGACCAGAAGTTTTATGAACAGGATATCCGCGGAAGCAAGGCTCATGTGCGGATGCTGGCGAAACAGGGAATCCTTACGGATGAAGAGAGAGATGCCATTCTGGAAGGCCTTGACGGGATCCTTGAGGATGTGAGATCCGGAAAGCTTGAGATTACTTCCGAATATGAAGATATTCACAGCTTTGTGGAGGCAAATCTGATCGACCGGATCGGTGACGCAGGCAAGAAACTTCATACAGGACGCAGCCGCAACGACCAGGTGGCACTTGACATGAAACTTTATGTGAGAGATGAGATTGATGAAATTGACGGCGAAGTCAGAAATCTTCTTCTTGCTCTGCAGAAAATCATGGAGGAACATGTGCATACTTATATGCCGGGATTTACGCATCTGCAGAAGGCACAGCCGGTAACTCTGGCACATCATGTAGGGGCTTATTTTGAGATGTTCCGCCGTGACAGAGGACGTCTTGCAGACATTCGCAGAAGAATGAATACCTGTCCTTTGGGAGCAGGAGCTCTGGCAGGAACCACCTATCCTCTGGACAGAGCTTATACTGCAGAACTTCTTGATTTTGACGAGCCGACCAGAAACAGTATGGATTCTGTTTCGGACAGAGATTATGTGATCGAGCTTCTGTCCGCACTTTCCACGATTATGATGCATCTGAGCCGCTTTTCCGAGGAAATCATTCTCTGGAATTCCAACGAGTATCGTTTTGTGGAGATTGATGATGCCTACAGTACCGGCAGCAGCATCATGCCCCAGAAAAAGAATCCGGATATTGCGGAGCTTGTGCGCGGCAAGACGGGAAGGGTTTACGGGGCACTGATGTCCATCCTGACAACCATGAAGGGCATTCCTCTTGCGTATAATAAAGATATGCAGGAAGATAAGGAACTGACCTTTGATGCGATCGATACGGTGAAGGGCTGTCTGGCGCTGTTTACCGGTATGGTATCTACCATGCAGTTCCGCAAGGAAAATATGGAAGCAAGCGCAAAGAATGGCTTTACCAATGCTACGGATGCTGCGGATTATCTGGTGAATCACGGGGTACCGTTCCGTGATGCACACGGAATTGTGGGCCGTCTGGTGCTGACCTGCATTGAGAAGGGAATTTCTCTGGATGATCTTTCTCTGGAGGAGTATCAGGAAATCAGTCCTGTTTTTGGGGAAGATATTTATGAAGCCATCAGCATGCGCACCTGTGTGGAGAAACGTATGACTCTTGGTGCGCCGGGACCGGAAGTGATGGAGAAGGTAATCGCAGAGAACATAGAATACCTGGAGAAATAAACGGAATTGTAAAAAATGTAAAAAATACTTGCATTTTTGGAGAAATTGGTATAGTATTTACAAGAACGACAGATGTGTGCCATGCAACGACACGCAAATAGCATAAGTGAGGAGTCAGATATTATGAGTGAGAAACTGAGAGTTGGTATTTTGGGAGCTACCGGTATGGTAGGACAGAGATTTATTTCTCTTCTTGAGAATCATCCGTGGTTTGAGGTGGTTACTCTTGCTGCAAGTGCAAGAAGTGCAGGAAAGACCTACGAAGAAGCAGTAGGCGCAAGATGGAAAATGGATACTCCAATGCCGGAAGCAGTGAAAAAAATCGTTGTCATGAATGTCAATGAAGTAGAAAAAGTTGCTGCAACTGTAGATTTTGTATTTTCTGCAGTAGATATGTCCAAAGACGAGATCAAGGCTATCGAGGAAGAATATGCAAAAACAGAAACACCAGTTGTTTCCAACAACAGTGCACACAGATGGACACCGGATGTTCCGATGGTAGTGCCGGAAATCAATCCGGAGCACTTTGATGTCATCCAGTACCAGAAGAAACGTCTGGGAACTACCCGTGGATTTATCGCTGTAAAACCGAACTGCTCGATTCAGAGTTACGCACCGGTTCTGACAGCATGGAAAGAATTCGAGCCATATGAAGTAGTTGCTACTACTTATCAGGCAATTTCCGGTGCAGGTAAGACTTTCAAAGACTGGCCAGAGATGGAGCACAACATTATCCCGTATATCGGCGGTGAGGAAGAGAAGAGCGAAAAAGAACCGCTGAGACTGTGGGGCAAGATTGAAGACGGCGTAATCGTTCCGGCAACAGAACCGGTGATCACCTGCCAGTGTATCCGTGTTCCGGTACTGAACGGACATACCGCAGCGGTATTCGTAAAATTCCGCAAGAAACCGACGAAGGAACAGCTGATTCAGGCACTGAAAGATTTCCGCGGAGTTCCGCAGGAACTGGAGCTTCCAAGTGCACCGAAACAGTTTATCCAGTATCTGGAAGAAGACAACCGTCCTCAGGTTACAGAAGATGTGAACTATGAGAGAGGAATGGGAGTTTCCATCGGACGTCTTCGTGAAGATACCGTATATGATTTCAAATTTGTGGGACTTTCCCATAACACCGTCAGAGGTGCTGCAGGCGGAGCTGTTCTCTGTGCAGAGACTCTGAAAGCAAAAGGATATATTACCAAAAAATAAATGAATTCACGCAGCTGTTCAGGCTGCCGGAGAATTCATACAGAGGATAAAGCCGCGAGAGGCAGGAATGATATTCTGTCTTTTGCGGCTTTCTTTTACAGAACCGGGTATCAGGAACTTTAGTTATCCGGCAAAGTGTATTTGAATGACAGGGAAATGTATGTTAAAATAAGATTCCAGTACATCGGAAAATAAATGACAGGTTATTTATTTTTCGATGTACTGGACACAGAGAAAAGGAGGTGCATCTGCATGAGTGAAAAAGAAAAGATTCGTCTGACCCAGTACGCCCATTCTGCCGGGTGAGCGGCGAAAGTAGGTCCTGGGACCCTTGCTCAGGTTCTGAGCAAGCTGCCGAAATTTACGGATCCCATGCTTCTTGTGGGAACCGAAACATCTGACGATGCGGCTGTTTATCAGATCAGTGACGATCTGGCCATGATACAGACTGTGGATTTCTTTACGCCCATCGCAGATGACCCTTATATCTTCGGGCAGATTGCGGCTGCCAATGCCCTGAGCGATGTGTACGCCATGGGAGGAGAGCCGAAGCTTGCCCTGAATATCGCTGCTTTTCCAAATTGCCTGGATCCCTCGATTCTTGGTGAAATCCTCGCCGGCGGTGCGGATAAAGTGCTGGAGGCAGGTGCTGTTCTTGCCGGAGGACATACCATTCAGGATGAAGAACCGAAATATGGCCTGTGTGTCACCGGGTTTGTGAATCCGAAGTATTTATGGAAAAATTACGGGGCAGAGGACGGAGATCTCCTGATTTTGACCAAGCCTCTTGGAAGCGGAATTATGAATACTGCAGTCAAGGGAGGGCTGGCTTCCACGGAGGAGACCGCATATGCCGTCAGAGTGATGTCCACGCTGAATAAATATGCGCGGGATGTGGCGAAGGAATTTCGTATTCACAGTTGTACCGATGTGACAGGATTTGGTCTTGCTGGACATGCACTGGAAATGGCAGAGGGAAGTGGTAAGACGCTGGTGATCGATACAGAAAAGCTTCCCGTGATGAAAGGCGTTTCGGAATATGCGCAGATGGGACTGATTCCTGCCGGAGCTTACCGCAACCGGGAATATGCAGGTGCCAGAGTTGACAGCCGTGTGGATGGAAGCTGGATCGAAGATGTGGTCTATGATCCGCAGACGTCCGGAGGACTTCTTCTGGCTGTGCATCCGGAGGATGTGCCGGAACTTCTGAATCAGCTTTCAGGACTGGAAATCCCTTCTGCCTGTATCGGAAAAGTTGTGGAAAAACAGGAAAAGTTACTAGTATTAGAATAGAAAATTTGAAAATGAATAAAAATGATTATCTTAGAATGATACCGAAGGTGGATCGGCTTCTGAAGGAGGAGCCTTATCAGGAATTGTCCGGGACATATGGCAGAGGTTTTGTGACGGAACTGATTCGTGAAGAACTGGAACTTCTGCGAAGCCGTATTCTTTCCTGCGGTGACGAGGAGAATCTGTCTGCTGCGGTTGAAGAATGGCTCAGGCAGATTCCCGTAAGGATCCGGGATGCTGCAGGATTTTCTCTGAGGAGAGTATGGAATGCTACCGGGATTATTCTTCATACCAATCTTGGCAGGGCACCGCTTGGAAAATGCCAGATGGAAGCTGCCATACAGGCGATGTCCGGATACTGCGATCTGGAATATGATCTGAGAACAGGCAGCCGCGGAAAGCGCCGGGAACATTATGCGGAGATCGGTGCGAAGGTTACAGGCGCGGAAGCGGTTCTGGCAGTCAATAACAATGCAGCAGCGGTCACTCTGATGCTTGCGTCAATTGCCGCGGGCAAAGAGGTTCTGGTATCCCGGGGGGAGCTGATTGAGATCGGCGGTCATTTCCGTCTTCCGGATGTAATGGAACAGAGCGGAGCCATATTGCGGGAAGTAGGAACGACGAACCGTACCAGAATCTCTGATTATGAAAGCGCCATTACGGAAGCAACCGGAGCCATTATGAAGGTACATACCAGCAATTACCGGATTTTTGGCTTTACGGAGGATGCTTCTGTAGAGGAACTGGCAGAACTGGGAAGAAAATATCATCTTCCGGTTCTGGTGGATCTGGGAAGCGGAGTGCTGGTAAATCTGGAACAGTTCGGTCTGGAATATGAACCGACGGTACAGGAAACACTGAAAAAAGGCGCAGATCTTGTCTGCTTTTCCGGAGATAAGCTTATGGGCGGTCCTCAGGCCGGTATAATTGCAGGAAAGCAGTCATACATTGAAAAAATGGAACACCATCCCATGATGCGTGCCATAAGGCCGGATAAGTGTACCATTGCGGTTCTTGACGCTACATTCCGGGAATATCTGGATGAGAACTGTGCAGTGAAGAATCTGCCGGTACTGGCGATGTTGTCCAGAACAGAAGAAGAACTGCGGATGCAGGCACAGAAAATCAAAACAATCCTTGAAAAAGAAGGATTTCCTGCAAAAATGGCGGTAGAATCCAGCATCAACCGCATGGGCGGAGGTTCCCTTCCAAATGAGCAGATACCGGGAATCGCCCTGACCCTGAAGCCTGTGGGAATGTCCTGTCTGGAAATGGCGGAACAGCTCCGGGGATTACCGGTTCCTGTTATCGCGCATATCAAAAATGAAATAATATGGCTGGAAATGCGGACGATTCTGCCGGAGGAAACTGCGGATTTTGTCTGTTGTATACAAAAGGGGAAAGTGCTATAATATAAAAACGAAAGGTCCGTTCCTCTGCTATGTAATGGACAAACAAAAGATACCTGTTCTTAAGTTATTATGGAGGTAGACAAATGAATTACGAAGATGTGCAGAAAGTGTCAAACGCGGCCGCAGCAAAGGCTAATTTGCTGAAGAACAATTTCAGCAGATATTTTATGCGTGCGATTATGGCTGGATTTTTTATTGTAGTAGCCATGATTTTTTCCAATGTTGTGGGAAATATTTTTTCGGCTTCTGAACTGCCAGCCTGGGGTAAATTCCTGGGAGCATTGGTGTTCTCGATCGCAGTACTTCTGATTTCCCTTGTTGGTGGAGAACTCTTTACCGGAAACAACCTGGTTATGGCATTCGGTGCCTTTGACAAAAAAGTGAGCTGGGGAGATGCCGGTAAAGTATGGATTGTAAGCTACATCGGAAACTTTGTGGGATGTCTGATCCTGAGCCTGATTTTTGTATGGGCAGGAGCATCAGGAACGAAGGATTATTTTGCAGGATTTATTAACAACAAACTGTCAATACCTGCCGGAGAAATGTTCTTCAGAGCAATTCTCTGTAATTTCTTCGTCTGTCTTGGTGTTCTCTGCGGCATCAAATTAAAGAGCGAAGCAGCAAAATTTTTAATGATCGTGATGTGTATTTCAGGATTCGTTGTAAGCGGATTTGAGCACTGTATCGCGAATATGGGAATTTTCGTAACTGCATACTGCCTGGTACCGGGACTTTCTCTTGGCGCCATGCTCAAGAGTATGGTGATTGTAACGATTGGAAATATGATAGGAGGAGCCATTTTACTCGCCTGGCCCCTTAGAAAGATGAGTGCAGATAATTAATGGGTAAATCTTTATACATAGCAGAAAAACCAAGCGTTGCGCAGGAATTTGCGAAGGCGCTGAAAATCACAGGACAAAGAAGGGACGGTTACCTCGAATCGGAGGACTGTGTGGTGACCTGGTGCGTTGGGCACCTGGTCACCATGAGTTACCCTGAAAAATACGATATAAAATACAAAAGGTGGAGTTTTGATACCCTGCCTTTTTTACCGCGCGAATTTAAGTATGAAGTCATTCCCGGAGTCCAGAAACAGTTCGATATTGTGAAAGGACTGCTGCATCGGCCGGATGTGGAAACCATCTATGTCTGTACCGACTCCGGACGTGAGGGAGAATATATTTACCGCCTTGTGGCACAGGAGGCGGGAGTCAGAGACAAAAAACAGAAACGTGTCTGGATCGATTCCCAGACAGAAGAAGAAATCCTCCGGGGAATCCGTGAGGCTAAAGATCTTTCCGCATATGATAATCTTTCCGCATCTGCTTATCTGAGGGCAAAAGAAGACTATCTTATGGGGATTAATTTTTCCCGTGTACTGACACTGCGTTACGGAAACAGTGTATCTTCGTACCTGAATACAAAATATCAGGCAATTTCCGTGGGACGTGTGATGACCTGTGTCCTTGGAATGGTCGTGCGCAGGGAGCGGGAGATTCGTTCTTTTGTGAAAACGCCATTTTATCGTGTGATTGCTGCAATCGCACTGGAGGGAGAACACTTTGACGGAGAATGGAGAGCGGTGGAAGGAAGCCGGTATTTCCAGTCTCCCCATTTATATAAAGAAAACGGTTTTAAGAAAAAGGAATATGCGCAGGAACTGATCGATATGCTCTGTACGGAACAGCCTCTTACTTGCCGTGTGGAAAAAGTGGAGCGCAAAAAAGAAAACAAAAATCCGCCGCTTCTGTTTAACCTAGCGGAGCTTCAGAACGTCTGCTCGAAATTGTTTAAGATCAGTCCGGATGAGACGCTGCGTATTGTACAGGAACTTTATGAAAAGAAACTGGTGACTTATCCCCGTACAGATGCCCGTGTGCTGTCAACTGCCGTTGCTAAGGAAATCCATAAAAACATTTCCGGGCTTCGAAATTATGCCCAGGCCGGGGAAGCAGCTGCAGAAGTACTGCAGATGGGTTCCTATCAGACAATCGCGAAAACGCGTTATGTCAATGATAAACAGATTACAGACCATTATGCGATCATCCCAACAGGCCAGGGTCTGAATGCACTTTCGAGTGTTTCTCAGACAGCGCAGAGAGTTTATGAGACCATTGTGAGAAGATTTCTGTGTATTTTTTATCCGCCTGCTGTTTATCAGAAAGTCAGCCTGGTGGTGAAAATGAAAGAAGAGTCGTTCTTTTCCTCTTTTAAGGTGCTTCAGGAAGAGGGGTATCTGAGAATTGCGGCGAATTCATTTGCAAAAAAGAAGGCATCCGAGGGAAAAGCTTCCGAAAACGAGAAAGACGGGGAAGAAACAGAGGTTGCCTGCGATGCGATTCTGCTGAGCGCATTGCAGAAACTGAAAAAGAATGATATACTTCCCGTAGATGGTCTGAGTATCCGGGAAGGAGAGACCTCTCCGCCCAAGCGTTACAATTCCGGTTCCATGATTCTTGCGATGGAAAATGCGGGACAGCTCATTGAAGATGAGGAGCTTCGTGCTCAGATCAAAGGATGCGGTATCGGTACCAGTGCGACAAGAGCAGAAATACTGAAGAAGCTTTTTACCATCAAATATCTGTCTCTGAATAAGAAGACCCAGGTAATTACTCCGACACTTCTGGGAGAGATGATTTTTGATGTGGTAAACTGCTCCATTCGCCAGCTTCTGAATCCGGAACTGACGGCAAGCTGGGAAAAAGGACTGAATTATGTGGCAGAAGGAAGTATCACATCTCAGGAATATATGGATAAGCTGGAGCATTTTGTACGGGTACGTACCAGTCAGGTGGAGGCGAGCAACAATACCTATATGCTGCGTCAGTGCTTTGATGCTGCAGCCCAGTTCTACAAAAAACCGGAAACATCGAAACGAGGAGGAAAATCATCATGATGAAAGATTATACCATTGCAAATCTTCTGGATTTGAATGAGACGATTGCGGGAGATCTCTTTGAGGGAAAGACTTATCCGTGGGAAGTCCTTCCGGAAATCGGAAATTTTATTGTAAAATTAGGCAAAACTTTAGATCCGGAAGAATACGAATACCGTGAAGGGGATATCTGGATCGCAAAGTCAGCCAAAGTCGCTCCGACAGCTTCTATTAATGGTCCTGCAATTATCGGCAAAGATGCAGAGATCCGCCACTGTGCCTTTATCCGGGGCAAAGCAATCGTAGGGGAAGGCGCCGTGGTAGGCAACTCTACAGAACTGAAAAATGTGGTACTGTTCAATAAAGTGCAGGTTCCTCATTATAATTATGTGGGAGATTCTGTACTTGGCTTTAAGGCACATATGGGTGCAGGTTCCATTTGCTCCAATGTGAAATCCGATAAGAAGCTGGTCATCGTAAAAGATGGCAGCGAAACCGTGGAAACCGGTATGAAGAAATTTGGAGCCATGCTGGGAGATCATGTGGAAGTTGGCTGCGGTTCTGTGCTGAACCCTGGTACTGTAATCGGAAGAGGTGCACATATTTACCCGCTTTCTCCGGTAAGAGGCTGCGTTCCGGCAAATCATATTTATAAGAGTAAGGATGAGATTATTAAGATTCACGAGTGAGCAAATCCTGTTGGCAAAGCCGGTCTTAAATGGTTTGCAAATCGTAACTATGAAGGTACGGAACAATTACTGACAACGAGGAAGTGAAAGTATGTATACAGAATTAATAGAAACGTTACATCGTGTAATGAAAGAGTCCGTGGAAAACAGTGAAGTGATGGGTGTGAATTTTCTGGTTGAAAAGGGAGAGGAAGAGATCCTTTACTGTCAGGAAGGAATGGCGGATAAAGAGAATGGAATGGAAATGAATAGGAATACGATTTTTCGGCTGTATTCTCAGACTAAGCCTGTCACAGGAGTAGCTGCTATGATTCTTATGGAGCAGGGATGCCTGGATCTGTGTCAGTCTGTAGGAGAAATTCTTCCTGCCTTTTCTCATTTGAAGGTTGAAAAAGATGGGAAGGTGGTGGATGCATCCCGTCCCATGTTGGTTCATGATCTGCTGCGTATGACATCCGGTCTTGTATATCCGGATGATTGCACGGCATCAGGAAAGGCAGCAGGTGTGGTATTTGATGATGCATGTGCCAGACTTCACACGGAAAACCCCATGACAACCCAGGAACTTGCAGAAAGACTTGCAGAGGGATCTCTTTTGTTTGAACCGGGCAGTTCATGGATTTATGGAACTTCCGCAGATGTGCTGGGGGCTGTGATCGAAAAAGTTTCAGGTAAGAAACTTTCGGAATTTATGGAGGATGAAATTTTCAAACCTCTTGGAATGACAGACACTGCATTTTGGGTTCCTGCAGAGAAGCAGTGTAGGCTTGCAAAAGCATATGAAACGGTTGTAAAAGAGGATGGAAGCAGAGCAATGGTTCCTTATACGGGAAATAACCTTGCTATATGTAATGATATGGCCAAAGCACCGGCATATGAGGCAGGAGGAGCAGGACTTACGTCCACTTTGGATGATTACATGAAGTTTGCCCGCATGCTGAGAAATGGTGGAACACTAAATGGAAAGCAGATTATCCGGCCTGAGACAGCCAGATATTTTACTGGTGGAGAATTGATGCCGGCACAGCAGCAGGCTTTTGAGAACTGGATCGGTCTTGACGGATTTTCCTATTCCAATCTTATGCGTGTCTGCAAAAAGCCTTCCCGCTGCGGTATGATAGCGAGAGAGGGAGAATACGGTTGGGATGGCTGGCTTGGAATGTATTTTGCTAACTTCCCAAAAGAAAATATGACGATACTCATGGGGACTCAGAAAAAGGATTCAGGTACTTTTTCCCTGACAAGAAAATTGAGAAATATAGTTTTAAGTAGTATTTAATTCGCTCTTTGTATTAAAATAAGAATCTCCTGTAGAATTCAGTGCTTTTTCAGCAAGCTGGCTTCTACAGGAGATTTCTTATTATATCTGTACAGGTAGTTGTCTTGTGTTCACAACGCACAGCCATATGTCTTGTGTTCCCACCGCTGCAGTCGGAACAGCCATATACTTCGAAAAAATTTATTTCCCTGAAGCTGTTTATGATGATATGTAAGAGCAATTTAACTGCACAAAGATGCTCTAATGAAACAGATAATTTCTCAGCAGCACAAGAATGGTGATATGCAGCGGGTAAAAAATATAAAACAGATATTTGGCCCATTTGCCGCGGATAAAGCCCCGTTCTCCATTGTACATGTTAATGGACAGAAAAGCGAAACATGCTTTCCATTCATAGGAAAGCCAGCAGCTTCCCACGATTGCCTGCGCAGGTTTGTCCATCCGCAGAACATACATGATAACGATAAAGACAAATCCCTTCCATCCGTAATCAGCACGTAGATAAACAGAGGCTGCCAGGAGAATCAGAAGACACAGGACAGTCATGTACTGTTTATCCCAGAAGTATTCAATTGCCCAGCAGGCCAGATAGCCAAGGAGCAGAGTGAAAAATACATTCTGTTTTTCGTACTGCCATTGATTGGTATGCATAAAATTCCATGGAATCTCGGAAATGAGTGCAAACAGAAGAAGATTCCGCCCATATTTCAGACGGTTCCGCGTGTGAAGAAATCCCTCAATCAGCAGAAAACAGAAAATCGGAAACGCGACTCTTCCGATATCCCGGCATATCCGGTATAGACTGTAGCCTTTTCCGTGAAAGATAAACAGTGTCTGTGTCGCAGGTTCATATTGGGAAAGCAGTACAAAAGCCGTATGATCGATCAGCATAGTGATGATTGCGATCATTTTCAGAGCACTTCCGCTCAGGATTTGCATTTTTTCCGGAAAAATCGAAGCCGGAAGTTTCTTTTCCATTGTCGTATACCTCCCTCTCAGAGTGTGTTTAAAAATTCGTTCCCATTTTACCATAGATTCTGTGAAAATGCTATCTGCTATGGTCGGAACTTGCAGATTTTGGGGAGTTCGTTTCTACAATATTCCCTTGAAAATATAACGATATTCCGTTATAATTGCTGTGGGGTGATTGATATGAATGATAATTTTAAGAGAATCGTGAATGAATCGGGAAAAACATTATACGCTATAAGTAGGGAATCAGGAATTCCCTACTCCACATTGAATGAACTTATGCATGAAAAAGGACATATAAATAAGTGTTCTGCTGATACAGTTTTTAAACTGTCACTTTTTTTTAATTGTAAATTGGAAGAGCTTCTGGATCCTATAGCATTGATGGCAAATGTATCCGGTAAATATCACAATATTAAGTATAAATGGATTGCCGGAAAAAATGCCATGGAACTTCATATCTGGGACAATGGAATTGAAAAAATTATTGATAATGACAGTGCCTGCAATCAGGTTCGTTTTTATCATTCTTATATTTCAATGACCAAGGCCATTATCGACGTTTATCTTGAGGATTCTCAAGCGGAAAGGATGCTGATGAAATGATCAAATTCTTCTTAATGCATAAAGATGACGTATGCGGAACACTGATTCTGGATGAAACCACAGGTCGTTTGCTTCAATATCATGATAATGGAGAACTACTATCTCCTTACCTTGGTACTGCTGATACACAAAAGATGAAAAAATAGTGGGAAATGCGAGCTGTTCCAGCTTCCAGAACAATGATCCAAATGCTTCTCTCGGAGGACAAATGGAAAAATACTGGAACTTACAAGGTTCTTCTCCTCTTCTGATAAAGGAAAGTTATAAGTATTATGGGCAGCAATCCATTAATGAAGTTTTTGCTTCCATGATTCATAAATTGCAGGATACAGATGTGCCTTATGTCCAGTATTCTGCCGCTATCACGGAAGATCATGGCATTCTTAGCAGATGTAATGCTTTTACTTCAGAAGAAATTGAGCTTATTTCTGCCTATGAAATCATCCAGAGTTCAAAAATCAACAACGAGTCCTCGCTTTATGACGGATATATACAAATTTGCATTCAAAATGGAATTGACCAGGAAGTAATTCAAAACTTTATGGATTATCAAACTTTGACAGACTTTGTTATCAGTAATACAGACGAGCATCTGCAAAATTTTGGAGTTTTAAGGGATACTTCGACCATGAAACTTATCGGACCTGCACCAATTTTTGATTCTGGAAACAGCATGTTTTTTTCAGAAACACGCACTCAGCCTTATACGAGAGCACAGATTCTCGAACGAAAAATTACTGGTTTTTATGAATATGAAGACAAAATGCTGCGAAAAGTTCAAAACCGCAAAATCGTAAAACTCGATTTGCTGCCCTCAAAACAGGATGTAAAGGAACGTTATGTGCAATCCGGCATCCCAGAAGAAAAAGCAGAATTCATAAGCAGTAATTATGAAACGAAATTGTCACTTCTTAATGAATTTCAACATGGGAAGATCATTTCACTGTACCATGAGAAGAAAAAAGAAAAAAATTCTTTATCTTCCCCCAAAGATAAAGAGGTATTCAAACAACAATTTATCATGATTTGTGACACAGATATGGAAGCAAAACAGAAAATAGATAAAATATGTTCTAGTTTGCGGGATGAGGGTTATACAGAAAAAGATTCGCATTTACTGTACACCGCTTCTCAGGGAGTATTTGATTCAGGATTTTTAGTTGATACAGTTGCTGCAATAGAAAATTTACAGTTGACAAAGTGTAAACCTTCTAAAAAATTTGTTCAAATAGTACTCGATGATATTCGAGATGAGTTGGAGAAAATCCAAAACCCTGTTAACCTTGTTGCCATAGATTTAATTGCTGAAAGCAGATTAAAAATTGCATTGCTCAAAGGAATGACGGTGGTTTTCCACTGTTCTGTTATTGATAAAAACGCAAAAATACGGTATTTGAAAATTGCCAGAGAAATTGGAAATATTGAATGTTCTTTGTAAAAAACCCCAGAAAAGTAAATCCTGGCAGAAATTTTGAAAGCAAACGACAGATATAAGCCAGGAATAAACAAATCTTTTTTGCAATTACCTCTCAATTATACTACCATGCACATACAATGAACGTAACTTTTATGTGAAAAACAATTCGAAAACTCAAGACGCCACATTGACTTCTTTCTGGTTGAAATCTGATTTTTCCTGTGCTATATTAAAAACGCATAATTATACATGGGAAATTTTGTATATTATTTTCAGAATCATTTAATCATATGGTATAAAAATCTGCAGCTGTATTTCGGAAAACGGACAGCAGCTGTACGACAGAATCTGGAGGCAACTATGGTAAAAAAATGGAAAGTACAATTTCCTGCCCCGACAGGCATGGAGGAAAGAACCGCATATCTGTATCTGCCGGAATCTTACCAGTGGGATTCCTGGAAAAGATATCCGGTTCTTTATATGTTTGACGGACATAACGTATTCTTTGATTCGGATGCGACCTACGGGAAATGCTGGGGGATGAAGGAATATATGGACAAAACCGGAACACAGCTGATCATTGCAGCGGTGGAATGCAATCACAGTCCGGACAATGGAAGACTGAAGGAATACTCTCCTTACAGTTTTTCAGATCCGAAACTGGGAGAAATCGAAGGACTTGGAAAAGAAACCATGGAGTGGTTCATTCATACTTTTAAGGCCGAAATTGACCGGGATTACCGGACTCTGCCGGACAGAGCGCATACATTTATTGCGGGCAGTTCCATGGGCGGACTGATGAGCCTTTATGCAGTGCTGGAGTACAATCAGGTCTTTTCCAGAGCAGCTGCACTGTCACCTTCCATCTGGACAGCACCTGTGCGGATCAAAAATTTGATAAAAAACGCAGAACTGGAGCCGGATACCGTAATCTATATGGATTATGGATCAAGGGAGTTATCTTTTCATTCCGGAATGGCAAAAATTTTCGGTAAAGTGACAGAACTTCTGATCACCAGCAAAATCATGGCAGAGTGCAGAATCGTTCCAGGTGGAAACCACTGTGAAGCATCCTGGGAAAAACAGATTCCGTTTTTTATGGATACCCTGTTATATGAGCTGCGAAATGAGGCATAAGGCATACGAGGAGAGAAAAAACATGGAAGTACAATATCGCAAACAATACAGTCAGGCACTGAACCGGGATATGGAATGCAAGATTTACGGACATGCAGGACGTCCGGTTCTGTATATTCCGTGTCAGGACGGACGGTTTTTTGATTTTGAAAATTTTGGGATGACAGAAGTATGGGCACCGTATATCGAAGCAGGTCAGGTGATGGTTTTTTCCATAGATACCATTGATAAAGAAACCTGGTCGGATTCCAACAGTGATCCGTACTGGAGAATCCGCCGTTATGAACAGTGGATTACTTATATTACAGATGAGATGGTTCCTTTTATGAGAGATATGGTAAATGAACGAAACGGCTGGACCGGTTATCCGGGAGTAATGGTATTCGGCTGCAGTCTTGGTGCAACGCATGCAGCAAATCTCTATTTCCGCAGACCGGATCTGTTTGACCGCCTGCTGGCACTGAGCGGAATTTATACTGCTGAATATGGCTTTGGCTCCTATATGGATGAAGTGGTTTATGAAAATTCAGTCATTCATTATCTGGGAGGAATGCCGCTGGATCACCCGTATATTCCGCTTTATAACAGGAAAAAGGCAGTCATCTGTGCAGGACAGGGGCCATGGGAGCTTCCGGATTCCACACGACAGCTGCAGGGAATTCTGCAGGACAAAGGAATCCAGGCATGGGTGGATTTCTGGGGATATGACTGTTCTCACGACTGGTGCTGGTGGTTTAAACAGGTGGAGTATTTTTTACCGTACCTTCTTAACAATGAATAAAAAAAACAAAAGAGGAGAGTGGATGTTATGAAAAATTTTGTGTTTATTTCCCCGAATTTTCCGGCAAACTACTGGATGTTCTGCCGGGAATTAAAGAAGAACGGGATGAACGTTCTTGGAATCGGTGATCAGCCATATGATGAGCTGACCAACGAATTAAAAGAAAGTCTGAATGAATATTACAAAGTCAGCAATCTGGAAAACGAGGAAGAAGTTTACCGTGCAGTGGCTTTTCTGATCTATAAACATGGACGGATCGACTGGCTGGAATCCAATAATGAATACTGGCTGGAGAGAGATGCAAAGCTTCGTACGGTATTTAACATTAAGAGCGGATTCCAGACAAAAGACATTCCAAGAATCAAATTTAAATCCAAGATGAAAGAATATTACAAAAAAGCCGGTATTACGGTTGCGCGTTACCATCTGGTAGATAACTGGGAAAATACCGTTGCTTTTATTCAGGAGGTTGGCTATCCGGTGGTTGCAAAACCGGACAATGGAGTAGGTGCCTCCCATACCTTCAAAATTGAAAATGAAGATCAGCTGAGAGCATTTTTTGCGGAAAAATGGGATGACACCCAGTACATCATGGAGGAATTTGTCAATGGTGAAGTGAATTCCTATGATGCGATTATTGATTCTCACGGAAAACCGTTATTTGAGACCGGAAATGTGACACCTGTGTCCATTATGGATATTGTCAACAATGAAGATGATTCTATTTTTTATATTCTCAAGGATCTGCCGGCAGATACCCGTGCCATGGGCCGTGCGACAGTGAAAAGCTTCGGTGTAAAGAGCCGTTTTGTTCATTTTGAATTTTTCCGTCTGTTAAAAGATCAGGAAGGTCTTGGCAAAAAAGGAGACCTGATGGCTCTTGAGGTCAATATGCGTCCAAGCGGAGGTGTTTCTCCGGATATGATGGATTTTGCCCATGGAACCGATGTTTATAAGATCTGGGCGGATATGATCGCATTTGATCGAACAGATATGAAACCGTACGAAGACCAGTACTGTGCGTTTGCCGGGCTTCGTGACGGCAAAAATCATGCCATGAGCCATGCCGATATTATAGAAAAATATGGCCCGAATATCAGGATGTCAGAACGTATTCCGGATGTGCTTTCCGGTGCAATGGGCAACGAGATGTATCTGGCTACTTTTAAGACAAAAGAAGAAATGGATGCATTTTACAGTGATGTGCTTCGGTGTGGAAAATAAATAGCGCTGGAGCAGAATGATGCGACATGATGGACTTTGTATAGATGTAATTATAGAAGGTTTTGTACAGGATGATGCATCACAACAGATTTGAAAAAATGATGGATTGTAACAGCTTTTGTGAAGAATGACGAATAATAACGCAATTTTTTACAAATTATGACTGGACGAATGAGCGATTTTGTGAGAAAATAACGCTAGGTTGTTATGACTATTTTAACAACATTATCAGTAAATCTATACTTGAAAGGAGTTTTAAAATGATTTATTCACGCGAAGTAGAAGAAATGTGCCCAGTTGCACAGGGCGTTCATCATGGCGCCGCTCCAATCCCGGAAGAAGCTAAATGGGTACAGGCTAAAGAAGTTAAGGATATTTCCGCTCTGACACACGGTGTTGGCTGGTGTGCACCTCAGCAGGGAGCATGTAAGCTGACTCTGAATGTAAAAGAAGGTATCATCCAGGAAGCACTGGTTGAGACAATCGGATGTTCCGGTATGACTCATTCCGCAGCTATGGCATCTGAAATTCTTCCAGGCCTGACTGTTATGGAAGCGCTGAATACTGACCTTGTATGTGATGCAATCAACACTGCTATGAGAGAGTTATTCCTTCAGATCGTTTACGGACGTTCCCAGTCTGCTTTCTCTGAAGACGGACTTCCTGTAGGTGCTGGTCTTGAGGACCTTGGCAAAGGACTTCGTTCTCAGGTTGGTACCATGTACGGAACTCTGAAAAAAGGACCTCGTTACCTGGAAATGGCAGAAGGATATGTTACCGGTATCGCTCTTGACGAAGATAACGAAATCATCGGATATCAGTTCGTAAGCCTTGGCAAAATGACAGATTTCATCAAAAAAGGCGATGATCCGAATACTGCATGGGAAAAAGCAAAAGGCCAGTATGGTCGTGTAGCTGATGCTGTTAAGATTATTGACCCGAGAAAAGAATAATTATTGTTGAGGAGGTAACGGAAATGGCTTTATTTGAATCTTACGAGAGACGAATTGACAAGATCAATTCTGTTTTAAACAGTTATGGAATTGCTTCTATCGAAGAAGCTGAAAAAATCACAAAAGATGCTGGTCTGAATGTATACGACCAGATCAAAGGCATTCAGCCGATCTGCTTTGAGAACGCATGTTGGGCATACACCGTTGGTGCAGCCATCGCTATCAAAAAAGGATGCAAGAGAGCAGCAGACGCAGCAGCAGCTATCGGTGAAGGTCTTCAGGCTTTCTGTATTCCGGGATCTGTTGCTGATACCCGTAAAGTAGGTCTTGGCCATGGTAACCTTGGCAAAATGCTTCTGGAAGAAGAGACTGAGTGTTTCGCATTCCTTGCAGGACATGAGTCTTTCGCAGCAGCAGAAGGTGCGATCGGTATCGCTGAAAAAGCAAACAAAGTACGTCAGAAACCTCTGCGTGTCATCCTGAACGGTCTTGGAAAAGACGCTGCTCAGATTATCGCAAGAATCAATGGATTTACATATGTAGAAACAGAATATGATCCATATACCAACGAAGTAAAAGAAGTATTCCGCAAACCATACTCTGAAGGTCTTCGTGCAAAAGTTAACTGCTACGGCGCAAACAGCGTTCCGGAAGGTGTTGCAATCATGTGGAAAGAGGGCGTAGACGTTTCCATCACCGGTAACTCCACCAACCCGACACGTTTCCAGCACCCGGTAGCAGGTACCTACAAGAAAGAATGTCTTGAAAAAGGCAAGAAATACTTCTCTGTTGCATCCGGCGGCGGTACAGGACGTACCCTTCATCCGGATAACATGGCAGCAGGTCCTGCTTCCTACGGTATGACTGATACATTAGGACGTATGCACTCCGATGCACAGTTCGCAGGTTCCTCTTCTGTACCAGCTCATGTTGAAATGATGGGTCTCATTGGCGCAGGAAACAACCCGATGGTTGGTATGACTGTTGCTGTAGCTGTTTCTATTGAAGAAGCCGCTAAAGCTGGTAAATTCTAAGAAATGCAGTAAAATCAAGGGTTTTGGTGTTCAATGAGTATTGTTAAAAATGGTGAAATTTCAGTCGTTTTAACACTGTTCGCACACTATTTTAACACCTTTATTTGCACATATTTTTGGGCTCCCATTTCGTTTGGGGGCCCTTTATTCTATGGTCTCGATATCTTTTCTCAGCCATTCAATATCCTTTTTACGAGAATCTGTGTATTCCACAAGAACCTGATACACTTGAGCGGATTGCATCCGTAATCAGTATGTAACAGAAACAAAACTGCTTGCTCAGCTTGAAATTACCCGCGCGGACGGAAGTGTGCTGACACTTCCTCATTGCTCCCCGCCCGGGCGGCCATTTTACCCATGCGAAAGTGTTACCAATGGTGTAGGTGTTCTCCTTGCAATCATTGTCAGGCTAAGTTATAATGAAAAAAACTGCCGGGAGGTGTGTATCGTATGGGAGTGTATTTTAATCCAGGCAATGAAAGCTTTACGCAGGCCAGAAATAGCATGATTTATGTAGATAAAACAGCCTTGCTGGAACAATTGAATAAAAGACTGTCAACTGAAAATAAGTGTATTGCAGTCAGTCATGCCAGACGATTTGGGAAATCTCATGCGGCAGGAATGATAGATGCGTATTATAGCCGTGGCTGTGATTCGACAAAATTGTTTGAAGATACCAAAATAGCTGAAGATGCTGATTTTAAGAAATATTTGAACAAGTATAACGTAATTCACCTGGATATTTCTTCATTTTGGGATGATTTTAAGGATAATATTGTTGAGAAAATACAAGAATATATTTTGGATGAATTGAAGGAAGTTTTTAAGGAAGGAATAGATTATTCAAAAAAAATTCAGTGTAATTCTTATGTCGATTTATAAGCAGACAAAGATTCCTTTTGTAATCGTGATTGATGAATGGGATTGTGTGATCAGAAACAGCGAAAATAAAGAATTGGTTCATAAATACCTGCAGTTTCTCCATTCCTTATTTAAAACAGAAGAATCGAAATCATTTTTGGCATTGGCATATATCACAGGAATTTTGCCAATCAAAAAGATAAAAGATGAGTCTGCACTTAATAATTTTATGGAATTTACAATGTTAAGTTCCTATCCGATTACGCAGTATTATGGTTTTACAGAAGATGAAGTGAGAAGTCTGTGTAATGAATATGATTTGGATTTTGAGAGTACTAAGCTTTGCAGATTTAGTGTTTATTCCAAGAACAAATGCCGGATATCGTCCGGCAATGGTTGTTGAGTTGAAGTATAATAAGTCAGCCGATTCAGCAATAAACCAGATAAAAACAAACAGATATCAAGGTGCATTAAAGGGATATTCTGACAAGGTATTGTTAGTCGGAATAAATTATGATGCAGAAGGGAAGGAGAAAAAGCATCATACATGCGTAATTGAGGAGTGGAACCACGGGGACGGAGAATGGTGAATTGTCCGTCCCCCAATGGCGGAAGAGTAGAATCATGGGGACGAAAGACCAGAAAACTCCGTCCCCAATAGTGTTTTTGAAGAAAATTCTCTGTAAGGTTTATTGACAGTTCTATGATGCAATGTTAAACTAATTATGGTTATATAAAACTAATAAAAGCAAAAGGATGAAAAACCTTATATTTTTTTGATTTATAGTTAGTTTAAACTAATTATTAAAAGGAGAAACTAAATGAGCGTTGTCATTATCGGAGGAAATGAATGCATGGTCTGTCAATACGAGAAAATCTGTAAGGACTATGGCTGTAAAGCAAAGATTTTTGCAAAGGAAAAGGGAAATATGAGGAAAAAACTGGGCAATCCGGATCTGATGATTCTGTTTACCAATACAGTGTCTCATAAGATGGTAAATACAGCTGTAACGGAGGCGAAGAGAAATAAGATTCAGATAGCCAGAACCCATTCCAGCAGCGCAGCAGCTTTGACAGATGTGCTTGAGGCGTATTGCAGTTAAAGAGGAGAAGGCGTGATCTGTCAGGAAGAGCCGGATGCAGAAGCGCTTGAAAAATGCAGGGAGCCTAGAGTGTGTTTGAAAATTCATTCCCGCCATTTGCACGTCCCACAAATTGTGACGGACATCTGTCGGAAAGCAATTTTCAAACACGCTCTGGCAGGGGATTGGTATAAGAAAAGGTATTTTTGAAGCTGGCATATAAGCGGAATTTTTGCTTGTATGCCGGCTTTTTTTATGTTACAGGAGCGTGCTTCGCATTTTCCTGTAATATAAAAAGCCTTCCGGTCGGGATTGCACAAACAAAATTTTACAAAGATATAACATAGTTTTATCTTGGAATTGACATCAGGAGATTATCATTTTTTATACTATGGGGGAAACTCTGTAGAACAGGGATAAAAATTTTGGGGAAAGGAACTGGATTATTCAGATGAAGAAAGCAGAAAAGAAGACAGAAAAAAACGCAGCCGTTTCCGTTTCTGAAAAATAAAGATATTTATGCGGTAGCCCTGCTGGCAACAAAAGGCGGTAAGACGAGAACCGCCATTATTCCATGCAGCAATAACGTTTTTAAGCGTCTGATCGATATTCCTACCAGGAAGGGGACGTTTATGCTCTCAGAAGAACTGATCTTGCATTTCCTTCCGAAGATGTTCAAAAACTATGAAGTAAAAGAAAAATCACTGCTTCGCGTGACGAGAAATGCAGATATTGATACAGAAACCATTTATGACGAAGACCTGGACTACAGAGAGGCTATGGAAAACCTGATCAAACAGAGAAAGCGGATGAATCCGGTAAGAATGGAACTTTCCAGAGAACTGGATAAAAAAATGATCAGTTCTTTGTGTAAAGATATTCAGGTAGAAAAAGACCATGTATTTCTGTCCAGAGTTCCATTGGATATGTCTTTTGTGTTTGCTATCCAGAGTTACCTGAAAAATACAGAACAGGAAGATCTTTTCTATCAGAGAAGAACTCCGAGAATGACGCCCCAGCTGGACACCAAAAGCCGCCTGATTCCGCAGATTATGAAAAAAGATGTGTTATTATCCTATCCATTTGAGAGTATCAAGCCATTTATCAATCTGCTTTATGAGGCTGCAAAGGATGATTCCGTAGTATCCATTAAGATGACCTTATACCGTCTGGCAAATAAGAGCCAGATCGTGGATGCACTGGTGGAAGCTGCTGAAAATGGCAAGGAAGTAGTTGTTCTGGTAGAACTCCGGGCACGGTTTGATGAAGAAAGTAATATTGAATATTCCAGAATCCTGGAAGAAGCCGGATGCAGAGTGATTTATGGATTGAATGGATATAAGGTACATTCCAAGCTCTGTCTGATTTCCAGAAAAACAGAGGATGGTGTTTCTTATATCACGCAGATAGGCACCGGAAATTATAATGAAAAAACATCTGCCATGTATACGGATCTGTCCCTGATCACCGCTGATCAGGAGATTGGAAAAGAAGCAGCGGAAGTCTTTGCAGCCACTGTTAAGAGGAGAAACAGTGGAAGAAACCAGAGCTCTTCTGGTAGCACCCAAGTGTTTACAGAACAAGGTTCTGGATATGATAGAGGAAGAAATTTCCCGTTTGAAAAACGGAGAAGATGGATATATCGGTATAAAAATCAATTCCCTGACAGACAAGGTGATTATTCAGAAACTGATTGAAGCTTCTCAGGCAGGTGTAAAGATTGAAATGATTGTCAGAGGAATCTGCTGTCTGATCCCGGAAGTAAAAGGCTATACAGAAAACATAAAAATAGTGAGCATTGTGGGGCGCTTCCTGGAACATTCCAGGATTTACCGGTTTGGCACAAAAGAACGGGAAAAAGTATATATTGCATCTGCTGATTTTATGACCCGGAATACCGTTCGCCGTGTGGAGGTGGCAGCACCGGTTCTTGATAAAAAACTGAAAGAACGTCTTGACTGGATGTTTGAAACCATGATGAATGACGATGAAAAAGGAAAACGTCTGACATCAAAAGGTAATTATGTTGACAGAAGTCTGAATGATGTAAAGATGAATTCTCAGGAATTGTTTTATGCGATGGCATATAGTAATTCAGAAAAAAAGTGAACTATTGACCACATCCCCAATGGTCTAGCTGGTAATATTTTTCATTAACGAATTAAGTGTTGACTTTTTGACTGAAAATAGAATAAACTAATGGAAGTTTCAAACAACTAATATCAAAGCAAGATGGAGGAAAATATGACCAGAAAATCAGTATTAGCCATGCTCACAGCAGGTACCATGGCAGTTGGAAGTTTCTCATTCACATGTATGGCAGGGGAAGAGGAAGAGCAGGCATCTCCTTCAATTGAGGTAAGTGAATATTATTTCGGAGTTCTTAATGTTCCTTATGCAGATTTTTATTATGGTGAGATCAATCATATTCAGCCGGAAGCTCTGGAAGACGGGATGGAAGGGAAATATGAAGCCGAGGATATGGCCGGACTGGAAGGATACCGGGAAGATGGCATTTATGATGCAGTGACGTCAGCAACCAATGCGAAATCCACCCGTTTTGCAAAGACCTACTACGAGGAAAATGGAGACGGTGCGAATATCATCGGTCCATCGGGAGTTCATGTAGCGATTTCCAAAGTTCTGTACGAGAATGTACAGCAGGCGATTAAAAATGGAACGGAATGTGCCAATCCGCTGATCGACCTGGTTTCTTCACTTGGTGAAGTAACAGAAGATATTCCTGCTGAATACAAGGTAATCAATTCTGATGGCACGTTGAGTGAAACAATTGGTGTAACGGTTCCGGCAGAAAATGTAACAGCAGAATTTGCATCAAACTCTGTATGGGGAAATTATCAGTTGTCCTTTGAAGGACTAGAGCTGGACGCAGCGACGATACAGGGGGCACTTCTGGAAACTTCAGATGGAAAAATTTATGGACTGGAACATCTGGATAATCTGTGGCTGCAGCCAAATGAAGTGGCATTTGCAGTGACGGAGATGACGGAACCGCATGGCAATACGCCTTCTTATCAGAGATTTGAAGATATTCAGGGAAAAACAATCACAAAAATGACATATATGATTGCAGATAGTGATGATATTTCTATTGATCTTGATTTTTACTGCAAGGAACTTCTTCCGGAAGATGCTTCTCTGTATTCCATGTCGGATGGCGTGATCACTCTGAGTCCGGAATTGAAGCCGGGACAGTATTCCCTTGTTCTTTCTGATGAAACCTATGCGGATCAGAAACTGACCTGTATGGTAGAGTCCGGTCTGAACGAAGAGGATGTTTCGATTGTGGAAAACCGGCTGACTGTAGCAGATAACGAAAGCGGACTGACAGCTTCAGATTATATTTCTGCTCTCAGTTCGGTAAGTGTGAATGGAGAGGCTGTGAACGGAAGAGATTTCGGAGCGGTTATTTTCCAGGAAGACGGAAGTGTCAATACGGATGCAGCTTTGGATGTAGATGGAGAACAGGTTCCGGTGTTTGATGAAGCAGGTTTCTGTGAAATCAGGCTGGAAGCGACAGGGTATCCGGCAGTGACAGGTACCGTTACTCTGGATTAAAACATGAGAAATGCGGATACATAAAAAATGAAAGTTTCTGTTGTTGTGGAGGACGGGATGATTGCTGAGGTTAAAATCCTGGAGAGAGTGGATGATGATCCGTATTTTACCGATGCAAGGACCGTACTTGTTCCAGCTATTCTGGAAAAACAGTCCGCTGATGTGGATACGGTAAGCGGGGCTACGTTCAGCTCCGAAGGAATTCTGGAGGCGGCAGACGATGCCCTGAAGCAGGCTATTGGGAACGTAGAATAGTGGTACTTTTTCTGTCCCTAATGGAATATGAGAAAAATTATCAATTGCGGTTATTGACATAGAATATATGTAAGTATATACTAACTACCGTAATAGATAAAAAATTATAATTAAAAGAGGAAAGCTGGTGGACTATGATGCCTTTATCTATAGCGGAAACCGGTCGGATGAATCAGATCCGGAAAATCGGTGGAAAAGAAGAGACCAGGCGTTTTCTGGAAAGTCTGGGATTTGTGGTTGGAGGCTATGTTACGGTTGTTTCTGAGATGAACGGCAACCTGATCGTGAACGTGAAAGAATCACGTGTGGCAATCAGCAGGGAAATGGCAAATAAAATTATGGTTTAGGAGGAAATGAAAATGAGTACATTGCGTGATGCAAAATGCGGTGAGACGGTAAAGGTTCTGAAAATCCGCGGAGAAGGAGCAGTAAAACGCCGGATTATGGATATGGGAATCACAAAAAATACAGATATTTTTGTTCGGAAAGTAGCTCCGCTTGGGGATCCGGTGGAAGTGACTGTGCGTGGATATGAATTATCTCTTCGCAAAGCAGATGCTGAGATGATCGAGGTTCAGTAATTTTTTTTGCTTTGTAGTTAGAAAAAGCTAATAAAAATTATATTTAAGAAATAAAAGAAAGATATATATAAAGAAAATATAAAAGAACAAACAGATATCTGACAACAAGGTTAAAATGAATGACATATTAATAGAGGAAATGAAACATAACAGGAACATGTAAAAGGAAAGAGAGGATGAATATGAAAGTTAAGATTGCGCTTGCGGGTAATCCCAACAGTGGTAAGACAACGCTGTTTAATGCACTGACCGGTTCCAATCAGTTTGTAGGAAACTGGCCGGGTGTTACGGTGGAAAAAAAGGAAGGAAAGATCAAAGGATATACGGCAAAGGGAGAAGAAGCCATCCTGGTAGACCTCCCGGGTATCTATTCTCTTTCTCCTTATACTCTGGAGGAAGTGGTTTCCAGAAATTTCCTGATCGGAGAGAAACCGGATGCCATTATTAATATTATTGACGGTACGAATCTGGAAAGAAACCTGTATCTGACTACGCAGCTGACGGAACTCGGCATTCCCGTTATCATAGCTGTAAATATGATGGATCTGGTAAAGAAAAACGGAGAAGAACTGAATGTAGACCGTCTTTCCAGGGATATCGGCTGTAAGGTTGTGGAGATTTCTGCTCTGAAAGGAGATGGAATTGACCAGCTGATCCAGAGAGCAGTAGCTATCGCAAAAACAGGAAAGAAAAATCAGCCGGCCCACAGATTTGAGGGATGCGTGGAGCATGCGATCGCGCATATTGAGGAAGCAATCAGCGGTAAAGTGGATCAGAGTATGGAGCGCTGGTATGCAGTAAAACTGTTTGAAAGAGATGAAAAGGTACGGGAAAGCCTGAATCTTGATTCTGCGCTTCTGAACCACATTGAAGAAGATATTGTCAGCTGTGAAAAAGAAATGGATGATGACGCAGAGAGTATCATCACAGGAGAACGTTACAATTACATTGGCAGTATCATTGAGGACTGTTACAAAAAGCGTGTGAAGAAGCAGATGTCTACATCCGATAAGATTGACCGCATCGTGACAAACCGTTTTCTGGCACTGCCGATCTTTGCAGTTGTGATGTTTATTGTATATTATGTGTCGGTTACTACGGTAGGAAGTATTCTTACTGACTGGACCAATGATACCCTGTTTGGGGAGTGGATCCTTCCTGCAGCACAGAGCGGTCTGGAAGCAATCGGATGCGCAGACTGGCTGACCGGTCTTCTGGTAGATGGTATTATCGGCGGTGTGGGAGCAGTGCTTGGCTTCGTACCGCAGATGCTGGTACTGTTTATCTTCCTTGCGTTCCTGGAAGGCTGCGGCTATATGGCTCGTATTGCATTTATCATGGACCGTATTTTCCGTAAATTCGGACTTTCCGGAAAATCCTTTATTCCGATGCTGATCGGTACAGGATGCGGTGTTCCGGGTGTCATGGCTTCCAGAACCATCGAGAATGACCGTGATCGTAAGATGACGATTATGACCACCACGTTTATTCCCTGTGGTGCAAAGCTTCCGATTATTGCCCTGATTGCAGGAGCGCTTTTTGACGGTGCTGCATGGGTGGCTCCAAGTGCTTATTTTGTAGGAATTGCGGCCATCATCTGCTCAGGTATTATTTTAAAGAAAACAAAAATGTTTGCAGGAGATCCGGCACCGTTTGTTATGGAGCTTCCTGCTTACCACCTTCCTACAGTAGGAAACGTACTCCGCAGTATGTGGGAACGCGGCTGGTCCTTTATTAAGAAGGCAGGAACGATCATTCTTCTTTCCACGATTTTCGTATGGTTTGCCCAGAGCTTCGGATTTGAAAGCGGAAGTTTCGGTATGGTAGAGGATATGGATAACAGTATTCTGGCAGGCATTGGTTCTGCTATTGCATGGATCTTTACTCCTCTTGGATGGGGCGACTGGAAATCAGCAGTGGCAGCGATTACGGGTCTTGTTGCAAAGGAAAATGTAGTTGGTACGTTTGGTATCCTGTATGGATTTGGCGAAGTTGCAGAAGACGGTGCTGAAATCTGGGGAACACTGGCAGGTTCTATGACTGCAGTGGCAGCTTATTCCTTCCTGGTATTCAACCTTCTGTGTGCACCGTGTTTTGCAGCAATGGGTGCGATTAAGAGAGAAATGAACAATGCAAAATGGTTCTGGTTTGCTATCGGATATCAGACACTGCTTGCATATGTTGTTTCCCTGTGTGTATACCAGATCGGTACACTGATTACCGCCGGTACCTTCGGTAGTGGAACAGTTGTGGCCTTCCTTCTTGTGATCGGGTTTATTTATCTTCTGTTTCGTCCATATAAGGAAAGTCAGAAACTGACAGTTCCAAATAGTATTGATGGAAAAGTGAGAGCGTAAATTAGAGTATGTTTGAAAATTGCTTTCCGACAGATGTGCGTCACTATTTGTGGGAAATTTGACTAAAATGAGGGAGGTATCGGGCATGGGAACGATGATTGTTTTTCTGATTCTGGCAGGAGCTGTCGGATTGAGTATTCGAAGTATGATAAAAGATAAAAAAGCCGGTAAGTCGCTGCAATGCGGGAAGAATTGCAGTCACTGCGGGTGTCATTGCCATCATTCTCAGGAGTAACCTATGCATAAAGACAGAAAAAATGTCGGAACGGAAAAGAAAAACATGGAATCCGAGCGATACCTGACGGGTAATATGGACAGAAAAACAGTGACAGAACTGCTCAGGGAAAATGGATTTCGTGTTACCAGACAAAGAGAAATACTGATCGATATTATATTGAATGAAGAATGCACATGCTGCAAAGAAATTTATTATCTGGCGTCCAGACAGGATCGTGGGATTGGAGTTGCGACGATATATCGTACGATCGGCGCACTGGAGGAAATCGGAGCGCTGAAACGCAAAAAACCGTATGAACTATGCTGCTGTGAACGGGAAATGAATGGAAGATTTCTGGTGGAACTGGAGGATCATTCTGTAGTGGAACTGGATCAGAATTCGCTGAATGCAGTAGTGGAGCAGGGATTGAAACGGTGTGGTTATTCCAGTGGAAAACGGGTGATGATGATCCGACATATGCAGCAGTCGTGAAGATACTTTCAAAAAGCGAAGTACAGAGGCAGAAAGCCGATTGTACTTCGCTTTTTGGGTTGAAACGGTTCAGTACCTCCGAATGCATTGCCAGTTCCATGGTAAATCCAATGGGGATGATATTGGGAGATTTTGGATGCGCTGCAGCAGAAAAAGTACTATTGTAATTACCTGATAAAATCGATATAATGAAAAAAGAAAAGGAAAAATATGAATACGGGGGGGAATGAAGTATGAAAAAGAAATCGAAAGGACTGTCTGCCCTGTTGATCCTGCTTTGTCTGACCGCTGTGATTTTTGGCTCAGCTCTGACGGTAAACGCGGCAGGCTACCGGCTGAACAGAACATCGTTGAGTCTGAACAAGGGAAGCAGCTATGTATTAACGGTAAATACGAAAAGCAAAATTACATGGAAATCCAGTGCTTCTTCCGTTGTTTCTGTAGCTTCAAATGGAAAAGTTACTGCCAGAAAAACGGGAACTGCATACGTGACGGCCAAATCTGCGGGACGGACATTGAAATGCAAGGTAACCGTTTTTTATGCAAAAATGGATGCGTCATCAAAATCGGTAGAAGAAGGCAAAAGCTTTTCTCTGAAAGTAAGCGGAAAAACAGTATCCAAATGGAGCAGTTCGGATACCGGAATCGCATCTGTTACATCTTCCGGGAAGGTTACCAGTAAAAAACCAGGCAAATGCACCATCTATGCCTATGTCGGCAATTCCAGGCTTTCCTGTACGGTAACGGTAACAAAAAAGAAAGCAACCGTTTCTTCGGGCAGTGCCCAGTTGATCGCTCATCGCGGAGCATATTATCAGGCACCGGAAAATACCATTCCATCGTTCCAGCTGGCTGCCCGGCAGGGATACAAAGCGATTGAGTGTGATGTAAGAGAAACCAAAGACGGCGCTCTGGTCATTTCCCATGATGCGTCTCTGCTTCGCTCCTGCGGTATAGATGCGCTGATTTCCAATCTGACTCTGAAGCAGATCCGTCAATACAGAATCATCAGCGGAAATGGAATCGGAAAATATCCAAACCTGAAGATTCCCACGCTGGAAGAATATCTGAAGGTTTGTAATCAATATAAGTGTACTCCGGTAATTGAGATTAAATCCCCCATGTCTGAGAAGGGAATTAAGAAGCTTTACAACACCATTTCCGGTTCTGTGAAGTCACCGGTAGTTATTTCTTTTTCAACAAAAATACTGGTAAGTCTGAGAAAGTACAGCTCACGCTTATCTTTGCAGAAAATTTCCAAAACCTGGAGTCAGTCCTTGCTGGATACCTGCAAAAAATATAAGTTTGATGTGTCTCTTCAGGATACGGCGTTTACTGCACAGAACGTGAAAAGCGTACATAATGCAAAACTGAAAATCGGTGTATGGGTTGCGGAAAATCAGTCCCAGATACTGAAGTATAAAAAAATGGGTGCAGATTATATTACTGTGAATATATAAGAGTTCCTGTGAATGCGGTGAACAGCAGTAGATCAGAATATGGGAGGATAACCAAAAGTCATCAGATGGAAAAACGGAATTTTTACAGATCTTTTGTTGCTGTGTATGTAGTTCTTGTGCTGCAGAATGTGATATCATTAAGTGTCAATCTGGCAGATAATCTCATGCTGGGTTCCTACAGTGAAACCGCGCTTTCCGGTGTGGCAGCAGTCAATCAGATTCAGTTTGTATATCAGCAGATCCTTACTGCAATCGGTGATGGACTTGTGATTTTATGCAGTCAGTACTGGGGCAAGAAGCAGACCGGAACTATGAAAAAAATTGCAGCAACTGCTATGCGTACAGCACTGTTCGCAGCAGTTTTTCTGTTCGTTTTAGTCAGCCTGTTTCCCGGTAAAGCCATGAGCTTTTTTACCACAGATGCAGCTATTGCGGCACAGGGCATGCGTTATATGAAGACGATTCGCTTTACTTATGTGTTCTTTGCTGTGACGATGATTCTTCTGGCATCCATGCGCAGTGTGGAAACCGTAAACATTGCGTTTTATCTGTCCATCTCCACACTGGTGATCAACTGCTGTATCAATTTTACCAGAGAGCAGTGAGGCAAATAAACATAGATACATACCAAAAGAACCGGGAACAGAAAAAATAAAAGATGATTTCAGGGAGAAGTGGAGAAAGTTGTTTTTTCCGGCAGGAGAAGGGTGAAAATGGATTATCAGGAAACGATTATATTTATTATGGAAATGCTTGGCACAGTGGCATTTGCAGCTTCAGGTGCCATGGTGGGCGTGGGCAGAAACATGGATATTTTTGGCATCAGCGTCCTTGGAGTAGTGACGGCTGTGGGCGGAGGAATGATCCGTGATATTGTTCTGGGGATTATTCCCCCGGGAGTATTCCAGAATCCTGTCTATGCTCTGGTGGCTACAATCACTTCCTGTATTGTGTTTGGAGTGATGTATCTGAAAAGAGAGATACTGGAAGGGAATTTCCGGATTGTATATGACAGGATTATGCTGATCATGGATACGGTAGGACTGGGGATTTTTACAGTAGTGGGAGTAAATACCGGAATCAAGCAGGGGTATACGGACAATACATTTTTGCTCGTGTTTCTCGGAACCATCACAGGAGTGGGCGGTGGTTTGCTTCGGGATATGATGGCAGGAGTTCCACCGTATATTTTTGTCCGCCACATTTATGCATGTGCTTCGATTGTGGGAGCTGTTACCTGTGTGTATATATATAGAAGCTATGGTATTCTGCGCGCCATGATTGTTGCCTGTGCAGTAGTCATTCTGATCCGGTATCTGGCTGCCCACTATCACTGGAACCTGCCAAGAATGCATTGGGATGAAGAACCCGTGGAGAAAGACTGCAGAAATGAGAGAAAATGATTGTTGACAGCAGTATGTCAGGGAATACATCGGGAAACGCATCGAGGGATATATCAGAAAATGTATCAGAAAAGACATCAGAAAAGACATCAGAAAATACATCAGAAAATACATCAGAAAATACATCAGGAGGTACATGATTGAAAAAACATCGATTAGCTGCAGTTTGTGCAGTGGTGACAGCAGGGACTTTCACACTGTCAGTTTCTGCAGGAGCATCTGAGGAGAAAGTCAGCAAAACAGAAACGTCTGGCGGAGAAGAAACCAGCAAAGAAGAAATCAGTGAAAAAGAAACTGACAAAGAACAGACCAGTGGAGAAAAAGACGAGACAGAATCTTCTGGAAAAGAAACTTCAGAAGGAAAGATTCTGAATGTTTTTTCCTGGAATGAAGAATTTAAAATCCGGATGGAAGAGTATTATCCGGGTTATGAAGCAGTAGATGATACAACCGGTACGATTGGAGAAGTCACTGTGAAATGGGTGATCGTCCCGGAGAGCAGTGCAGATTATCAGAAAGAACTGGATCAGGCTCTTCTGAATCAGGCATCTGCGTCAGAGGAGGAAAAGATTGATCTGTTTCTTGTGGAAGAGGAATATGCACGGAAATATGTGGAAACAGATTATGCCATGGATCTTGCTGATCTTGGAATTACAGAAGAGAATACGGCAGGACAGTTTTCCTTTACAAAGGAATATGTGACGGATGCGGATGGCAGGCAGAAGGGAAGTGCCTGGTATGCATGTCCTGGTGTTCTGATCTACAATCGGGAGATTGCCGGAGAGGTACTTGGAACAGATGAACCTTCGAAAGTGCAGGAATCTGTAAAAGACTGGGATACTTTTCTGGAAACAGCAGAGGCGATGAAAGAGGCCGGGTACTCTATGACGTCTTCTGTATATGATACTTATCGTATATTTGCGGAGAATGCTGATGGAAGCGGGAATGCCGGTGACGGCATCACAGCAGAGGAACACCTGAAAGAATGGGAAGAAATGTCAAAGATAATGGCTGACAATCAGGAGACCGGCACATTTGAAATGTGGAGTGAGGACTGGAGCAAAGGGTTCTATCCGGATGGCGGGGTATTCTGTTATTTCGGACCATCCTGGTTTTATGAGTACGATATGGACAGTGATGTGGAAGGAAGTGTGGCGGCACAGGGTGGATGGGCCGTAACAGAAGGACCGGAGAGTTTCTTCTGGGGAGGAACCTGGCTTTGTGCTGCAGAAGGGACGGATAATCCGGAACTGGTAAAAAATATCATGTTAAAAATGACCTGCAATAAAGAAGTGCTGAATGGAATTGCTGCTTCCTCAGGTGATTTTGTAAATCACATCAATGTGATGAAAAATTATGCAGAGGATGAACGGTTTGACAATGCAGTTCTTGGCGGACAGAATCCGGTAACACAGATTCTGAATTGTGCGAAATCCCTGAAACTGGGAAATACTTCCGGATATGGTGTGATTTCTGCAGAAGAATTTCTGGATGAAATAAAAGAAAGACCACAATAAAGTGGTCTTTCTTTTTGCCCTTTCGGACATGTATAAAAATATTATGAGTGGAAACTTAATCCAGAGGCTGAGTATCCTGAAGTGCCATAAAGCCTTCCTCACCTGTACGAATCTTAACAACGTTTTCGATATCGTATACGAATATTTTACCATCTCCATACTGACCTGTGTGAAGAACTGCTTTTGCAGTATCGATCACTTTCTGAACAGGTACCAGGCTGACAACGATTTCAATTTTGACCTTCGGAAGAAGATTCATATCCATTTCAACACCACGATAGTAGGAACGTGCACCTTTCTGTACACCGCATCCCATAACGTTTGTAATGGTGATACCGGTTACGCCGATCTCGTTCATTGCATGCATAAAATCATCCAGCTTGCTCTGACGGGTGATAATAACCACTTTGGTAAGTTTGTGAACACCTTCTGCCGGCATTTCCGGAATAGATTCTACCGGAGCAGAAGCAGCAGCGGTATTTACGACCGGAGCAGCTTTTGTAACACCCATAGGAGTAGGAACGGTTACCATGCTGTCATGAACAACGAATCCGTCGTATGCACTGGTAAGTCCGTGTTCTTTGCCATCCAGACCTGCAATTTCTTCTTCTGCTGATACACGAAGTCCTACCGTATGTTTGATTACCAGGAAGATAATGGTCATTGTAACAACGACCCATGCGATTGTAGCAGCCATACCGATGAACTGAACGCCGAAGCCGTGGAATCCGCCGCCTACAAGGAGACCTTTCCATTCAGTACCGGCACCGTCAGAGAAAAGACCAACAGCGAGAGTTCCGAAAGCACCGTTTAAGCCGTGAACGCCAACAGCACCAACCGGGTCATCGATTTTCAGGACTTTGTCGATAAATTCAATACCAAATACGACAATGAAACCGGAAAGAATACCAATAATTGCTGCAGAAGTAGGAGAAACGGTATCACATCCTGCAGTGATTGCAACCAGACCTGCCAGAGATCCGTTCAGAGACATGGAAACATCCGGTTTTTTATAGCGTACCCATGTGATAGCCATAACAGTTACGGTAGCAACAGCAGCAGCGAGGTTGGTTGTTACAAAAATTTTACCTGCGCTTACAATGGCATCGCCTTCCATACTTACGGTAGAAGCACCGTTGAATCCAAACCAGCAGAACCAGAGAATAAATACACCTAAAGCGCCTACTGTCAAGTTATGACCAGGAATCGCTTTGGATTTACCGTCTTTGGTGTACTTTCCGATACGAGGTCCAAGAACGATAGCACCGATTAGAGCGGCAACACCGCCGACCATATGTACGGCACAGGAACCTGCAAAATCGTGGAAGCCCATCTGGCTGAGGAAACCGCCGCCCCAGATCCAGTGACCGGATACCGGATAAACGACCAGACTGATCAGAAAACTGTAGATACAGTATGAGGAGAATTTGGTACGTTCAGCCATAGCACCGGAAACGATGGTAGCGGAAGTAGCGCAGAATACGGTCTGGAAAATCAGAAATGCCCAGAACGGAACACCGTCAGGAAGCATTCCGGTTCCATAATTTGCCTCAGAAGCGATTCCGTGAATGGAACCAAAGAAGCCGTTTCCTGTACCGAACATAATACCAAAACCAATGATCCAGAAGGTAGGAGTTCCGATACAGAAGTCCATCAGGTTTTTCATGATAATGTTACCTGCGTTTTTTGCTCTGGTGAAACCAGTTTCAACCATTGCGAAGCCGGCCTGCATAAAGAAGACCAGTGCGGCGCCAAGGAGCACCCAAATAGTGTTTACAGATGAAAATTCCATAATAATTTCCTCTCTTTCCCTTTTTTATCAACTTTTCAAGGTATCTTCAGAATGCCTCGAATCACCGGAGCATCCTGAGATGAAAAGGTGATCGATTCTGTAAAAGAATCATTTATCGAAAAACGCGGAAAAACTTTTCCTAAAAAAAGTTCTCCGCGTCTTTGCGAACATGAAATAATGTGATATAATAAATTTGTATTCACATCTTATGAGATGTGATATATGTAAAACAGGGGATATCGGTATCGTGTGATTAATGGATGAGGAAATCGATAATGAATTATGAAGTAGATGTTCATAATGATATCCCCTGTATTTACCTTGATTGATCCAGCGCTGTTAGACAGCGCTTTTTTACTGCAGAAAAATATCTGTATTTTTCTGTATATTCAACAGACAGTCTTCCTATTAAATAGAGAACAGAAGCTTGCCATAAGTAGGATATGGAAGAACGCTCTCTGGAAGCAGTGCCTCTGCCTCATCAGCAGATTTTCTGAGTGTTTCCATGTCTGCAAGAACCAAAGACTGATAAGCTTTTGCACTTTCCAGAAGATCTTCACATGCTTCTGCTTTTGCAGTATCTTCTTTCAGTGTTTCCAGACCTGCAGTCATTGCCTCAGAAAGAGCAGTGAGTTTTGTCAGCATAGCTGCTTCTGTAGAAACAGAAATATCCGGAACTACAGATTTTTTCAGTGCAGCAGTCTGTGCAACCTGTTCCATATATGTGGTAACGCTCGGAAGTATATCTTTCTGAATCATTTCAGCCATTGTACTGGATTCAATATGCAGTGTCTTCACATAATTTTCAAGCTTGATCTCATAACGGGAATGCAGCTCATCTTTTGTAAAGATTTTGTGGCCGGTAAGCAGCTCTTCGTTCTTCGGGCTGATGAACATTTCAAGAGCATCCGGAGTGGATTTGAGGTTATAAAGACCACGTTTTTCGGCTTCTTCAATCCATTCGTCTGTATAACCATTGCCATTAAAGATGACACGTTTGTGTGCGATAATGGTTTCTTTCAGCAGATTATGTACTGCCTGATCCATTTCTTCAGCCGGAACACCGGAAAGTTTTTCTGCAAACTGGCTAAGTACTTCTGCAACTGCAGTATTCAGGATAATGTTCGGGTTAGCAACAGAAGCGGAAGAACCAAGCATACGGAATTCAAATTTGTTTCCGGTAAATGCAAATGGTGAAGTACGGTTTCTGTCAGTATTGTCTTTGATAAAGTGCGGAAGTACTTTTGCTCCGATATCCATCTGGACTGCACCGTGTCCTACGAAGAACTCATCGTTTTCGATTGCTTTTAATACTTCAGTAAGTTCATCTCCAAGGAAGATGGAAACAACTGCTGGCGGTGCTTCGTTCGCTCCGAGTCTGTGGTCATTACCTGCGCTGGCAACGGAGATACGAAGGAGATCTGCATAATCATCTACTGCTTTGATAACAGCTACCAGGAATACGAGGAACTGTGTATTTTCTGCAGGTGTTTTGCCGGGATCAAGAAGATTGACTCCTGTATCAGTGCTCATGGACCAGTTGTTGTGTTTACCGCTTCCGTTGATTCCTTCGAATGGTTTTTCATGAAGCAGACAAACCATTCCGTGTTTATCAGCTACTTTCTTCATGATTTCCATGGTCAGCTGGTTGTGGTCAACGGCAACGTTTGTGGTATCGAAGACAGGTGCCAGTTCGTGCTGTGCAGGTGCAACTTCGTTATGTTTGGTTTTTGCCGGAATACCGAGTTTCCAGAGTTCTTCATCAAGGTCATGCATGTAAGCGGCTACTCTTGGTTTCAGTGTTCCGAAGTAATGATCTTCCATTTCCTGTCCTTTTGGAGCAGGTGCACCGATCAGGGTACGTCCGCAGAAGATCAGGTCTTTTCTCTGTTTGTAAAGTTCTTTGTCAACCAGGAAGTATTCCTGTTCCGGTCCTACGGTAGTAGTGATATGTTTTACTTCTGTATTTCCAAGAAGTTTCAGAACTTTTAATGCTTCTACATTAAGAGCATCCATGGAACGAAGAAGAGGTGTTTTTTTATCAAGTGCTTCACCGCTGTAAGAACAGAACGCTGTCGGAATATAAAGTGTGCGGTCCTTGATAAATGCCGGAGAAGTTGGATCCCATGCGGTATATCCTCTTGCCTCGAATGTAGCACGAAGTCCTCCTGACGGGAAACTGGATGCATCCGGTTCGCCCTTTACAAGTTCTTTGCCGGAAAATTCCATGATGATCTGTCCGTCACCTGTAGGAGAAATGAAGCTGTCATGTTTCTCAGCTGTGAAGTTGGTCATCGGCTGGAACCAGTGTGTATAATGGGTAGCACCGTTTTCGATTGCCCATTCTTTCATGGCTACTGCAACGGAATTGGCAACGTCCAGTTCCAGATGTGTTCCATTTTCGATGGTTTTTTTCAGTGCTTTGTACATGTCTTTTGGTAATTTGGTACGCATGATCTTGTCGTTAAAAACAAGACTGCCGTACAGTTCAGGAATATTTTGTGCCATATAGGTACTCTCCTTTCGATTAAGATCCATTAATCTTTTATTTCTTGAATATGTGTAAATAAACAAAAAAAGCGCCTTGGATCTCATCTCCAAAGCGCCTTTGCTTATGTGATGTAGTATACTCAAAAAAATCCGATTGTCAATGACTTTTTTGAAAAAAATAGCAAAAAGATTTTTTGAAAGCCACAAAAAGATTTTTCAAAAACCAGGGGTTGACAAATCGCTTTCTTCCATTATAATTCAGAAAGTGTAATGGCACTTTGATGCGGGAAAGTGAAAAACCTGTATGTTAAAGTCCGAAATTTGTATTTTCAGAAAATACAGAACATGTATTTTCACAAAAAAGAAAATGTAGAGTATGTATTTTCAAAAAATATAAAAGAGAAAATGAATGATGGAGGATGTTCAGATGGCAGGAATTAAAGAGGAATGCGGTGTATTCGGAATTTATGACCTGGATGGCGGTAATGTGGTTCCATCCATATATTATGGCCTGACAGCGCTGCAGCACAGAGGACAGGAATCCTGTGGTATGGCTGTATCAAAGACCAATGGTGAGATCGGAAATGTACAGTTCCATAAAGATCTGGGACTGGTAAGTGAAGTATTCAGGAAAGAAAACCTGGAAAAGCTGGAAGGAGATATCGGTGTAGGACATGTGCGTTATTCCACCACCGGTGCATCTGTCGCAGAAAATGCCCAGCCTCTGGTTTTGTCATATATTAAAGGTACACTGGGACTGGCTCATAATGGAAACCTGATCAATACCGGTGAATTGAAATGGGAACTGATTCAGACAGGAGCCATTTTTCATACAACAACAGACTCGGAAGTTATCGCGTTTCACATTGCAAAGGAACGTGTTCATTCGAAAACAGTAGAAGAGGCAATTCTGAAGACTGCCAAAAAAATCAAAGGCGGTTATGCCCTGGTAGTGATGAGCCCGCGTAAGCTGATCGGTGTGCGCGATCCATATGGACTGAAGCCTCTCTGCATTGGAAAAAGAGGAAATACCTATGTGCTGGCATCGGAAAGCTGTGCACTGACATCTGTAGGTGCGGAATTTGTCCGGGATGTAGAACCCGGTGAGATCGTGACCATCAGTCAGAAGGGAATTTCTTTCGATAGGAGCCTGACAACAGAGAAACATGCACACTGTGTGTTTGAATATATTTATTTTGCAAGACTGGACAGCACTATGGATGGTGTAAAAATCTATGATGCACGTATCCGCGGCGGCAAATCTCTTGCCAAGTCTTATCCGGTGGAAGCGGATCTTGTAACCGGTGTACCGGAGTCCGGAATTCCGGCAGCTAAGGGATTTTCGGAAGAATCCGGAATTCCTTTCGGGTTTGCATTTTACAAAAACAGTTATATTGGAAGAACGTTCATCAAGCCGACACAGAAAGAACGTGAGTCCAGCGTTCACATGAAACTGAGTGTGCTGGAGTCTGTGGTAAAAGGAAAACGGATTGTTCTGGTGGATGATTCCATTGTCCGCGGTACAACAATCAAAAATCTGATTCGTATGCTGAAAGAAGCAGGAGCGGTATCCGTGCATGTAAGAATCTGTTCTCCGCCGTTCCTTCATCCATGTTATTTCGGAACGGACGTGCCCTCCAATGACCAGTTGATTGCCAGCAGCAACAGTACAGAGGAAATCCGGGAACTGATCGGGGCGGATTCTCTTGGTTATATGGAAATTGATTATCTGGAAGGGATGGCCGGAGGACTTCCGCTCTGCAAGGCCTGCTTTGACGGAAATTATCCGATGGAAATTCCGGAGGAGCTGCGTGAAAAGTAAAAAAAGCAGAATTTACATATTTACAAATGAAAAAAAATAAGTTATAGTTATGCTCATATGTAAGCAAACATAGCTTTTTACAAAAGCGAAAGATAAATAAGTGATCATTCAGAACTGACAATGGCGTCAGAAGCGGAGGGGATTTTTACCCAATTTCCGGCTTCTGATGCCTTTTTTGTTTCCGAAAAGGATGATGGAGGAGGAAATCACAAATGGCAGTAAAATACGTATTTGTCACAGGCGGAGTTGTTTCCGGTCTTGGTAAAGGGATTACAGCAGCATCTCTTGGGCGTCTTCTGAAGGCAAGAGGATATCAGGTAACCATGCAGAAGTTTGATCCGTATATTAACATTGACCCAGGTACCATGAATCCGATTCAGCATGGAGAAGTGTTTGTTACGGATGATGGTACAGAAACAGACCTGGATCTGGGACATTATGAGCGTTTTATTGATGAATCTCTTGATAAAAATTCAAATGTGACAACTGGAAAAATATACTGGTCTGTACTTCAGAAGGAGCGCCACGGAGATTTCGGCGGAGGTACTGTGCAGGTGATCCCGCATATTACCAATGAAATCAAGAGCCGTTTTTACCGGGCAAAATCTCCGGATGAAGACAGAATTGCGATTATCGAAGTGGGAGGAACGGTAGGCGATATCGAAAGCCAGCCATTCCTGGAGTCCATTCGTCAGTTTCAGCATGAAGTGGGACATGACAATGCAGTGCTGATCCACGTGACCCTGATTCCGTATCTGAAAGCCTCTGAAGAGATGAAGACGAAGCCGACGCAGGCAAGTGTCAAAGAACTGCAGGGGATGGGAATCCAGCCGGATGTTCTGGTATGTCGAAGCGAACATCCGCTGACCGATGAAATCCGTCAGAAAATTGCACTGTTCTGTAATGTGCCGATTAGCCATGTGCTGCAGAACCTGGATGTAGAGTATTTGTATGAAGCACCTCTTGCTATGGAGCGGGAAAAACTTGCGGATGTGGTTCTTCAGAGCCTGCGTCTGGAAAACAGAAAACCGGATCTGACAGATTGGATCGAAATGGTACAGAATCTTCGCAATCCGGAAGGAACAGCAAGAATTGCAATTGTTGGAAAATATACACAGCTTCATGATGCGTATTTAAGTGTTGTAGAAGCACTGAAGCATGGCGGTATTGCCTGCAAGGCAAAGGTAGAGCTGGATTGGGTGGATTCTGAAGAATTAAACGAGAAGAATCTTGATCAGACTCTTCATAATGCAGACGGGATTCTGGTACCCGGAGGTTTTGGAAACAGAGGAACCGAGGGAATGATTCTTGCCGCACAGTATGCAAGAGTACACAAAATTCCGTATTTGGGTATCTGCCTTGGCATGCAGATGGCGATTGTGGAATATGCCCGTCATGTGCTGGGATATGAAGATGCCAACAGTATTGAACTTGATCCGGAAACAAAACATCCGGTGATCGCGCTGATGCCGGATCAGGAAAGCGTGGAAGATCTTGGAGGAACCTTAAGACTGGGAAGCTATCCGTGTGTACTGGCGGAAAATTCCCGCTCTATTGAACTTTTCGGCAAAAAAGAAATTCAGGAACGCCACAGGCACCGTTATGAAGTCAACAATGCTTTCCGTGCGGAATTAAACGAAAAAGGCATGCGGATAGCAGGTACATCTCCGGACGGACATATTGTGGAAATGATTGAGATTGCCGCCCACCCGTTCTTTATCGGAACACAGGGACATCCGGAATTCAAATCAAGACCAAACCATGCGCATCCTCTGTTTGCCGGATTTGTCCGCGCAGCACTGGAGAATGCAAAAGCCAAAAATCAATAACGGCTGGTCCGTTATTGTTCCCATAATAAACTGACAGAAAGGATGAGGGAAAATGAAAGAAGTGAGAAAGGAAGAACAGGGTCTGTATCGGCCGCAATTTGAGCATGACAACTGTGGTATCGGTGCAGTTGTAAACATCAAAGGGAAAAAGACACATGATACAGTTGCCAATGCCCTGAAGATAGTGGAAAATCTGGAACACCGTGCCGGCAAAGATGCAGAAGGAAAAACAGGTGATGGTGTTGGTATCCTCCTGCAGATTTCCCATAAATTTTTTAAGAAAGCATGCAAAAAAGAAGGCATTGAGATCGGTGGGGAAAGAGAATACGGAATTGCCCAGCTTTTCTTCCCGCAGCATGAGATCAAACGTGCCCAGGCAAAAAAAATGTTTGAGATTATTATCCAGAAAGAGGGGCTGGAGCTTCTCGGGTGGAGAACTGTTCCGGTTATTCCGGATGTGCTCGGACATAAAGCAAGAGAGTGTATGCCATGCATTATGCAGGCATTTATCAAAAAACCGGATGATGTGGAATCAGGACTTTCTTTTGATCGTATGCTTTATATTGCACGCCGTGAGTTTGAACAGAGTAATGACAATACTTACGTTGTTTCCATGAGCAGCCGTACTATTGTATATAAAGGTATGTTCCTGGTAGGACAGCTTCGTACATTCTTTGAGGATCTGCAGAGCCCGGATTATGAATCTGCCATTGCCATGGTACATTCCCGTTTCAGTACCAATACGAATCCAAGCTGGGAGCGCGCGCATCCGAACCGCTTTATGGTACACAATGGTGAAATCAACACAATTCGCGGCAATGCGGATAAAATGCTGGCCCGTGAAGAAAATATGGAATCACCGTACCTGAAAGGACAGCTTCACAAAGTCCTTCCGGTTGTCAACAGATCCGGTTCCGACTCCGCAATGCTTGACAATACTCTGGAATTCCTGGTAATGAGCGGTATGGATCTTCCGCTTGCTGTGATGATCACGATTCCGGAGCCGTGGGCAAACAATGATACGATTTCTCAGGAAAAGAGAGATTTTTATCAGTATTATGCAACCATGATGGAACCGTGGGACGGACCTGCATCCATTCTGTTTTCCGATGGTGATGTGATGGGTGCTGTACTTGACAGAAACGGTCTTCGTCCTTCCAGGTACTATGTAACATCCGACGGTTACGTAATTCTGTCTTCGGAAGTAGGTGTTATGCCGGTTCCGGAAGAAAAAATTGTTCTGAAAGAACGTCTGCATCCGGGAAAAATGCTTCTGGTAGATACCGTTCAGGGCAGAATTATTGATGATAATGAACTGAAAGAAAAATATGCCAAAATGCAGCCTTACGGGGAGTGGCTGAACAGCTATCTGGTACAGCTGAAAGATATTAAGATTCCGAATCAGAGAGTGGAAGAATACGGTGAAGAACAGCGTGCCCGTCTGCAGAAGGCATTTGGATATACGTATGAACAGTATCGTACCTCCATCCGCAACATGGCGCTGAATGGTGCTGAGAGTATTGGGGCGATGGGTGTGGATACACCACTGGCCGTTCTTTCCAAAGAACACCGTCCGTTATTTGATTATTTTAAACAGATTTTCGCACAGGTAACCAATCCGCCGATTGACTGTATCCGTGAGGAAATCGTAACTTCCACCAGTGTTTATGTAGGCAAGGATGGAAACCTTCTTGTTCAGCAGCCGGAAAATTGTCAGGTACTGAAAATCGTTCACCCGATCCTTACCAATACTGATATGCTGAAAATCAAGACCATGAAAAAAGAAGGCTTCAAAGTTGCCGTGGTTTCTACTCTCTATTATAAGAGCACAAAGCTGGAGCGTGCGATTGACCGTCTGTTCGTGGAAGTAGATAAAGCATTCCGTGAAGGTGCCAACATTCTGGTTCTTTCAGACAGAGGAGTGGACGAAAATCATATGCCGATTCCGTCTCTGCTTGCTGTATCTGCTGTACATCAGCATCTGGTAAAAACAAAGAAGAGTACTTCTCTGGCAATTATTCTGGAATCCGGGGAGCCGAGAGAAGTTCATCATTTTGCTACACTTCTGGGCTATGGTGCAAGTGCGATTAATCCATATCTTGCACAGGAAACCATCCGGGAACTGATCGATAATCACATGCTGGATAAAGATTATTATGCAGCAGTGGACGATTATAACAATGCTGTTTTAAGCGGAATTGTCAAAATTGCTTCCAAAATGGGTATTTCTACCCTGCAGTCTTATCAGGGCGCGCAGATTTTTGAGGCGATTGGTATTTCCCAGGATGTGATCGACAAATATTTTACTGGTACAGTCAGCCGTGTAGGTGGTATTACCCTGGAAGATATTGAAGAAAATGTAGAAAAACTTCATTCCGAAGCCTTTGATCCGCTGGGAATGAATACAGATCTGACTCTGGACAGTGTAGGCGCTCACAAAATGAGAAGCCAGGGCGAAGAGCATCGTTATAATCCGCAGACCATCCATCTTCTTCAGCAATCTACAAAATGCGGCGACTACAACATGTTCAAAGAATACACCAAAATGGTGGATATGGAAAGCCATGGCAACTTAAGAGGACTGATGGATTTCAAATATGCGGAAACTCCTCTTCCTATGGATGAAGTAGAAAGTGTGGAGGAAATCGTGAAACGATTTAAGACCGGTGCTATGTCCTATGGTTCCATTTCTCAGGAGGCACACGAGACACTGGCAATCGCTATGAATCATCTTCACGGCAAATCCAATACCGGTGAGGGCGGTGAAAGTGATGAACGTATTGATTCCTCAGGTTCCGATAGTGACCGCTGTTCTGCAATCAAACAGGTTGCCAGCGGACGATTCGGTGTTACCAGCCGTTATCTTGTATCTGCAAGAGAAATCCAGATTAAGATGGCGCAGGGTGCAAAACCGGGTGAGGGCGGACATCTTCCTGCAAAGAAGGTTTATCCGTGGATCGCAAAGACCCGTCATTCCACACCGGGTGTCAGCCTGATCTCTCCGCCGCCTCATCATGATATTTATTCGATCGAGGACCTGGCACAGCTGATCTATGACTTGAAAAATGCCAATAAATATGCAGATATTTCCGTAAAACTGGTATCCGAGGCCGGTGTTGGTACAGTCGCTGCCGGTGTTGCAAAAGCCGGTGCACAGACAATTCTGATCTCCGGTTACGACGGAGGTACCGGTGCGGCACCGAGAAGTTCGATTCATAATGCCGGACTTCCGTGGGAACTGGGACTTGCAGAAACTCATCAGACACTTCTGATGAACGGACTGCGCAACCGTGTACGTATCGAAACAGATGGTAAGCTTATGAGCGGTCGTGATGTGGCAATTGCTGCACTCCTTGGTGCGGAAGAATTCGGATTTGCAACGGCTCCGCTTGTAACGATGGGCTGTGTTATGATGCGTGTCTGCAATCTGGATACCTGTCCGGTGGGTGTTGCTACCCAGAATCCGGAGCTTCGCAAGAGATTCCGCGGCAAACCGGAATATGTGGAAAACTTTATGCGCTTTATCGCCCAGGAATTGAGAGAATATATGTCCCGTCTGGGGGTTCATACCATTGACGAGATGGTTGGACGTACCGATCTTCTTGTTCCGGCAAAGGATGTGGAAGAGCCGCATATCGGCAAATTGGATTTAAGTGCCATTCTGAACAATCCGTATGCAGGAAAAGGGGATAAAGTGACCTTTGATCCGAAGGCGGAATTTAACTTTGAACTGGAAAAAACACTGGATGAAAAGGTGCTCCTGAAGAAATGTGCAAGAGCAATTTCCACAGGAGAGCATACAGAACTGGATGTGACAGTTACCAATACAGACCGTACGTTTGGTACGATTCTTGGCGCGGAGATTACAAGAAAGAATAAAGAAGGGCTTCCGGATGATACGATCGTGATCAACTGTAAAGGTGCCGGCGGACAGAGCTTTGGCGCATTTATTCCGAAGGGTCTGACTCTGAATCTGACCGGTGACAGCAATGATTATTTCGGTAAAGGACTTTCCGGAGGTAAGCTGGTTGTAAAGGTACCGGAAAAAGCCACCTACAAAGCAGAAGAAAATATCATCGTAGGAAACGTGGCTCTTTATGGTGCGACAAGCGGAACCGCATTTATCAATGGTGTTGCAGGCGAGCGTTTTGCAGTCCGTAATTCCGGTGCCAATGCAGTTGTAGAAGGCGTGGGAGAACACGGCTGTGAATATATGACCGGCGGACGTGTCGTTGTTCTTGGAAGAACCGGGAAAAACTTTGCTGCAGGTATGAGCGGCGGTATCGCATATGTACTGGATATCCACAATGAACTTTACAAAAATATCAACAAGGCAATGATCTCTATTGAAAAAGTAGAGAATAAATACGATAAGAAGGAATTGCACGACCTGATTGAAGCCCATGTAAAAGCCACCGGCTCGAAACTTGGTGCAAAGATTCTGGCAGATTTTGACGCATATCTGCCGCACTTTAAGAAGCTGATTCCTGATGAATTCAAGAGAATGATCACCTTAAGTGCTAAACTGGAAGAAAAGGGACTGACAAGCGAACAGGCACAGATGGAAGCATTCTATGAAAGTATCGGTGTGAAACATTAAGGAGGAGAGAATCATGGGAAAACCAACAGGTTTCTTAGATTATAAAAGAGAAACGGCAAAAGTACTGCCGCCGAAAGTCCGGATCACCAATTTCAATGAATTCCGGGTTCCGTTAAATAAAGAAAAACAAAAATTACAGGGAGCACGCTGCATGGCCTGCGGCGTTCCCTTCTGTCAGTCCGGTATGATGCTGGGCGGGATGGCTTCCGGATGTCCGCTTCATAATCTGGTTCCGGAAACCAATGATCTGGTATATACCGGCAACTGGAAACAGGCATATCTTCGTCTCAGCAAGACCCACAGTTTTCCGGAATTTACCTCCAGAGTTTGTCCGGCACTCTGTGAAGCTGCCTGCACCTGCAATCTGGACGGCGAACCGGTAGCTACCAAAGAAAATGAGAGAGCAATTATTGAAACTGCTTTTGAAGAAGGATGGGTACAGCCGCAGAAACCAAATGTGCGTACTGGCAAGAGTATTGCCGTGATCGGAAGCGGTCCTTCCGGACTTGCTGCAGCACAGCAGCTGAACCGCAGAGGCCACAGCGTGACCGTTTATGAGCGCAGCGACAGAATCGGAGGTCTTCTCCGTTACGGAATTCCGAACATGAAGCTGGAAAAATCTGTGATTGACCGCCGAATCCGTCTGATGGAAGAGGAAGGCGTCAGATTTGTAACGAACACCAATGTAGGTGTGGATATCACTTCTGAAGAACTTCTGAAGAAATATGACCGTGTTGTTCTCGCATGCGGTGCATCCAATCCGAGAGATATCAAAGTTCCGGGAAGGGATTCCAAAGGCATTTATTTTGCGGTGGATTTCCTGAAACAGGTAACCAAAACTCTTCTGGACAGTGACTTTACAAAAGTTCCCTGTGAACTTGCAAAAGGTAAAAATGTTCTGGTCATCGGCGGCGGAGATACCGGTAATGACTGTGTGGGAACATCCATCCGTCTTGGAGCAAAATCTGTGACACAGCTGGAAATGATGCCGATGCCTCCGGTGGAAAGACTGGAAAGCAATCCATGGCCGCAGTGGCCGAGAGTTCTGAAAACCGATTACGGTCAGGAAGAAGCAATTGCCGTTTTCGGCAGTGATCCGCGTGTATATCAGACAACAGTCACAGAGTTTATTCCGGATAAAAAAGGCAATGTGTGCAAGGCAAAAATTGTAAAACTGCAAAGCCAGAAAGATGAGAAAACAGGAAGAATGATGATGGTTCCTGTGGAAGGAAGCGAAGAAATCATTCCTGCAGATTTAGTACTGATTGCAGCCGGTTTTCTTGGAAGTGAAAAATATGTGACAGATGCCTTCCATGTAGCAGTAAACGGACGAACTAATGTGGAGACAAAACAGGACTGTTATGAGACATCCGTTCCGCGTGTGTTTACAGCAGGTGATATGCACAGAGGCCAGTCCCTGGTCGTATGGGCGATCCGTGAAGGCCGTGAAGCTGCCAAAGCAGTGGATGAATCGCTGATGGGTTATACGAACCTTTGAGTTTTCGGTTTCGGGATAACAGAGAATCATTTTAACAGTCAATTTTAGCACTTTAAAAAGTGAAAAAGATGGTTGACAAAGAAGAGTGCGGTTGATATAATACCTGCATGAACAAGGGCGTTCTTTTGGATGAGATAACATGCCAAAAGTGCGCTCTTTTTTATTTCATATATTTATAGATGATAAGAAATGTGTGAGAATGGATTTCCGGAATGTGTTTTGAAATTTTCGGTATACTTTTAATGGATGATTAAGGAGAGATTGCGATGGGGAATTATACCAGAGAGGAAGTATTGCAGATTGCTGAGGACGAGGATGTAGAGTTTGTACGTCTTCAGTTTACAGATATGTTCGGCACTATGAAGAATATTGCCGTGACCGTCCGGGAACTTCCCAGGGCTCTTAATAATGAATTTACGGTGGATGCAAGCTTTATTGCAGGTGTTGCGGAAGACAGGGAACCAGATCTTTATCTTTGCCCGGATCCGGCTACATTTACGATTCTGCCATGGAGACCGCAGCAGGGAAAAGTTGCCCGAATGATGTGTGATCTCTATAAGGCGGATGGAACTGCCTATATGAGCAGCCCGAGATATATTCTGAAAAAAATAACAGATCTTGCGAAGGCGGAAGGGTATACCTGTTATATAGATACAGAGTGTGAATTTTTCCTGTTTCATGCGGATGATAACGGTATGCCTACTACAATCACGCATGAGAAAGCCGGATATCTTGATATGAGTCCCATGGATCTGGGAGAAAATGCCAGACGTGATATTGTGCTGAATCTGGAGGATATGGGAATTGAAGTTCAGTCTTCTCATCATGAGACAGCACCTGCGCAGCATGAGATTGATTTCAAAAACGGGGAAGTCGATGAAATGGCTGACCGTGTGATGACATTTAAGATGACAGTGCGTACCATTGCCAAACGTCATGGACTGCATGCAACGTTTATGCCGAAGCCGAGGGCAGAGGTGAATGGCTCCGGTATGCATATCAGTTTTTCTTTGTTTAAAAATGGAAGAAATATTTTTGAAAATCCGGAGAATCCGAAAGAACTCAGTCAGGAAGCGTATTATTTTATCGGCGGACTTCTTGCACACAGCCGGGAAATGGCACTGGTCACCAATCCTCTGGTGAATTCTTATAAGCGCCTTGTTCCGGGGTATGAAGCTCCCACAGAACTGACCTGGACAAAGAATAATCAGAATTCCCTTGTGCGGGTGCCGATTGCAAGAAAGGGAGATACAAGAATTGAGATGAGAAGTCCGGATGCGGCATCCAATCCATATCTGGTATTTGCTCTCTGTCTTGCTGCAGGACTGGATGGAATCAACAAAAAGATCGAACCTGCGGAAGCTTCCAATTGTTCGGATTCCGATTATGAAGTTCCTGTAGCGGAAGTGGAAAATCTTCCGGGAAATTTAAAGGAGGCCATTGATCTTTTTGAACAGAGTTCCTGGATGGAAGAAATCCTTGGAAAGAAATTCTGTGAGAAATATGCGGCTTCCAAGAAAAAAGAGTGGCTGAAATATACAAGACAGGTAACTGAGTGGGAAATTGAAAATTATCTATATCGAATTTAAAGTGGGCGTTTGAGTACTTCGTTTCACTGATTTATTCGGTTGGGGCGAAAGAGGAGTGGCATTGTATGAGCGTCAGTATCGTGGTTGCGTTACCGAAAATCGAAGATGCGAAAAAAATACGCACGATCCTTGTCAGACATGGCTTTACAGTGACAGCGGTGTGCAGCAGCGGTTCCCATGCTCTGGCAAGTATTTCGGAACTGGGATATGGAATACTGATATGCGGATATCATCTCTCAGATATGTATTATTATGATCTGAAAGAGGATCTGCCGGCAGGATTTGAAATGATTCTGCTGGCATCCGCAAGAGTGGTCAGTGAGGCACCGGTGTCTGTATTGACCGTTCAGATGCCCATGAAATCCAGTGATCTGCTCAATACTGTGAATATGGTAGACGGGCAGCTGGAACGCCGGATCAGAAAAGACAAGAAAAAGCCTAAGCTTCGCACATGGAAAGAACAGAACTATATTTCCAATGCAAAGATGATGCTGATGCAGCGTAATCGACTCAGTGAGGAGGAAGCTTACCGCTATATACAGAAATGCAGCATGGACTCCGGAACCAATATGGTGGAAACGGCACAGATGCTGCTGATGTTGTTTTATGATGAATTATGATACAAATGGAGGATGAGGAAATGGAATTTTTGGATGGAAGATGGGAAAAAGAAGTTACCGACTGGGATACTCTGCTTGGAGATTCTGTCCTGAATGAGACCGCTGTTGTAGAAGGAGCCATTCACAGTATCCGGAATATGGGGGATGTGGCCTTTGTGATTTTAAGAAGGCGTGAGGGATTGTTTCAGACAGTGTTTGAAAATGAAAAAGTGGGGATGTCCATTCATGATCTCAAAGAGGCCATGACTGTCCGTGCAACAGGAATTGTCAAAGCGGAGGAACGGGCACCGCACGGAAGAGAACTGAGAATCGTCAGCATGAAAATTCTCTCTTCTCCTGCAGAACCGCTTCCGATGGCAATTGATAAATGGAAGCTGAACACTTCTCTGGAGGCAAAACTGAATCTTCGTCCAATCGCTCTCCGCAATATTAAGGAGAGATCTAAATTCAAAATACAGGAAGCACTGGTAAGAGCATTCCGTGATTATCTTTATGATCACGGTTTTACAGAAATCCATACTCCAAAGATCGGCGCCAGAGGCGCAGAGGGCGGTGCGAACCTGTTCAAATTAAGCTATTTCCACAAACCTGCAGTTCTTGCCCAGAGTCCGCAGTTCTATAAACAGATGATGGTTGGCGTATTTGACCGTGTATTTGAGACAGGTCCTGTATTCCGTGCAGAAAAGCACAATACCAAACGTCATCTGAATGAATATACCAGCCTGGACTTTGAGATGGGTTATATTGACAGTTTTGAAGAGATTATGGCTATGGAAACCGGATTCCTTCAGTATGCCATGGAACTTTTGAGAAAAGATTACGCAAAAGAACTGGAAATCCTGAAAGTACAGCTTCCGGATGCATCAAGAATTCCTGCTGTACGTTTTGATGTGGCAAAAGAATTGGTATCTCAGAAATATAACAGAAAAATCCGCAACCCGTTTGACCTGGAGCCGGAAGAAGAAGCACTGATCGGTCAGTATTTTAAGGAAGAATATGATGCAGATTTTGTATTTGTGACACATTATCCTTCCAAGAAACGTCCGTTTTACGCAATGGATGATCCGGCAGATGACAGGTTTACCCTGAGTTTTGACCTGTTGTTCCATGGACTGGAGATTACCACAGGCGGTCAGCGTATTCACGATTATCAGGCATTGAAAGAAAAGATTGCAGCACGCGGTATGGAAGAGGAAGGAATGGAACAGTATTTGGATACCTTCAAACATGGAATGCCGCCTCACGGAGGACTTGGAATCGGTCTGGAACGTCTGACGATGCAGCTTCTCGGAGAGGAAAATGTCAGAGAAGCCTGTCTTTTCCCGCGTGATCTGAACAGACTGGAACCGTAAGCAGAGAAAGAAGGATATGATAAATGGCAAAAATAATTGATGATGAAACGATGGAAAATGTCTGCATCCTTGCCAAGCTTTCCCTGAGTGAAGAAGAAAAGGAAAAGGCAAAAGCAGATATGCAGAAAATGCTGGATTATGTAGAAAAATTGGATGAACTGGATACGGAAAATGTTGAGCCTCTTTCTCATATTTTCGGAGATACCAATGTATTCCGGGAAGATGTGGTGACCAATGGCGATGATAAGGAAGCAATGCTTGCCAATGCGCCGAAAGCCAAAGAATGGCAGTATCAGGTTCCAAAAACCATAGGATAGGAGAAATGAGACAATGGATCTGGAGAAACTTACCGCGTTACAGCTTGCGGAAAAAATAAAACAACATCAGATCAGTGTCCTGGATGGCGTGAAACATGTCTTTGAGCAGATTGAGAAGAAAGAGCCGAAAATCCATGCATATCTGGACACTTATAAAAAAGAAGCATATGCAAGAGCAAAACAGGTACAGAAAGGAATCGAGGACGGGACTTATACGGGTCCTCTTGCCGGTGTACCGATTGCCATCAAAGATAATATCTGTATCAAAGGGAAAACCACAACCTGTGCGTCAAAAATTCTGGAAAATTTTGTACCTCAGTATAATGCAGAAGTAATCGACCGTCTGGAACGTGCAGGACTGGTCATCATCGGAAAGACAAACATGGATGAATTTGCCATGGGAAGTACCACGGAAACCTCTGCATACGGTGTTACCCGTAATCCATGGGATACGGAACATGTTCCGGGCGGTTCTTCCGGCGGTTCCTGTGCGGCAGTTGCTGCAGGAGAAACATATCTTGCACTGGGTTCTGATACAGGCGGCTCCATCCGTCAGCCCAGCTCGTTCTGCGGCGTGACCGGAATCAAGCCTACTTACGGAACCGTATCCCGTTATGGCCTTGTGGCTTATGCATCTTCCCTGGATCAGATCGGACCTGTGGGAAAAGATGTGGCAGATTGTGCAGCGCTTCTGGAGATTATTGCAGGTCATGATACAAAAGACAGTACTTCCATTGAACGGCAGGATCTGAATTTCACAAAAGACATGGAAGGAAAACTGATGGGGATGAAATTCGGCGTTCCGAAGGAATACCTTGCGGAAGGACTGAATCCGGAAGTCAAGGCTGCTTTTATGGATGCCCTGAAAATTCTCTCCCAGCAGGGTGCGATTGTGGAATTTTTCTCTATGAAAACAACGGAATACATGATTCCGGCTTACTATATTATTGCCAGTGCAGAGGCAAGCTCCAATCTGGAACGTTTTGATGGTGTCAAATATGGATATCGTGCAAAAGAATATGAAGGTCTTCATGATATGTACAAGAAGACAAGAACCGAAGGCTTCGGAGAAGAAGTGAAGCGCCGTATCATGCTTGGATCCTTTGTACTGAGCTCCGGTTATTACGATGCTTATTATCTGAAAGCTTTGAAGACAAAAGCACTGATCAAACAGGAATTTGACCGTGCGTTTGAAAAATATGATGTTCTTCTGGCACCCGCTGCGCCGTATACGGCACCGAAGCTCGGGGAGAGTCTGAAAGATCCTCTTGCCATGTATCTTGGAGATATTTATACGGTTGCGGTAAACCTGTGCGGTCTTCCCGGAATTACTGTTCCATGCGGGATGGACAGTGCAGGACTTCCGGTCGGTATCCAGATGATCGGAGACTGCTTTATGGAAAAGAAAATTCTGCGTGCGGCAAAGGAATATGAAACCTGCCGCGGTACATTCCCGACAGCAGAGGAAGGAGGCAGAAAAGCATGAAACAGTATGAGACAATTATCGGTCTGGAAGTTCATGTAGAGCTTGCCACCAAAACCAAAATTTTCTGCGGATGTTCCACAGAATTCGGAGGGGCACCGAATACCCATACCTGCCCTGTATGTACAGGAATGCCGGGTTCCCTTCCTGTATTGAATAAAAAAGTGGTGGAGTTTGCCCTGAAAGCAGGAATTGCTGCAAACTGCCAGATCAATCAGTATTGTAAGTTTGACAGAAAGAATTATTTTTATCCGGACAATCCTCAGAACTATCAGATTTCCCAGCTTTATCTGCCAATCTGTCATGACGGATGGGTAGAAATCGAGACCTCCGCCGGAAAGAAAAAAGTCCGTATTCATGAGATGCATATGGAAGAAGATGCCGGAAAACTGATCCATGATGAGTGGGAGGACTGTTCTCTGGTGGATTATAACCGAAGCGGAGTTCCTCTGATCGAAATTGTATCCGAGCCGGATATGAGAAGCTCGGAGGAGGTCATTGCCTATCTTGAGAAACTGCGCTGTATGATGCAGTATCTGGGTGTTTCCGACTGTAAGCTGCAGGAAGGTTCCATGCGTGCGGACGTAAACCTTTCTGTCCGTGAAGCTGGTACAGAGAAATTCGGAACAAGAACAGAAATGAAAAACCTGAACTCTTTTAAGGCGATTGCAAGAGCCATTGAGGGAGAACGGGAGCGTCAGATCGAGCTTCTGGAAATGGGCAGACCGGTTATTCAGGAGACACGTCGATGGGACGATAACAAGGAATCTTCCCACGCCATGCGTTCCAAAGAGGATGCCAAGGATTACCGCTATTTCCCGGATCCGGATCTTCCGCCGATCCATATTTCCGATGCATGGATTCAGGAACTGAGAGAAGCTCAGCCGGAACTTCGTGAAGAAAAACAGCAGCGTTATCAGGAAGAGTACGGTCTTCCTGCATATGATGCCGGAATTCTGACAGAGTCCAGAACCCTCTCTGTTCTTTTTGAAAAAACGGCAGAACTCTGCGGAAATGCAAAAAAAGCAGCCAACTGGTTTATGGTGGAAGTTCTCCGTCTGATGAAAGAAAAATCCATGGATCCGGAGGAGGTAAGCTTTGCACCGAAGCATCTGGCAGATCTGATCCTTATGGTGGAGAAAAAAGAAGTCAGCGCACAGAATGCCAAGAAGGTATTTGAAATCGTATTTGATGAGGATGTGGATCCGGTTTCCTATATTGAAGAGCACGGGCTGAAAATCGTGGAAGATACAGGCCTTCTCAATGAGATACTGAACAAAATTCTGGAGGAAAACCCGGGACCGCTTGCAGAGCTTCTGGGAGGCAAAGAAAAAGTATTTGGTTTCTTTGTAGGAAAGATGATGAAAGAACTGAAGGGCAAAGCGAGCCCGGATGCGGTCAGAGAAGCACTGAATAAAGAGATTGAAAAACGCAGATAAGAGATTGCGATTCAATCATATGAAAGAGAGTAAAAGATGCAGATAAAATCATAGTCTGCAGAAAATGAATGATCAGGAGATTATAAAAATGGTTACAGTAAATAAAAATTATCTGAAATTACAGGGAAGTTATCTTTTTTCAACAATCGCAAAAAAGGTAGCGGCCTATCAGGAAGCGAATCCGGAGACAAAAATTATCCGTCTTGGCATCGGGGATGTGACACAGCCGCTGGCTCCTGCAATTATCACGTCCCTTCATAATGCAGTAGATGAGATGGCTCATGCAGAGACTTTTCGCGGATATGCCCCGGATCTTGGATATGAATTTCTCCGGAATGCCATTGCGAAAAATGATTATCAGGATCGTGGATGCCAGATCGATGCGGATGAGATTTTTGTTTCCGATGGTGCCAAAAGTGATTCCGGAAATATTCAGGAAATTTTCGGACTGGATAATAAGGTGGCAGTATGCGATCCTGTTTATCCGGTTTATGTAGATACCAATGTGATGGCCGGACGTACCGGAGAATACAATCCTGTCCGTGGAAATTTTGATGATGTGATCTATATGCCGTGTACCGAAGAAAACGGATTTCTTCCGGAACTGCCGGAGGAAATTCCGGATCTGATTTATCTTTGTTTCCCGAACAATCCGAGCGGTGCGGCTATTACAAAAGAGGGACTTCAGGAATGGGTAGATTATGCTAACAAAACAGGCGCAGTAATCATTTATGATGCGGCTTATGAAGCATATATCCGTGAAGAAAATGTTCCTCATACGATTTATGAGTGTGAAGGTGCCAGAACCTGCGCAATCGAGCTTCGCAGCTTTTCCAAGAATGCCGGATTTACCGGTGTAAGACTTGGATTTACCGTAGTTCCGAAGGAACTGGAAAGAGATGGCGTGAAGCTTCACAGCCTGTGGGCAAGACGCCATGGAACGAAGTTTAACGGTGCGCCTTATATTGTTCAGAAGGCAGGTGAAGCCGTTTATTCACCGGAAGGCAAGGCACAGTTAAAGGAGCAGATCAATTATTACATGCGCAATGCACAGGTCATTTATGAGGGACTGAAAAATGCCGGATATTCTGTTTCCGGCGGTGTGAATGCTCCTTATATCTGGCTGAAAACTCCAGATCAGATGACCTCCTGGGAATTCTTTGATTATCTTCTGGAGAAGGCACATGTGGTAGGTACTCCAGGTTCCGGTTTCGGTGCCCATGGAGAAGGCTTCTTCCGCCTGACAGCGTTCGGTACTTATGAGAATACAAAAGAGGCAATCGAGCGTATAGCCAAAATGTAAAATACAGACAAAAAACATAGAATAAGAACAGAGAATGCTGCAGGATGCTATTGCCTGCGGCATTTTTTATATTACAGGAAAGTGCTCCGCATTTTCCTGTAATATAAAAAAATATGAGAGACTGGATTTTGCCGGGAGTTCGTTATATAATAACAATTATTGCAGCAATACCTGCTGCGGCGAAATAGCCGCTTTGGAAGCAGGTACAAATAAGAAAATACGTTGAGGAGAAAACGATGCTTTCATTTGAGTGTGATTATTCCGAAGGCGCACATGAGAAGATTCTGAAACGCCTTCTTGAAACAAATATGGAACAGCTTCCGGGATATGGAAGCGATGCGTACTGCGAAAGTGCAAAAGAAAAAATTCGAAAAGCCTGCGGATGTCCGGAGGCAGAAATCTTTTTTCTGACAGGAGGAACCCAGACGAACCAGATCGTGATCGATGCCATGCTTCGTTCGTATGAAGGCGTGGTGGCTGCCGAGACCGGTCATGTGAGTGTTCATGAGGCAGGCGCGATTGAAGCCTGTGGTCATAAAGTCCTGACACTTCCGCAGCATCAGGGAAAAATAGACAGTACAGAGCTTGCAGCTCTTCTTGAGAACTTCTGGAAAGATGGAAACCATGAACATATGGTATTTCCGGGAATGGTTTATATTTCTCATCCTACCGAATACGGTACGCTGTACACAGCAGAGGAATTAAAGGCCATTTCTGATATCTGCAGGGAGTACCGGATTCCTCTGTATATGGACGGCGCACGTCTGGGATATGGCCTTATGAGTCTGCATACCGATGTGCCCCTTCCGATGGTGGCAGAATACTGTGATGTTTTTTATATCGGCGGTACAAAAGTGGGTGCACTCTGCGGAGAAGCGGTAGTATTTACAAAACATAATATGCCTGCTCATTTCCTGACAATCGTGAAGCAGCATGGTGCGCTCATGGCTAAAGGCCGTGTACTCGGTGTGCAGTTTGATACCCTGTTTACAGATGAGCTTTATTTTGAGATCAGCAAACATGCCATTGAACTGGCAGAATATATGAAAGAAGGATTTCGGAAAAAGGGTCTGGAATTTTTCATTGATTCTCCCACGAATCAGCAGTTCCTGATACTTGAGAATTCCCTGATGGAGGAACTTCAGAAGAAAGTGGCATTCAGTTTCTGGGAAACACTGGATGATTCCCATACAGTAGTGCGTTTTGCCACCAGCTGGGCGACACAGAAAGAAAACATTGACAGACTTTTGGAATTGCTTTGATACCGGTATATCATAAAGAAAATAACGGATATATTTGTCTGGAATATAAAAGAATTGAGGATAATGGAGACATGTACGAAAAGACCGCTGAGAATTTACTGAATTATTTGAAAATGAGTCCCACAGCTTTTCAGGCTGTGAATGTGATGAGGGAACGTTTCCTGAAGGAAGGATTTACAGAACTGAAAGAACAGGAACGATGGAAGCTTCAGAAAGGCGGCAGATATTTTGTCACCAGAAACAGCTCTGCTCTGATTGCATTTTCCATTCCGGAAACGGATGTATGGAAATTTCATATCACCGCCAGTCACAGTGACTCCCCTACCTTCAAAATCAAGGAAAACCCGGAAATGAAGGTGCAGGATGCCTATGTCAGACTGAATGTGGAAGGATACGGCGGGATGATCATGTCCTCCTGGTTTGACCGTCCGCTTTCTGTGGCAGGCCGTCTTGTTGTGAGAGAGAACGGAGAACTTGTGGAAAAGCTGGTAAATGTGGACAGAGATTTTGTTATGATTCCAAGTCTTGCGATCCACATGAATCGGGAAGTCAATAACGGTTATCAATTGAATCCCCAGAAAGATCTGCTTCCGCTGTTCGGATGCGGAGATACGGAAGGAAAATTCTGGACGATTATCGCAGAGAGTGCAGGAGTTCGGGAAGAAGACATTCTCGGCCATGATCTGTTTCTTTATAACCGCTGTGCAGGAAGTATCTGGGGAGCTGACAGGGAGTTCCTTTCTGCGGGACGTCTGGATGATCTCCAGTGTGCATTTGCATCGATGGAAGGATTTTTAAATGGCAAAAAAGAATCCGCCATTGCTGTTCATTGTGTTCTGGATAATGAAGAAGTGGGAAGCGGAACGAAACAGGGAGCAGCAGCCACATTTCTTCGTGATACACTTCTCCGCATGAATACAGGTCTGAGAAGAAGCTATGAAGAGTATCTGATGACGCTTGCCTGCAGCTTTATGATCTCTGCAGATAATGCGCAGGCGATGCATCCCAATTATACAGAAAAAGCAGATCCTGTGAACCGTCCGGTACTGAATCAGGGACCGGTAATCAAATTCAGCGCGAACCAGAAATACTGTACAGATGCGGTGTCCTGTGCATATTTCAAAAATCTCTGCCAGAAGGCGGGTGTGCCGTATCAGACTTATGTGAATCGTTCCGATATTCCGGGAGGGTCCACACTTGGAAATATTTCCACAAGTCAGGTCGCGGTCAATATGGTTGATATTGGCCTTCCGCAGCTGTCTATGCATTCTTCTTATGAAACTGCCGGTGTGAAGGATACCTGGTTTTTGAGCAGAGTTCTGGAAGAATTTTATGCATAAAGGTATGAAAATTGTTCTGGAGCAATTTTCAAACACGTTTTATGGAAATATGAAAGATACAGGAAAGAAAGAGTAAATCAGTCAGGAGAACTACATGAAGAAAAAAGCAGTTTTTTTTGATGCAGACGGTACTGTCTGTGATATTGAAAAGGGAGTGCCGCAAAGTGCCAGAGAATCCATTGCCAGCCTTATCGAAAATGGCCATGAGGCATGGCTCTGTACCGGCAGAAGTCGGGCATTTGTGCCATGGTATCTGGAAGAAATTCCTTTCACCGGAATGATCAGTGCCTGCGGTGCAACCATTGAGAAGAACGGGGAACGTCTTTTTAACCGGGAAATGACACCGGAAGTAGCGAAGCTTTCTGTGGGGGTGCTTCGGAAATACGGTCTGATTCCGGTTATGGAAGGCGCCGATTTTATGTATTATGACAAGGATGAATATAACAATAACATCAACTGGTACTGTGATCTGATCACAGAAGCACTGGGTGATAAATGGCGTCCCATACGCGGATATGAGAATGACATGCGTATCAATAAGATCAGTGCAAAGATGGTAGAAGGATGCAATGCGGAAAAAGCATGTGAGGAATTGTCTGCCTATTATGATGTGATTCGCCATGAAAATGGTTCTTTTGCAGGTACGACGATCGAAATGGTGCCGAAAGGAATGAATAAAGCAGTTGGTATTGCCGCTGTATGCAGACTTTTTGATATTCCATGGGAAGATACCGTAGTCTTTGGAGACAGCAATAACGATCTTTCCATGTTTGAATACGCGGCAACGAAAGTGGCGATGGGCAATGGCTCTCCGAAAATCCGTGAACTGGCGGATTATGTGACCACCGATATGTTCCATTACGGAATCAAAAACGGACTTACAAAATTAGGGCTGATCTGACTGACAGAAAGAGAGAGGAACGGATGAATCAAAGAGAAGAGTACAGAGAAAAACTGACAGAGCTTCGGAGACATTTTCATCGTTATCCGGAACTGGCTCTGAAAGAAGAAAAAACATCCGATTTTATCCGGGAATATATGGAGAAGCTTGGTTATACATTGACAAAAGTGCCGCCTACAGGTTGGATCGCCCAGCTTCCCGCAGCAAAAGAAAAGAAATGCTCTCTTGTACTGCGTGCGGAAATGGACGGTCTTCCCATGGAAGAAAAAACAGGTCTTTCCTATGCATCTGTGAACAAAGGCTGTATGCATGCATGCGGGCATGATGCTATTCTGGCAGCCGCGCTTGTTCTTGCGGAAATTCTTGCAGAGGAACAGGATACATTTCCTGCAAATGTCCGTTTTTTATTTGAGCCAGCTGAAGAAATCGGGGAAGGTGCCCGAAGGATGCTTGCGGCAGGGGCACTGGAAAATCCAAAGGCAGATGCTTTTCTGATGTTTCATTATGCGACAGATATGACTCTTGGCATGGCGGTTCATAAGGGACAGGCCTCCGCCATGATCGGAGGAATACGGATCGAAGTACATGGAAAATCAAGCCACTGGAGTGAGGCTGCCAAAGGAATTGACAGTATTTATGCGGCTTCTCTTGTTGTACAGAGAATTCATGAACTGAGCCGGACGTATCAGGGAAGTGCACCGTGTCTGGTGGGAATCGGTACCGTACATGGAGGAGAGTATGCCAATATTATTGCAGACCATGTGGTGTTGAACGGAAATATCCGTGCTGTGAAAGAAGAAGATTTCCGGAAGCTTGCCGGCAGACTGAAAGATATTCTGGAGGAAACCGCGCAGGAAACAGGAACAGAAATTACTCTGGAGTTCCCGAAAGAACCGGTTCTGGCGTTTGCCAATGATCCGGAGCTTACAGAAATTGGCGCCAGAGTGGGGAGAACTGTGTTCGGAGAGAAGTTTGTTCTGGAAGGAGAAGAGGAAGTTTTTCTTTCCGGTGATAATGCATATCGTTATTTTCAGAAGACAAAAGGGTTGTTTACCGTTTTTCTGGCGGCGGTTCCCGGAAAAGAACATCCGCTGCATCACCCCGGATTTGTTCTGGATGAAGAAATCCTGCCGTATAGTCTGGAAACTTTGTATCAGATTCTGTACAGCATAGGGGAAGAACATACGAAAAAACAGGAGGGCAGAGCGTGAAATACGGGAAAATTCGAATCGAGGATGGATATCTGATTTTTACCAAACATATGATGATCAACAGTCTGCCCTGCCGTGATATCCTGTGGGCATACCTGCGCAGGGAAGGGAATGAAGGCGAAGAAGGACGGCAGATCATCAGCAATTCTCTTGTGATTGTGACGCGCAGGAGAAAACGTTATAAATTTGAAATGACCGAAAAAGAAGTTCATGAATGTCTGGCCCTGCTTCGGGCTCTGAATCCGGAGATGGCTGTTGGATTTCCAAGAGGAGGACGGATTCCGCTGCAGAGCCTTTCGAATACCAGAGATCTTGGCGCGATTTCAGCAAAAGACGGCCGTCACATTCTTCCAAGAAAGCTTTTGCGCAGCGGACAGCTGTACCATATGTCACTTGCAGATCAGGATGTACTGTGCAAAGAATATCATTTGTCTGCAGTGATTGATTTCCGAAATGATTATGAACGGAAAAAGCGTCCGGATCTGATTCCGGAAGGTGTGATTTATCATTCCATACCGATCATTGATGAAGAATCTGTTTCCAATGAGGAAAAAAACTGGACTGCAGTGGATGCTGTACTGAATTTTGAAGGAGACCCGGATGAATTTATGGTTCGTCAGTATCAGAATCTGATCACGGATCAGTATTCTGTAAAAATGTATGCACGGTTTCTGGATGTTCTGCTACGGCAGGAGGAAGGAGCGGTTTTGTGGCACTGCAGTACCGGCAAGGACCGGACGGGTGTGGGTACGGCTCTGCTTTTGTGTGCTCTTGGCGTTTCCAGAGAAGATATCATGGAAGATTATATGAAATCCAATGCATGTCTGGAAGATGAAATGGAATATATCATTCGTCTGATGGAAACAAAGACCATTGTAGATCCTGGAATTATGGACCGTATCGGCATATTGTTCCGTGTCCGGGAGGAATATCTGGATGCAGTTTTTGAAACCATTGAAGAGAAATATGGCTCCGTGGAGCGTTTTCTGAGAAAGGCTTTATACCTGACTCCAAAAGCTATTGAGGCTCTTCAGAACAAGTATCTGGTATAAAAATATAAAAAAAGACCTGGATTTGTAAGTTTCCGGGCAGGAAAAAGGGCGGGTTTTGCCAATTTCTGATTGACAAAATTCCTTTTCTTGTTATAATTAGAAAGAGTCAACATTTATTAAGTTAAATGTTTAACAGTTTAAAGCGTTGAAAGCAGGTGGAGTATGCAGAAGAGAACATTATCCCTGCTGGTAGACAATACCGCAGGTGTACTTAGCCGTATTGCCGGATTATTCAGCCGTCGTGGCTATAATATTGATAGTCTTACCGTTGGTGTTACTGCTGATGAACGTTTTTCCAGAATGACAGTTGTATGCAGCGGTGACGAACAGATTCTGGAGCAGATCACCAAGCAGCTTGCCAAGCTGGTGGATGTCAGAGCCATTAAGGTTCTGGAACCGTCCAATTGCGTGAGCCATGAGCTTGTTATGATTAAGGTTGCTGCCAAACCGGAGCAGCGTCAGGGAATTATTTCTGTTGCTGATATTTTCCGTGCGAAGGTGGTAGATGTAAGCAAGGAATCTCTGACTGTGGAGATGACGGGAAATCACACGAAACTGGAAGCCTTCATCAATCTTATGAGTGATTATGAGATTCTGGAGCTGGCACGTACAGGTGTCACAGGTCTTTCCAGAGGAGCGGATGACGTAACATTCCTGTAAAACAGGCTGTTACATAGGCATGTTTGCTAGGGGAGAATCGTCCCTTAACGATATTATGAAAAAATTTAAAATACTAGGAGGAAGTCAAAATGGAGAATAGGATTTTTTACCAGGAAGACTGTAATTTAAGTCTGTTAGAGGGAAAAACTATTGCAGTAATCGGTTATGGCAGCCAGGGTCATGCACATGCCCTGAATGCAAAGGAGTCCGGATGCAACGTCATTATCGGTCTTTATGAAGGAAGCAGATCCTGGAAGAGAGCGCAGGAGCAGGGATTTGAAGTATATACAGCAGCAGAGGCAGCAAAAAAAGCAGATATCATCATGATTCTGATCAACGATGAAAAACAGGCTGCTCTTTACAAAAAAGATATCGAGCCGAACCTTGAAGAAGGTAATATGCTGATGTTCGCGCATGGTTTCAACATTCATTACGGATGTATCGTACCTCCGAAATATGTTGACGTTACCATGATCGCACCAAAAGGACCTGGACACACTGTAAGAAGTGAGTATCAGGCAGGCAAAGGTGTTCCGTGTCTGGTTGCTGTACAGCAGGACTACACAGGCAAAGCTCTTGATATGGCTCTGGCTTACGCACTTGCAATCGGCGGTGCAAGAGCTGGTGTTCTTGAGACAACTTTCCGTACCGAAACAGAAACAGACCTCTTTGGTGAGCAGGCTGTACTTTGCGGTGGTGTATGTGCTCTTATGCAGGCTGGTTTCGAAACTCTGTGTGAAGCTGGTTATGACCCGAGAAATGCATATTTTGAATGCATCCATGAAATGAAACTGATCGTAGACCTGATTTACCAGTCCGGTTTTGCAGGAATGAGATATTCCATCTCCAACACTGCAGAATACGGTGATTACATCACAGGACCGAAGATCATTACAGAAGATACTAAGAAAGCTATGAAGAAGATTCTTGCAGACATCCAGGATGGCACATTTGCAAAAGACTTCTTACTGGATATGTCTTCCGCAGGTTCTCAGGTACACTTCAAAGCTATGAGAAAGAAAGCTGCAGAGCATCCGTCTGAAATCGTTGGCGAAGAGATCCGTAAACTGTACAGCTGGAATGGCGAAGACAAACTGATCAACAACTAATCTGATTTTAGTATAATAAAAATACCCGGAATTGGTGTATGTCGATTCCGGGTTTTATTATGTCATAGATAAGTTTTTTGCATTTTCTTATGATATAAGAAAGCTCTCCGGGCAGGTTTCTGTCTTATACAAAAAAGTGCTGAAGAAGAGGATTGTGCTCTTCTTTTTTTCTGCAGACGAATCCGATTTCTCTGGAGGAAAACTTCATTCCCATGGGTACTTCTACGAGGATTCCCTGCTCCAGTTCCTGTTCGACAAATTCCCGGATCACACAGGCAATTCCAAGGCTGATCTGCGCAAATTCAATGAGAAGATCCATCGAAGTGACTTCCAGAATATGGCTCAATTCAATCTGATGTTCTTTCAGCTCGCTGTTGACAGACTGACGGGAGATATTTTCCTCATCCAGCATCATAAAAGCAGCAGTATGAAACAGAGATTCTCCAGGATAAAGCTCCTGCTGGTTCTTCAGATACCGGGTGGTTGCCACGAAGGTATCTGAGATGCGAAGAAGCGGACGGAAATGGTATCCGTGGAGATTTTTTGGCCGTCCGATAAGTCCGATGTCAATTTTTCCCTGATCCAGAAGCTTCAGTGTCTGGTAGGTAGACTGACAGGAAATATTGATACGGACTTCCGGGTGGGATGCTACATAGGACTTCAGGTGGGAGAGCAGAACGTATTTGCTCAGCGTGGAGCTGGCTCCGATACGGAGTCTCGGAATATTACGGTAACGGTTATGCAGAATCAGGTCTTCTCCTTCAGACAAAATGGAAAATGCTTCTCTCACTTTTTCAAATAGCGCTTCTCCGTCAGCGGTCATGGTTACGCCGCGGGAATTGCGGGTAAAGAGAGTGGTACCGAGATTTTCTTCCAGCTTCTGTATGGATTTGCTGATCGCAGGCTGACTGATGAACAGTTCTTTTGCTGCCTGCGAGATATTGCCGGTGCGGCCGACCGTATAAAAAATATGATAAAGAGATAAATTTTCCTGCATGTGGAAACCTCCGGTAAAGATATCAATTACTCTGCGTTCTGGATGCAACAATATATAACTGTAAGTTATAATAAATATATATAATATGTATTAGCATTATAACATAAATCGTGTTAGAATAACAACAGTTGAAAAAAAGATAACGGTTATGCTGCCGTTTATGGAAATAGTGATCAGAATAAACAGGAGGAAATGAAAATGGGAATGACAATGACGCAGAAAATTCTGGCTGCACATGCGGGACTGGATCATGTAGAAGCAGGACAGTTGATTGAGGCAGAGTTAGACCTGGTTCTTGGAAATGATATTACCTCTCCGGTGGCCATCCATGAGATGGAAAAAATGACTGTAAACACAGTATTTGATAAGGATAAAATTGCTCTGGTAATGGATCATTTTATCCCGAACAAAGATATCAAATCCGCAGAACACTGCAAATGTGTCCGCGAATTTGCATGCAAACATGAGATTACCAATTATTTTGATGTAGGACAGATGGGAATTGAACATGCACTTGTTCCGGAAAAGGGACTGGCTGTAGCCGGTGATGCAATTATCGGAGCTGACTCACATACCTGTACTTATGGAGCTCTCGGAGCATTTTCCACAGGCGTGGGAAGTACAGATATGGCAGCAGGAATGGCTACCGGCAAAGCATGGTTTAAAGTGCCGTCTGCGATTAAATTTAACATCGTCGGCAAACCGAAAAAATGGGTCAGCGGCAAAGATGTGATTTTACATATTATCGGTATGATCGGTGTGGATGGAGCTCTTTACAAATCCATGGAATTTGTCGGTGAAGGAATCAAAAACCTGTCCATGGATGACCGTTTTACTATTGCAAATATGGCAATTGAAGCAGGCGGAAAGAATGGAATTTTCCCTGTAGATGACCTTACTATTGCATACATGAGAGAGCATTCCATGAGACCATATAAGGCATATGAAGCGGATCCGGATGCTGTTTATGAGGCAGAGTACACCATTGATCTTGGCACTCTGGAACCTACTGTAGCGTTCCCGCATCTTCCGGAAAATACGAAGACAATCTCAGAAATTACGGAAGATGTTGTGATTGATCAGTCTGTGATCGGTTCCTGTACCAATGGACGAATCGATGACCTTCGCGTTGCGGCAGAAATCCTGAAGGGACGCAAAGTGAAAAAAGGAATCCGCTGTATTGTGATTCCGGCAACGCAGGCCATTTATCTGCAGGCGATGGAAGAGGGGCTTCTGAAAATCTTTATTGAAGCCGGTGCTGTGGTAAGTACTCCGACCTGCGGACCATGTCTCGGCGGTTATATGGGAATTCTGGCAGCAGGAGAACGCTGCATTTCCACTACCAACCGTAACTTTGTAGGACGTATGGGACATGTAGATTCCGAAGTGTATCTGGCAAGCCCGGCAGTAGCCGCAGCAAGTGCTGTAACCGGTAAGATTTCCGCACCGGAAGAACTGGGATTATAAGGAGGATCAGAATTATGCAGGCAAAAGGCAGAGTATTTAAATATGGAGACAATGTAGATACAGACGTTATTATTCCGGCACGTTATCTGAATTCTTCAGATCCTGCGGAACTGGCTACGCACTGTATGGAAGATATTGATAAGGATTTTGTAAAAAAAGTATCCAAAGGCGATATCATTGTGGCAACAAAAAATTTCGGATGTGGTTCTTCTCGTGAACATGCACCGATCGCTATCAAGGCAGCCGGTGTCAGCTGTGTGATAGCGGAGACTTTTGCGAGAATTTTTTACCGCAATGCTATCAATATCGGACTTCCGATTATTGAATGTCCGGAAGCAAGCAAAGGAATCGATGACGGTGATGAAGTGGAAATCGATTTTGATTCCGGTATGATCTACAACCGTACCAAAGGAACAGAATTCCAGGGACAGGCTTTCCCGGAATTCATGCAGAAAATCATCAAAGCAGAAGGCCTTGTCAATTATATCAACGCACAGAATGAATAAATCTGTAATATAGACTTGCTGAAAAAGTGTAAAGCTTTCGGATATAATTTCCGGAGCTTTACACTTTTTTCTGAGAATAAAAATACAAAGCAGGGTGAAAAAATGAAGGTGATTGTATGTGTAGATAATAAGGGAGGAATGGCTTTTTTTCAGAAAAGACAGAGCCAGGACAGGGTTCTTCGTGAGGATATTCTGGACGGTCTTCAGGGTGCAAAACTGTGGATGAGTCCATATTCATTGAAACAGTTTAAGGAAGAAAATCAGGCAGATCTGACGGCAGATGAACAGTTTCTGGATGCTGCAGGAGAAGAGGATTTCTGTTTTGTAGAGAATCAGAAATTGCAGCCATATGAGAAAAAAATCACGGAAATAATTGTGTACAGATGGAACAGAGATTACCCGGCAGATTTGTTTCTGGATATAGATCTGAAAGACTGGGAATTGGCAGAAACGGTAGAATTTGCCGGGAATTCTCATGAAAAAATTACGAAAGAAACTTATCAGAAAAAGTAAGAAAAGGAGTATTACGGTCAATGCATTATAAAATAAAGAAAAGAATTCTTCCCGTTTTATTTGCTTTATTGATGGGAGCAGTGGTGGTTCCAGATGTGGTTCCAAAGGTGGTTCTAACGCAGGAAATTTACGCTGCCGGTGGAGTTGATTTATCCGAAATTCCTGCGTATACCGGTGATCCTTATGTGGTCATTCATAATAATGTTCCGGATTTTTCAGAGGATGATTTTACCACAGAATCCTTTGAATCCTACAGTGAACTGGATTCTCTGGGAAGATGCGGAGCTGCCTATGCCAATATCGGACAGGATCTGATGCCTACAGAAAAGCGCGGCAGTATTTCTGAAGTAAAGCCATCCGGATGGCATTCTGTACAGTATGATTTTGTGGATGGAAATTCTCTGTATAATCGCTGCCATCTGATCGGATACCAGCTTTCCGCAGAGAATGCAAATGAGAAAAATCTGATCACCGGAACCAGATATCTTAATGTGGATGGGATGCTTCCTTTTGAAAATATGGTTGCCGATTATGTAAAAGAAACCGATTATCATGTATTGTATCGTGTGACTCCGGTATTTGAAGGGGATAATCTGGTAGCTTCCGGCGTCCAGATGGAAGCCATGTCTGTGGAAGATGAGGGCGATGGTATTGAATTCAATGTTTTTTGCTATAATGTACAGCCCGGGGTTGGAATTGATTACGCATCAGGTGACAGTTGGCAGGATGACAGTAATGTGCAGGGAGAAACGGCACGTTCTGTTCAGATTGAGTCACAGATTTCTGAAAACACAGACCAGGAAACAAAAGAGGAAGTTTCTGTTGGTACCACCTATATTATTAATATCAATACCGGAAAATTTCACTATCCGGACTGCCGCAGCGTGAAACAGATGAAAGAAAGCAATAAAATGGAATATACCGGAAGCCGGGAGGAACTGATTGGAGAGGGATATTCTCCCTGCGGGAATTGTCATTCGTGATTTTGAAATAACATAAACAAGATATCGGCGGAGAGGAATTATATTGCCAAAGCAATCCGCCGCAGGCGGAGAATCCTGCACAGCAGGATTCTTTCTCATTTTTAATTACAAAAACATATTTTCTTGATAAAAAAAGATTGATTTTCTGATGAAGTATTGATATAATATCATTTGTTACGGGGTATGGCGTAGCTTGGTAGCGCGCACGGCTGGGGGCCGTGAGGTCGCAGGTTCAAATCCTGTTGCCCCGATTGAAAGAGCCTTGATTTTCAAGGCTTTTTTCTTTTTGTGTTGCATTCCGTGCTGCATAATTCATGGAAATGATTGTTTGCAATATCGGAATATTTTTTGACGAGCCTTTCAGATTCCATTTTGCAGTCTGAAAGGCTCATTTTACTGTTTATCCCGAAACAGAGAACAACATATCCTCCATCGGGGCGAGAAGGTTATATTAATTAACGTATACTTCTGTTTATTCACGGTTAAAGACATTTCTGTCCAGCGCACCTTCCTGATGAGAAACGATGGTTGTACAAACCGCATCTCCTGTAATGTTTACTGCGGTACGCAGCATATCCAGAATTCTGTCGATACCCATGATCAGAGCAATACCCTCTGTAGGAAGACCGACGGAAGAAAGCACCATGGCAAGAGTGACAAGACCGACACTTGGAACACCGGCTGTTCCAATGGAAGCCAGAGTCGCTGTTACAACAACTGTCGCCAGATTTCCCATGGTAAGCGGGATACCGTACGCCTGAGCAATAAACACGACCGCTACACCCTGCATAATGGAAGTTCCATCCATGTTGACAGTTGCACCCAGAGGGATGGTAAAAGAAGAAATCTGTTTGGAAACACCCATCTTTTTGTTCAGAGTATCAATGGACATCGGAATGGTTGCATTTGAAGTAGCTGTTGAAAATGCAAATCCCATAACCGGAGCAAACTTCTTAATGAATTTCAGCGGATTCAATCTCGTGAATATAAAAAGAAGAATCTGGTAAATGACAAAGCACTGAATTGCCAGGGCAAAAGTTACATTTCCCATATATTTCAGCATAGGTTTAAATGCGGCAAAACCAACGGTTGCAAATGTTCTGGCAATCAGACAGAAAACACCGACAGGTGCGATTTTCATGATTGCCATGGTCATTTCCATCATAACATCGTTAAACTGGCTGAAAAAGTTTGCAACTGTAGAAGCTTTGCTTCCGAGCTTTGCAAGTATAATTCCTACAAACAGGGCAAAAACAATAATCGGAAGCATATCTCCATTGGCCATGGAGCCAATTGGATTTTTGGGGATAATATTCAGAAGTGTATCCACAATACTGGTGCTCTGCGCAGCTGCTGCAACTTCACTTGTCTGAACGGCATCCATATCAAGTCCGATTCCCGGATTGATGATATTGGCACTTGCCAGTGCAATGGTAACGGCCAGAGCCGTTGTAGCAAGATAAAAACCAATGGTTTTAATTCCAACTTTTCCCAGAGTTTTTGTATCACCAATAGCCATACTTCCGCATACCAGAGAACAGAATACAAGCGGTACTACCAGCATCTGCATCAGACGGATAAAGCCCTGTCCCATAACGTACAGGATACCTTCAACCAGCACTTTGTCCCTGATGGTTCCGGAAGGCATGACATAATGAATCAGAACACCGATGACGGCACCAATGAGAAGCGCTGCGAAAATTTGTGTGGAAAGCCCCATTTTTTTCTTCATTATTCAATTCCTCCTGTTTCATCCAGATATTCTTTCAAAGCCATCCGCCATTCCTTAGGCTCTTCGATTCCGGTCAGGCGAAGCATCATATTATCAAGAACGGAATAAACAGGACGGGAGGTATCCCTGGAAATCACAGGTCTGATTTCCATTTCGTCTGATTTTCCGGAAAGTTCCAGAATGGCTTTTGCAAATTCATAGCGGCTGCAGCTTCCCTGACATACTGCATGATATAAACCATATTCGTCAAAATCAATGAAATGTTTGATGACTTTCGCAAGTTCTCTGGCGCTGGTCGGAACAGCATAACGGTTGTTTGGCACTTCCATGACCGGAACTTTTCCCACATTTGACAGAAGATAATCGACAAAATCATGTCCGATTCCATAGATCCATGAGCTGCGGAGAATCACAAAACGGTTCATGAGCTGTGACAGAATCTTTTCTCCGGCTTCTTTTGATTTTCCATAAACAGATCTCGGATGTGTCTGATCAAATTCATGATATGGAACACTGGATTCCAGATCAAAAACATCATCTGTAGAAATATGAATTACCTTCGCGTGTGTTTCATCCGCTGCCAGTGCGACGTTTCTCACACCAATAGCATTTACTTTGTAAGCCATATCTACATTTTTTTCACAATATTCTACATCGGTAAGACTGGCACAGTTGATGACTACATCCGGCCTGTTAATGTGCATATAATGATTGACTTCATTAATATCTGTGATATCCACTTCGTTGATATCCGTGGTCAGGATCTGGTACTCGATGGAATCCAGAAGTGCGACCAGTGCGGAGCCGATATGCCCTTCGGCTCCCGTAATCCATATTTTTTTCATCTTCGTTTCCCTCTTTTTCTATAGTATTTTGTTACAGTAAATAAAATATTACTAAAAAATGTGAAGAAATGCAATATGTTTCGGTTGTTTTTTATAAATTTTACGAATATTTGAGTATTGTTTTATCAAAAAAATCGTTTTTTATATAGATTTGGTTTGATAAGGGTCTATACTTTTATGAATGTTTCCAATATACTATAAGCATATCCGGCAGACACTGGGTACACCCTGTGAAAAGTTCTGGAATTGCTTTTTGGTTATGAAATTCAGAGAGAGGTGTTGCATAATGGAAAAGAAAATGACAGTTGGTGTCATTGGGACGGGAGCAATCAGTGACATTTATATCGAAAACATGAAGAATGTGTTTGAAGTGCTGGAAGTGAAAAGCGTCTGTTCCAGACGTTTGGAAAGGGCGCAGTTAAAAGCTGCGCAGCATAATCTCGCAGCATGCACGCTGGAAGAAATAACGCATTGGAAAAGTACCGGGCACAGAAGATTTTGGAAAAGAATACGAAACACCGAATGAAAGTGTCGTAGCTGCTATTCTGGAACTGGAAAATGGGATGGTGGGTACTATTCATCAGAATCATGAGAGTATGTGTCATGACCGGGCGGATTTCGCCGTTTATGGAACGAAAGGGATTTTGCTTCTGGGAGATCCGAATCAGTTTGGGAACCCTGTTCGTTTGCTTCAGACAGATGGTTTTGAGGAACCGATTCCTCAGACTTTAGAGGAAGTGGGAGCATATTCCGGGAATTCCCGCGGATTGGGAGCAGCGGAAATGGCTGATGCTGTTTTAAGCGTCAGAAAGAATCGTGCCAGCAAAGAGCAGGCGTATCATGTGCTGGATATACTGGAATGTATGGAAAAGGGCTTTCCATCTGGGATGTTCATGGCAGAATAAGACAGGGAAGAATATGTTCGAAAGAAAAAAAGTATTAACAGAGCATTAAATATTTAGCCTGGCTTCGTGAAACAACCCTGCTGACAGTAATTTTCCGGTTGACAAAAACAGGGGAACGTGTTAATCTATCGTTAACGCATATGAGAAATGCCGTGATGAGGAATAGTACACAGGAACTGGAGCACAGAGAACTGCTGACTGGTGGAAAGCAGTGGAAGGAACGTGTGGAACTCGCCTCGGAGCATCTGCCCCAAATCTTATTCAGAGAGTAGGCGCAGACGGTGTCCACCGTTACCTGGAGAGGATATAAGCGTGTCAGAGATGGCATTCCGTATCCGATAAGTGTATGATTTTCATCATAAAAAAGAGTGGTACCGCGTAGGACATTTATCGTCTTTCGTCTCTTGCAGATAATGCAGGACGGAAGACTTTTTTTTATCATAGGAAAGTGCTTTGCATTTTCCTGTAAATTCAGAGAAATTCCGGGTAAATCCGAAGAGAAAAATGGAGGGAAAACAACATGATGAATGTAAACAAGTATCAGAGACAGTATTATATGCCGCCAAAAAGCTGCATGAAATGGACAGAAAAAGAGTATGTGGATAAAGCTCCGATCTGGTGCAGCGTTGACCTTCGTGACGGTAATCAGGCGCTCGTGATCCCGATGAGTCTGGAACAGAAAATCGAGTTTTTTAAGCTCCTTGTAAAAATTGGTTTCAAAGAAATCGAAGTCGGTTTTCCGGCTGCATCTGAGACGGAATATACCTTTCTCCGTACACTGATCGAACAGAATCTGATTCCGGATGATGTGACGATTCAGGTACTGACACAGGCCAGAGAACATATTATCCGCAAGACATTTGAAGCAGTAAAAGGTGCTCCGAAAGCAATCGTGCATGTATATAATTCCACCTCTGTTTCCCAGAGAGAACAGGTATTCCGGAAATCAAAAGAGGAGATTCTTCAGATCGCAGTTGAGGGTGCTTCTCTCCTGAAAAAACTTGCAGACGAGACAGAGGGGAATTTCCAGTTTGAGTACAGCCCGGAAAGCTTTACCGGAACAGAACCGGAATATGCACTGGAAGTCTGCAACGCTGTTCTGGATGTATGGCAGCCGACTCCGGATAATAAATGCATCATCAACCTGCCTGTAACTGTGGAACATTCCATGCCGCATGTGTATGCAAGCCAGGTGGAATATATGTGTGAGAATATGAAGTATCGTGAGAATGTCATTGTTTCTCTTCATCCGCACAATGACAGAGGCTGCGGTGTGGCTGATTCGGAAATGGGACTTCTTGCCGGAGCTGACCGAATCGAGGGAACCCTGTTCGGAAACGGAGAACGTACCGGTAATGTGGATATTGTGACACTTGGTATGAATATGTATTCCCAGGGCGTGGATCCGAAACTGGATTTCTCCGATATGCCGCATATCTGTGAAGTATACGAAGAATGTACAGGCATGAAAGTAGATGAGAGAAGCCCGTACAGCGGTGCACTGGTATTTGCCGCATTCTCCGGTTCCCATCAGGATGCCATTGCAAAAGGTATGCACTGGATTGAGGAAAAAGACCCGAATCACTGGACCGTTCCATATCTTCCAATCGACCCGACAGATGTGGGACGTAATTACGATGCAGATGTAATCCGTATCAACAGTCAGTCCGGTAAAGGTGGAGTCGGCTATATTCTCGAGACAAAATATGGTCTGAATCTTCCTGCTAAAATGCGCGAAGCTATGGGATACGCGGCCAAAGCGGTTTCCGATCACAAGCACAAGGAACTGCTTCCGGAAGAAATATACGAACTGTTCAAGCATACTTTCGAAAATGTAACAGAGCCGTACAGTATCAACGAGGTACATTTCCAGCAGAAAGACGGAGGCATCTGCACACAGGTAACTTCTACTTTCCATGGAAAAACAATTACAACAGAAGCTTCCGGTAATGGTCGTCTGGATGCAGTCAGCAATGCACTGAAGAAAGCATATGAACTGAAATTCAAGTTGGTTACTTACCAGGAGCATGCACTGGAACAGAGCTCCAGCTCCAAGGCTATCGCATATGTAGGTATCCAGAAACCGGACGGAACACTTTCCTGGGGTGCCGGTGTGGATCCGGATATTATCCGCGCATCCATTGATGCTCTTGTAACAGCAATTAACAACCGATAGGAGAAACATGATCTTACAGCAGATGCCGGAGACAGACTTTTCCGGCATCTGCTTTTTCGTCTCAAAAAGGAGAAACATGATAATCGAAACAGACAGATTAATATTGAGAAATTATTCCATGGATGATTTTGATGCTTTATATGAAATTATGTCAGATGAAGAAATCATGCGGCATTACCCGAAACCATTTGATGAGGAAAAAACGAGAAACTGGATCCAGTGGAATCTTGATAATTATAAAACCTGTGGTTTTGGTCTCTGGGCTGCGGTACTAAAAGAAACAGGGGATTTTATCGGAGATTGCGGGATTACCATTCAAAATATTGACGGTGAATTCCTTCCGGAGATCGGTTACCATATCCATAAGAAATACTGGAGACGGGGATATGCAGGGGAAGCAGCCAGAGCAGTCCGTGACTGGGTGTTTCAGAATACAGATTATGGGATTATTTATTCATATATGAAATATACAAATGTGGGCTCCTATTCTACGGCAATCGCCACCGGGATGAAAAAAGTAAAAGATACCCGGATCCGAAGAATGGGATTTCATATGTATATGCAATTACCAGAGAAGAATGGGAAAATATAAAAGATGCCTGAAATAGCCGCCTGCATCAGTGATCAGTATTGCTGCAGGCGGTATATTCCGGCTGAAATACCACTTATAGTTGTTTCATAAGAAAACGGTAATCTGTCGGACTCATTTGCAAATTATTGTAAAAGACCTGATTGAAGTATTTCGTAGAAGTATATCCGACTTTTGCAGATATATCAGATATTTTTAATGTAGTATTCACCAGCAAATCTTTTGCAGCCGTTAAGCGCCGCTCTGTCAATAACTGAGAAAAACCCATCGATAATTCTTTTTTCAGGATGCGTGATATGTAAGAACTATTCCGGTTAATATGTTCGGATACATCATTTAAACTGATTTGTTTTTCATAGTTTTTGTTGATAAATTCTATGACTGCGGTAACAATCATACCTGTATTGTGTGAGGTAGCGCGGGATAATTCCTGAATTAAATTTTTAATACAATTGGAAAATACCATCCTGCTATGCTCACTGCAGGGAGCATCTATACAGTTTCTGGTGATTGGTTGTGTAAGGAAACTGATATCCATAGGATTTTCCAATGCATTTTTTAACTGGCTGTGAAGGTTGAGCTCCACCAGTTTTACAGCATCCTGCTGGGTCTGCAGATCTTCGTTCTGAATCAGAGAGAAAAGGGCATCGCCTATTTTCAGAGACTGGTTCAGATTTCTTGTTTGGATTGCATTGATCAGATGAGAGATAATATCATTGATTTCAATGATATTGGAATTATAATCATTGATTTCATTAAAAAATAAAATATTTTCATCATTCAGACTGTCATAGGAATTACTGTATGAAAAACAATACTGAATCTGTTTGTTCAGTTTGGAAATCTGCTGAATAGAAGTACCGGTCTCACTGATACCAATGGTTATGGAAGAAAACAGCTTTTCTTCCGCATAATGGATTAATGATTGGGCAAAGTCCAGAATCTCTGTCATTTCATTATTGTGTATCGGCATGAAAATATAAACAATATTTCCAATATAACAGGACGCAACGGTACTGTATTCTTTATTGATTTTTTCAGAAATAGAATATGAAATATAATATTCCTGATTCTGGAGAATATTCATCCGGTTATTAGTGTTGCATTTTACACCAATCAGACAAAATGATTCCGAATGGATTCCAAGTGAAACACATTGATGAATCAGATCAGGAGACACGTGAGAAAGCGGATTGATCAAAAGTGTTTCCATCAGCTGTTTTTTGAGAAGAAGTTGATTTTCTTTAAAAAACCGGGACAGTAATTCCTTTTGCTTTTGGGAATTTTCTTTTGCCTGAATAGTGGAAACCGCTTTTTGCAGGCAGGAGATAAAATTGTCATGACTTAATGGCTTTAGCAGATAATCAAAGGCATCATATTTCAGCGCAGCCTGTGCATAGGAAAACTCTGAGTAACCGGACACAAAGATCAACAGAAGCTCAAGCTGCGCATCATGAATTTTCTGCAGAAGAGTAACTCCGTTTTCGCAGGGCATTTGAATATCGGTGAATACGATTTCAGGGCTTTCTTTTATGATTATTTCCCAGGCAGTTGCTGCGTTATTGGATGAAAGGACAGTGTAATGGCTATAATCTGAATTCTTAATCAGATTCTCCATAGTATAGAGTGCAATTGGTTCATCGTCAACAAGTAATATTTTCATGATAAACTCCTTTTCATGAATGAAGGATTTTCTGTAATCCGCAATGGAATAGAAATTGTTACGCAGGCCCCATTATTTTCATTGTTTTTCAGAATCAGTCCATATCCATTACCGTAATAGAGTTTCAGGCGGCGGTCAATATTGTGAAGACCATAGGAAGATGTCTGTTTCTGATATTGAGCAGAGTGAAATAAATCCAGAAATTCCTGGCTGAACCCGGGCCCGTTATCTTTTACGGATATTTGCAGTCTGGAATCGTCTGAACTTCCCTGAATGGCAATAAGACCATGACCGGTTATCTTTGATGTTCCGTGAATTACCGCATTTTCAATTAACGGCTGTATTACCAGTTTGGGAATATAGTAATGCTGCATACTTTTGGGGATATCGAAAATAATGGAAAGATTATTTTCAAATCGGAGCTTCTGAATATAAGTATACTCTCTCACATAGGTAAGATCCTCACCGATTTTACAAAATGGTTTACCTTTAAGAGACATCCTTTCAATATCTGCAAGTGCTATCAAAGCCTGATGGCATTCTTCTTTTCGATCCATGTCCACTAGTCCGGAGATGCAATTAAGTGTATTGTATAGGAAATGCGGGTTGATCTGTGACTGCAGGTTTTCGATTTCGATATTTTTAGTAAGCAGTTCCTGTTCATGTATTTTTTCTGACAGAGTGTGAATCCGTGATAGTGTCTGGTTATATACGCTGGATAATTCTGCGAATTCAGTGGAACTGTCCATATGGATAAAGGCATCTTTGCTGATAGATTTTGTTTCATTAAGCTTTTTCATAAAATAGTCAAATTCATTAGCAATACTTCTGGAGATAAAGCTGGTAGCGGATATCATGGCTACTAATGCAAGGATACAGGGAATTAAAAGGAGCATAATAAAAGTCGGTGTATTTCTATAAATATGAGTCTGATTTTTGATCAGAAAAAGGTTTGTTTGTGAAAGAGAGAGCGGCATGGAACGCATCTCATATGTATTTTGTCTGATCGTTGTTTTTTGTTTGCAATTGGCCAGAAGCTGAATTTCTTTATTGGTTAAGTCTGTATAATTCAAATATATCTGCTGTTCATTGTCTGAAAGCGCTAATTGATAAGATGGGTTATTCAGGGAAAAAATCTTGTCAAATACAGAAATCTTGGGTTCTACGATAAGAGTCCCAAGATAGTATTTTCCGGCTGTAGATACTTTGCCGGTCCATTGATAAATATCCCTGGCAATATAAAGCTTTCCTGGATCGTCTGGATTTGAAAATAGAAAAGGAAGCCCATGATATTTGTGTCCTTTCTCAATAATTGTATCTGCACATGACAGAATGGCAGTGGAAAGTGTCTCTGATGACAGTGCAGAAGTTGATAATAAACGTTTATCTTTGGTATAAAAAAATACATTCTCTGTATAGCTGGCACTCAAATAGGGATAATAGGGTGCTTCATTTTGAAGCAGAGTCTTTGCCTGCAGAGCCTGATCTGCCGGAATTTTCAAGAGTGCATCCTGGGTAGCTGTCTTATAAAAGAAAATACTGGTATCAAGGGTAAACTGTTCAAAAATTGAGTCCAGAGCTGACGCTGCTGAATTAAGATAGGTAGATTCTTCACGTCGGGAAGATTCTCTAATAGTTCTGAAATAGAACAGGGTATCTGTGATACCGATGATCAGAAAACTGACAAGTAAAATCGGGACAACATATCTTGTATATTTGATTCGAATACTGACCGGATGTGTCTGATTTTTCATAAGATAAATCACCTCATTTTTATTTATGGGAATATCATACCATACGGATAGTTGAAAAAAAAGAACAGGTAAAAAAATTGGTAAGATAAGTCATTTTTATGGAATCGTCAAATGACTTATCCGATATTATAATAGAATTAACAAAAGAAACAAGGAGGTTTTTCTTCATGAAAAAGAAAGCAATCAGTGTACTTATGGCACTGGCAATGACCGCAGGCATGGTTGGAGGAAGCGTATCCATGGTTAACGCGGAAAATTTATCATCCGGAGAATATGTGTACGAGGAACTGGAGGATGCAGAAATTACTTATTTCCACTTTTCTGTAGAAGGGAAAGAATTATTTGAGAAAGAAATTGCTGCATACAATGAAATCCATCCCAATGTAAAAATCAATCTGGAACTTGTCGGCGGCGGTACCGACTGGCGTTCTACATTAAAAGCAGAAATTTCCAGTGGTCAGGCCCCGGATGTTATTGCATTTGAAGGTGCATCTGATTTTGATACTTTTGGAGATCTTCTGGAAGATTTAAGTGACCAGCCATGGGTGGAGAATGTATATGAGAACAGTATCAATGACTGTAAGATTAATGATACGGTAATCGCATTGCCGGCAGGTGTTGTGTGTTACGGTCTGCTTTACAATAAGCCGGTCTTTGAAGCCTGTGGAATCGATGTAGCATCTATTACAAGCTATGATGCGATGGATGAGGCATTTGGCAAAGTACAGGCTGCTATTGATGCAGGAGAACTTGCAGAAGAATTCCCGGATCTGGAAGCTGTTGTATCTGTTCCGGGTGCAGAAAAATGGGTACTTGCAAATCATGGTTCCAATCCGGCTCTTCAGTCCGAATTTGGCAGTGCGTTTGATACATATAAAGCAAAAGAACTTGAATTTAAATATGCAGATGCATTAAAAGATTACGTGGACCTTCTGGTAAAATATTCACCGGACGCAGATAAACCGGAAGCGCTTGTTGCTGTTGATTATGACAGTGCTATGGGTGGATCCTTCTGTATCGGAAGAACAGCAGTTATTCAGATGGGTCAGTGGGTTGCGCAGGTGATTGAAGAAGTAGATCCGGAACTGCTGGAAAACATTGGAGTACTTCCGATGCCTTTGAAAGGGGTAGATGAGGATAATATCTGTTATGGTATTGCTTCTTATCTGGTAGTAAACAAGAATTCTGATGATGCGAAAAAAGCGGCAGCAAAAGATTTCCTTAGATGGTTATATATGTCTGATGAAGGAAAGGCACTTGTTTCTTCAAATATCAGCATTCCAATGAATAACTTTGAAGATTATCCATCTTCCAACGTAATCAGCCGTGCATGTGAAGAGTATGCGCAGGCTGGAAACACATTCTCTCTGGTATTTGGCGGATGTCCGGATGGATGGCTGGATCTTCTTGGTGCAGGAATTCAGGGCTATATTTCTGGTGACAAAGAATGGAGCACAGTTGTAGAAGAGGCAAAAACAAACTGGGCAGAAATGAGACAGTAATAAGTTAAAATTCAGAACAGCCAGAGAATTTTCTTTCTGGCTGTTCTTTTATGGATATGGAGGATAAACAATGCGTAAATCAAAAACAGTTTTCTGGCTTTTTCTGGCCCCATGTTTGATTACTTTTTGTATCGCAGTTATCATCCCGACTATTACAGGAATTTATTATTCGTTTACTGCCTGGGATGGACTTCATGCAAATTGTGAATTTGTTTTTCTGGATAATTATTTAAAAGTATTTCAGGATTCTTATTTTTTAAATGCAGCAGTATTTACATTTAAATTTGTGATTGTTTCAGTAATCGCAATTAATGCAGTTGCTTTTGCAGCTGCCTTGCTGGTTACTCAAAATATCAAGGGACGCAACCTGTTCAGAAGTATTTACTTTATGCCGAATCTGGTGGGTGGAGTTCTGGTTGGTTTTGCATGGCAGTTTATTTTATGTGATGTGTTCGACAGTATGGGAGAAATGATGGGAATAGACTGGCTTTGTGACTGGCTTTCCACGCCGGCTACAGGCTTCTGGGGAATGGTGATCGTTGTCGTATGGCAGATGAGTGGTTACATGATGCTGATCTATATTGCACAGATTCAAAATATCCCGGAGAATCTTCTGGAATCAGCGAAAATCGATGGAGCTACTTCGTTTCAGTGCTTTTTGAGAATAAAACTTCCACTGATGATGCCGGCATTTACCATTGGCTTATTCCTGACGTTAACAAACTGCTTTAAGTTATATGACCAGAATCTTACACTGACTGGAGGCGGACCCGCAAAATCTACGGAAATGCTTACGATGGATATCTGTAATACTGCATTTTCAAGAAATATGTATGGTCTGGCACAGGCGAAAGGTATTATTTTCCTGATTGTTGTGGCGGCTATCACAGTTGGTCAGCTGATGTTTACAAAATCCAAGGAGGTGGAAATGTAATGCAGAAAAAGAAAACCATATCCCATATCCTGATTATTATATGCTGCACGATTCTTGCATGCATTTTCATATTTCCAATTTTGTTGTTATTTATTAATTCTTTTAAATCATTAAAAGAAATTTATATGAGTGTTCTTCAGCTGCCGAAAACACTGAATCTTGATAATTATATTTCTGCATTTGAGGAACTTGATTATCTTGGTGCGATCAGAAACTCTCTGATTGTTACCTGTACAGTAACTACAGCAAATATTATCTGCTGCTCCATGGCTGCCTGGGTGCTTGTTCGATATAAAACACGTATCAGTACTTTTATTTTTACCATGTTTTCGGTGGCAGTGCTGATACCGTTCCAGTGTGTTATGCTTCCGCTTCTGACAGAAATGGGAATACTCAATATGATCAACATGCCGGGATTAATGCTGGTTAACCTTGGATTTGGTTCTTCCATGTCCATTATTCTGTTTCATGGATTCATAAAAAATGTTCCGGTTGAACTGGAAGAAGCTGCAGCAATCGACGGAGCAAGTCAGCCAAGGATCTTTTTCACCATAGTTCTTCCTCTGATCAAGGGAATTGCTGTTACCGTTGCAATTCTGAACGTGATGTCACTCTGGAATGACTATCTGCTTCCGTCTCTTACCATTAATAAAAGAGGAACGCAGACATTACCTCTGAGAACTTATCTGTTTTTTGGTGCATATACAAAAAAATGGAATCTCGGTGCGGCAGCACTGATTATGGCAATGATTCCAATTGTTATTTTCTATGTGGCATGTCAGAAACATATTATCAAGGGTGTAACCGAAGGTGCTGTGAAAGGATAATGGCGGGAGTAAAAATGTACGAAAAAAATATAGAGACACTTGATCAGGTAACAAAGGAAAAAGCAGCGATACGACATATTTCCAGACATAGAAATCCGGATGGCACGCTGGATGTAGAGGGAAATTTAAAAATCTGGAAAGATGTGACATCCAGATTTGAACGTGTACCGCTGTGGGAAAAAGGTGCTCCCGGATTTGATCCTGAGGACAGCAGACAGGAGCAGCCATTTCTTATTTTTGTGCCAAGTGGGCAGAAAAACAGTGATACCATATTGATTGCGCATGGAGGTGGCTTTTTATGGCGTACCGGATGCGAGGGAATTGACACAGCAAAGTATTTTCATGACAGGGGATTTCATACGGCGATTTTGTCTTATCGTCTGCTTCCTTATAGCAGAATGGACTCCTTTGCAGATATGCGGAGAGCAATCCGGCTCCTGAGAAGCAAAACTGAAGCATGGGAGCTGGGAGAACATCTTTATGTTATGGGGTTCTCTGCAGGAGGTATGCTTGCAGCAAACTGTGCGACACAATTTGATTATGGAAATCCAGATACAGATGATCCCGTTGAACGTGTAAGCAGTCGTCCTGATGCAGCGGTTGTTGGCTATGGGGCAATGTCGGCAGTTTCTTTTCCATGTGAATTTGGAAAAACGATTGAAAATGAGATATGGGGGAGAAACCGCAGAGAACAGTTGTTTCTGGCTCCTGAAAAAAATATTTCCGCAGATACTCCGCCATTTTTTATCTGGCAGACAATGAGTGATGATGGAAGACATGGTATGAATCTTGCAAAAGCTCTTCAGGATGCGTGGGTTCCTTATGAAATTCATATTTTCCAGAATGGAGAACATGGACTTGCTATGGCAGATGGAAATAATGATCTGGATCTGGATATTCCGCATATCCATCATTGGGGAGAACTCTGTACAGAATGGCTGAAAGAAGTAATCTGGGAAAGAAAGATTGAAAAAGGTGAAAATGTATGTGTTGGACAGTAAAAGAAATAAAAAAGAATGTATGGTATTTTGATGAAAGTGGTCTGGACGCAATGTATCTTGTAAAGGGATCTGACAGAGCCGCTGTCATTGATACCGGGACAGGAATCGGAGATTTTAAAAGCATGATAGAATCACTGATCGATGTGCCATACGTAGTGATCATTACACATGGTCATGTAGATCATGCAGGTGGATGCGGACAATTTTCAGAAGCATATATCAGCGAAGCGGATTATCAGGCTGCATTAAATATTACGGTGGAAGACAGGGAAGGGTATCTGAAAAATATGGAAAGTTCCGGTGCTGTTAGTCCGGATGCTGTAAAAATTGCAGAGGAAATGAAAAATAACCAAAAACCGGAATTCCACTTTGTGAAAGATGGGGATATCATTGATCTCGGTGATAAAACATTAAAGATATTTGATATGCCGGGACATACGGCAGGTTCTATTTGTGTACTGGATGAAACGGATAAAGTGTTATTTTCCGGTGATAATGTAAATGACATTGAACTGTTATGTGCGCCGACTGAGGATAGAGGTGCTCTTCTGGAAAAATGGTACGGAATCGGTAAAAAGATTTTTTCTCAGGAAAATGCTTTTGATATCTGTGGAGGAGGACATTGTCTGATCAGTGTAGAAAAAGCAAAAGATACACTGGAATGCGGAAAGCAGATTTTAGATGGAAAAATCAATGCTGAGATTCAGAAAGTTCATTTCTTTCATGGTCCGTTTTATCGCTATAAAGATATTTATTTGTATAACGGTTCTTTTGAAGAACTTCATTCAAAATAACAACTGAACAATAATGAATGAATAAATGCGTAAGGGAGTACCGGCTTCCAGAAATCCGCAGAAAAGCGGAGCAGGAAGCCGGTATTTTACTGAAATTATTAAGTAGTTATATAATATGATGATGGGGTCAAAAGGTATTTTGACCCCTCTGATACACGGATTTCTCCGCACTTTGTGCTCCCGAAAATCTGCGCTTCGCTCCGGTCGGCGCTAAACAAACGTCCACCGGACGTTCAGCGCCCTTAAAACATTCGAAATCCGCCCTATTCGGGCTTCTTTCTCATGTTTTTGCGGGTCCCAAAGTCATGTTTTTTCATGCAAGCATGAAACACATGACCTTTTGACCCTTGTATCATAATATGGGAGAATTGTATTTGAAAAAAGAAAATCTTTTTTGAAAATCATTGACAACCACTGTTACATATGATAATCTAAACACACTCTTTGCACTGCATATTTATCTACAGTACAAACTGAGCAGACCGTGACATCAGTCATGGAGTCGGGTCACATATGTGACAGTGGAATCTTTCATCCACGGGACAGTAGTTGCTAATACTGATTCGTGGGTGTTTTTTTATTCTTTTTCAGCATTCGCGTAAAATTACCCACAAATATAAAGTGCCATAGAGCTATCTTAATTTTGGAGGTAACTGATATGGGAAAAAACAGAAAAAAAGCAAAAGACGATTTTCAGAGCATTGCAAACAGGGTGTCTATGACTACGATCATCGGGAATGTTCTTCTGTCTGTCCTGAAGCTTGTGGCAGGAATCGCAGCACATTCCAGTGCGATGATCAGTGATGCGGTACATTCTGCATCAGACGTGTTCAGCACCATTGTGGTGATCATCGGCATCCGGCTATCATCAAAGGAATCGGACAAAAATCACCCCTACGGTCATGAACGACTGGAATGTGTTGCAGCTATCCTGCTGTCAGTTGTTCTTTTAGTTACAGGATTGGGAATCGGCGCAGATGCACTGAAGAATATTTTCAGCGGACATTATGAGAATCTTCAGGTACCCGGTTTGCTGGCGCTGGTTGCGGCAGTCATTTCCATTGGCGTTAAAGAAGCTATGTACTGGTATACGAGGCACTATGCAAAAATGATCGATTCCAGTGCATTGATGGCGGATGCCTGGCATCATCGTTCCGATGCATTTTCCTCCATCGGGGCACTGATCGGAATTGCGGGAGCAAGACTTGGCTTTCCGGTGATGGATTCCCTGGCCAGTCTGGTGATCTTTATATTTATCGTCAAGGCAGCAGCCGATATATTTAAAGATGCCATGGATAAAATGGTAGACCATTCCTGTGATGAGGAAACCGAACGACAGATTTATAACTGTGTGATGAAAAATAAAAAGGTGCTTGGCATTGACCTGCTTCAGACGCGTATTTTTGGAAATAAGATTTATGTGGATGTGGAAATTCAGGCAGACGCCATGTGTACCCTGCAGGAGGCTCATAATATTGCGGAAGAGGTACATGATGAGATCGAAAAAGATTTTCCAAAGGTAAAGCATATCATGGTACATGTGAACCCGAAGTGAAGATTACGGTCTGCTTCGTTTTCAGTACACACAATGATATCTGCAGTATTTCCTGTGGCAGCCGCTGGTCTTGCACAGTACAATCTTGTGTAATTTACTGCAAAACTGATTTAGAGATTATATTCACCGGCAGATCAGGAATCTGCCGGTGTGTTTTTTAAATTATACTGGTATTCAGCACTATGATATGGTACAATAATTTCAGGGTGTTTTTACAACATTCATAAGTCGCCGCAAGGATAAGGAGAATGACAATGAAAATATATGTAAATGAAAAAGCAGGGCATGATGGAAATGGAACTACTGAAAGACCTTTCCGACGTATCAGTGAAGCAGCCAAAATTGCACAGCCGGGAGATGAAGTGCTGGTTGCTCCGGGGGTCTATCGCGAATATGTAGATCCTGTACATGCCGGAACAGAAGAAGCTCGTATTACCTATCGGAGTATTGAGCCGCTTGGAGCAGTCATCACTGGTGCCGAGCAGGTGAAGAACTGGGAAGTTTATGATGGAAATGTGTGGGTCTGCCGTATCAGTAACAGTATTTTTGGCGGTTATAATCCCTATACAACCTTTGTATATGGGGACTGGTATTTTGCAAAAGCAGACAAGCATACGGGATGTGTTTATTTAAATGACAGAGCTCTGTATGAGACAGCTTCTCTGGAAGAATGTATCAGAGGAGAGATTTACGAATGCAGCTGGGTGCCGGAGGAATCGGTGTATAAATGGTATACCGAGCAGGATAAGGAGAAGGATGAAACAGTACTCTACGCGAATTTTCAGGGGAAAAATCCGAACGAAGAAAATGTGGAGATCAATGTCAGAAGAGAATGTTTCATGCCGTCAGAAACAGGCATCGGTTATATTACCGTCAGTGGATTTAACATTAACAAGGCAGCGACTACCTGGGCTCCGCCTGCCGCATTTCAGGACGGTATGATCGGGCCGCACTGGAGCAAAGGATGGATTATCGAAGACTGTGAGATTTCCAACAGCAAGTGTGCCGGTATATCTCTGGGTAAATATCTGGATCCTGACAACAACCATTATTTTACGTATAAGTATGTGAAGAGTCCGACGCAGATGGAGCGTGATGCTGTATGCCGCGGTCAGTATCATGGATGGCTCAAGGAAAATGTGGGAAGCCATATTATCCGCCGCAACAATATCCATCACTGTGAACAGGGCGGCATTATCGGCCGTATGGGCGGTGTTTTCAGCATTATTGAAGATAATCACATTCACCATATTAATAATATGATGGAGCAGGGCGGTGCGGAAATTGCGGGAATTAAAATGCATGCTGCCATTGACGTCATCATGCGCCGGAATCATATCCATCACTGTACGATGGGAATCTGGTGTGACTGGGAAGCACAGGGAACACGTCTTACTCAGAATCTGCTTCATGACAACCAGCGTCCTCCGTATGCAAAAGTTCTCAAGGGCGGTATGATGTCTCAGGATATTTTTGTAGAAGTAAGTCATGGACCGACACTGATTGACAACAATATTATGTTATCCGATGCCAGTATGAGATTTGCCACACAGGGCGTTGCTATGGTACATAATCTGATCTGTGGTGCGCTTACCTGCGTGGGAGCCGGAACAGACTGGCGTTATACACCGTATCATATGCCGCATCGTACAGAAGTGATGGGATTTATGACCTTCCTTCACGGAGACGACAGATTTTATAACAATATCTTTGTTCAGAAATGGCCTTCTGAAGATATGATTACCATGCATGATTCGGATGATGGATTTGACCGGGAAAACCGGCTGGCCGGTACCTGGATGTTTGATGAATATCCTACCTATGAAGAGTGGATTTCCCAGTTTGATTTCAGCAGACCTGCGGATATGAAGAAACTGGAGCCTGCTCATTTTGGCCATCTTCCGGTATGGACAGAGGGAAATGTATATCTTGGCGGTGCGAAAGCATGCAAAAATGAAAAGAACGGTTTGACGGCTGCGGACGAACGCAGTGATGTCAGAGTGGAACTTGTGGAAAAAGACGGACAGTATTATCTGGATACGAATATCTATGAGTTTATGAATGGTTTTGCAGACAGAATGATCAACACGGATGTTCTGGGAAAGGCATTTGAGCCGGAGCAGCTGTTTGAAAATCCGGATGGAACGCCGATTCAGTTTGATGCGGATTATTTTGGAAATCACCGCGGAGTGAATGTCATTCCGGGACCATTTGCAGGTGAGGCGGATGCGAAAGAAGCGCTTTGATAATGGAAAGACTTCTATGAAGAACTTAAGACATATCATTATTCAGATATGAAGCTGGATTGTGTAAAAAACATATTCGAAAATTTTTCCTGTATCAGAATCATGGAAAAGAAAAAAGCCCGGAGAATATTGCGAAATTTCTCCGGGCTTTCAAACAGGCTCTGAGTAATCAGAAGAATGATATTTTTGAAGTATTCTGCCGCAGATAGGGAATCTGTCAGAGTAGGTTATTTTTCATTTGCGATCTGCGATCACGATTGCTCCGATACCGGCAGCGTTAATGCCTACATGGCAGGCGATACTGCAGGAAAGAGGCGTATAGTATACGGTACTTTCGGGAAAGGCTTCCTGAACCATATTTCGCCAGCGGTCAATATCTTCCTTCTTTTCCAGAGTCCCGGCAGTAGCAATATGAAGCCGCTCATTCGGGATGCTGGAAAAACGGGATGCAATGTCAGATTTCAGAGCTTCGATCATTTTTTTCTCACTTTGTCTGGTTCCTCTTACTTTCGCAAAAAGATCCAGTTTATCTCCCTGTATGGTAAGAACCGGTTTGATATTGAGAACATTTGCAATCGCTGCAGCGGAGGAAGTGATGCGACCGCTTTTTTTGAGATATTTCAGGGAGTTTACGCAAATATAAATGCTTGCATCATATGCTGTTTTCTCCAGATATTCCTTGATTTCTACGGCAGAACAGCCCTGGTCGGCAAGGGTTTTTGCATCATAAACAGATTCCATTAATGTAACAGAAATGCGGTGATTATCAACAACCTGAACTCTGGCATCATAGTCAAGAGCGAGCTGAATGGCATTCTGACAGGAACCGCTTAGTCCGCTGGACATGGGAATATAGACAATATCATCAAATCCATCTTTGAGTACCTGATTCCACAGATCCATAACATCACCAGGGGAGGGCTGAGAGGAAGATAAGTCCTTATCTGCCTTCATGGCTTGATATAATTGTTCATTTGTAATGTCTGCACCTTCCAGATAACATGTTCCTTCAATAATGACAGGCATTGGCAGTACATAAATTCCCGCTTTTCTTCCTTCTTCTACGGTAATTCCACTGTTTGTATCAGTTACAATTGCAGTTTTCATGAGATTCTCCTTGATATTGACAAAATAATTGATAAATTAACATGCTCTACATTCATTTGAAACATGTTCAAGTACAGGAAATACATGACGTTTCTGTATGTATCGCCTATAATATCAAAATAGACATGAAATAACTGTATCATAATATGAAAAAATCAACAAGAGGAAAATATGATACAAAAGCAATTAATTTGTACCAGGAAAAACTGCAGTAAAAAAATGAAAAAAATTCGAAATAGGTATTGACAATATAGAATCAGGTGCTATAATACTTTAAAAATAAATAGTTTAAATAAAAACTAAAAACCAAAAACAACGTTTCATCAGAAGCGTTCTTTTTTGGAGAAAAAGCTGGCACTCGCAAAAAGAGAGTGCTGACAGAAAACGAAAGGCAGGTTATTATTATGACATTAAGACCATTAGGAGACAGAGTTGTTTTACAGTATCAGGAAGCAGACGAGAAGACACAGTCCGGCATTATCCTTCCGGACAGCGCAAAAGAAAAACCGCAGGAAGCAGTTGTCATTGCAGTTGGACCAGGAAAATGTGAAAATGGCAAGAAAACAGAAATGCACGTAAAAGAAGGCGATAAGGTTATTTTCTCCAAATATTCCGGAACAGAGGTTAACCTGGATGATGAGGAATATATCATTGTCTGTCAGAATGACATTATGGCAGTTGTTGAATAAGCAGAATACGCTCTGATACTGAGTTTACGGGAAACAACAGAATACATTTAATATAACAAATTCATGAAAAACAGAGTTCATTTCAACCAATAGAGCTCATTTTAAATAGAAAGAAGGATTTTTATCATGGCAAAGGATATCAGTTTTGATCTTGATGTAAGAAAGAAAATGGAAAAGGGTGTGAATGCACTTGCAGATACCGTAAAGGTAACTCTTGGACCAAAAGGAAGAAATGTAGTTCTGGACAAATCATTCGGAACTCCGCTGATCACCAATGACGGTGTTACGATTGCAAAGGAAATCGAACTGGAAGACCGGTTTGAAAATATGGGAGCACAGCTTGTAAAAGAAGTTGCAACCAAAACCAATGATATTGCCGGAGACGGGACGACTACTGCAACAGTACTTGCACAGGCTCTTGTGGGCGAAGGTATGAAGAATATTGCTGCAGGTGCTAATCCGATCATTGTCAGAAAAGGAATGAAAAAAGCCTGTGATGCAGCAGTGGAAGCTCTGGAGGAAATGAGTCATCCGGTAACCGGAAAGGATCATATTGCAAAAGTAGCAGCCATTTCTGCAGGCAATGAAGAAGTAGGTCAGATGATTGCTGATGCGATGGAGAAAGTCGGAGAGAATGGTGTCATTACTATTGAAGAATCGAAGACCATGAAGACAGAGATCGATGTTGTAGAAGGTATGCAGTTCAATAACGGCTACCTGTCCGGATACATGTGTGATGATAAAGAAAAAATGATCGCCAATATGGAACATCCTTACATTCTTCTGACAGATAAGAAGATTTCCAACATTCAGGAAATTCTTCCGATTCTTGAAAACGTTATGAGAGAAGGAAGAGAACTTTTGATTCTTGCAGAAGATGTGGAAGGAGAGGCACTTACCACTCTGATCGTCAACAGACTGAGAGGAACGCTGAAAGTTGTTGCAGTAAAAGCTCCGGGATATGGAGACAACAGAAAAGAAATGCTGCAGGATATCGCAACTCTGACAGGCGGAAAAGTCATCATGGATGATCTTGGCCTTCAGCTGAAAGATACTGCCATGGATATGCTTGGACAGGCAAAATCCGTGAAGGTGACAAAAGAGAATACGACAATTGTTGACGGTGGAGGAAATAAAGAAGAAATTGAGGAACGTATCGGAAATCTCAGAAGACAGATGGAAGAAACAACCTCTGATTTTGACAGAGATAAACTGATGGATCGTGTGGCAAAACTTGGCGGCGGTGTAGCTGTGATCCGCGTAGGTGCTGCTACAGAAACTGAAATGAAAGAAGGCAAATACCGCATGGAGGATGCTATGAATGCTACAAAAGCAGCTGTATCCGAAGGTATTATCAGCGGCGGCGGTTCCGCGTATATTCATGCGCAGAAAAAAGTAAATGAACTTTCCTCTACGCTTTTGGGTGACGAAAAAACAGGTGCGGAGATTGTTGCCAAAGCTTTGGAAGCACCGCTCTATGCGATTGCAGATAACGCAGGTCTGGAAGGTGCAGTTATCGTGAATAAAGTAAAAGAAAGCGAGCCTGGAATCGGATTTGATGCAGTCCATGAAGAATACGTGGATATGATGAAAGAAGGAATCATCGACCCGGTTAAAGTAACCAAACATGCGCTTACCAACGCTGTCAGTGTTGCCGCAACACTGCTTACGACAGAAGCTGCAGTGGCAGATATTAAGGAAGAAACATCTGCTCCGCAGCCGCAGCCTGATATGTATTAAAATGTCCCTGACGATTGCGATAAAGGTGCAGTGTATAAATATCTTGTGTATAAAAACATATTACGACAGGATATAGCAGCTGTTTCGCTTTGCAGTATTTCCTGGAAATAAGTAAATAAAAGGTGCTTTGAAACAAGAGGATTTGTGGTGAACCTGGAAATGTTTCAAAGCACTTTTTATATTGGATAACCCGCGATAAATAACCATATGTTTCGATGGTCTGCTTTCGCTATAGTATAGGTGTAAAAGCCTCAGCGTAGCCAGCTGCTTTTTTACAACTGCACTCTCGAAAAAATATCCTCGCGAAACAGTAAGGTATTTAGCGTGGGCTATACTAAGTGATGTCTGCTCTGGCAGACATTTCTGTTTAGATGTTTATGGTATTACTTGATATAATTAAAAACCAATATAACGACTCCGAGTACAGTTAATACAATACCGACCGCACGGTTGAGAGTTTCCGGCTTTGCCTTGTTGGCAAAAACAGCTGCAATCCGTGCCCAGATAAATGTGAACAGGATACATAAAATCATAATGACCGGATCTGGTTTTCCGCCGAAAGAAAAATGAGAAAGAGAACCGGTAAGTGCCGTGAAAGTCATAATGAAAACACTGGTTCCTACTGCTGTTTTTAATTCATAGCCAAGGACACTTGTCAGAATCAGAAGCATCATCATTCCGCCGCCTGCACCTACAAAGCCGCAGATAAAACCGACACATGCACCGCAGATCAGAGACCCGGTGATCTTCTTTTTGCGGCTGACTGCGTCCATGTCCTGTTTGGTCGTCATGACTGGTTTTATGATAAATTTAATACCAAGAAGCAGTGTCATGAACGTGCTGAAATTTCCCATAGTACGGGACGGAACGATTTTGGAAACATAGCTGCCGATTACGGTGAAAATCAGAACCATGACCATCATGAGAGAGCCATTTTTGATGTCAAGATTATTATTTTTCTTATACGTATAGGCAGAAACTGCACTTGCCAGAACATCGGATGCAAGTGCGATTCCTACAGCCATATACGGTTCCACGCCAAGAAAAGAGATTAACATGGGACTGATGACAGCGGCAGCACTCATGCCGGCAAATCCGGTTCCGAGACCGGCTCCCATACCGGCAAAAAAAGTAATAAGCAAGATAAGTAAAGTGCTCATATGTCTGGTACCTCCTTATGCAATATTAAGTTTTTTATATTACAGGAAAGTGTTTTGTACTTTCCTATGATATCATAAAGTCATCCGGGCAGAATCCTTTCTCATTTGGATTCATAGATTTCCTGAAGATTCTGAAAAACACGATTCAGATGTAACCGGAAGTGTTCTTTGTCCTCATCTGTTAATCCACGTTCTACAGCCATACAGAATTTTTTCTGCTCGTCACGACCAAAAAGGATAACTGGTTCCGCTTCAGGGGTGGGTGTGAGACGCATGATTTTATGATTGGCGCGATCACTGTATTTCGTCAGGAATCCTTTTTCAATCAGGGATTTTACGGCCATGGAAACATGGGACTTGGCGATTTTGCGAAGCCGGACGATATCCGCAGAGGTGTTGAGCGAAGGATTATTTGCGACAAACATCAGTACATCCACTTCAATGGCGCTCAGTCCGAATTGCTTCATCACTTTTTTACGATGATAATCGTATGCCTGATCAAATTCTGCAATGAAATTCCAAAATGTCATCAGATCCATAAGCAACCTTCTTTCTATTATGAACTCGTTATATGTTTAAAAACAAACAAATTATAGTTCGATTTTGAACACATGTCAAGGGATATTGGGAATGAATTTCCAAACACGCTTTAAGAATGCCTATAATACACTCTGGGAATATCGAGGATTAATGATACACGCTCTGGAATATTGAAAATTAATGATACACACTCTGGGAATGTCGATAATTAATTTGTGCTTTCCCATGCTTCGTGCTATGATAAATTCATATATTGTTTTCATATCAGGAAAGTGATTCGCATTTTCCTGTAATATGAAAAAGTAGTGTATTTTCGTATATGATTTACAGGATAATGAAGCTGAGTATCTGCAAAGGAACTGTACAGGCGGATATAGAAGATGCATTCCAAAAGGAGAGAAAGATGAGCAGAGAATTTGAAAAGAAAGTGGTTGTTGTAACAGGCGGAGCGCATGGCATTGGAAAAGCAATTGCAGAACTGTTTCTGGCAGAAGGTGCCGATGTGGCCGTGATCGATCGAACAGAAGGGGAGCATTATGTTGGAGATATCAGCAAAAAGGAAGTTCTGGAAGCTTTTGCAGACGAAGTTTTAGAGAAATACGGGCATGTAGATATCTTGGTAAATAACGCCATGTCAATGATGAAGGGGCTGGACGACTGTTCCTATGAGGAATTTCAGTATTCCCTGGCAGTGGGAGTGACCGCACCGTTTTATCTGACAAAACTGTTCCATGAACATTTTTCAGCTGGCGCTTCCATCATTAATATTTCTTCTTCCAGAGATCGTATGAGTCAGCCGCAGACGGAAAGCTATACAGCGGCAAAAGGCGGGATTTCGGCGCTGACTCATGCGCTGGCGGTGAGCCTTGCAGGGAAAGCGAGAGTCAATTCTATTTCACCGGGATGGATCGATACAGATTACAGAATTTATGAAGGCGCAGATGCGGTGCAGCAGCCGGCAGGAAGAGTGGGAAATCCGATGGATATTGCCAACATGGTATTGTTTCTTTGTTCAGAAAAAGCCGGATTTATCACGGGTGAAAATATCTGCATCGATGGCGGTATGACAAAACAGATGATTTATCATGGGGATTATGGCTGGAAGCTGGAAAGCGCAGAATAAACAGAAAATAAGTGAGGAACCGGAATGGGAAAAATAAGAATTATAAAGAAAAATGATACAGGCAGTCTGGAATATGAAATTGGAGATATTTTTGAAATCGAAGGAACCTGGTATGGCGGTGTGCATATCTTAGGAAGAACGGGAATACCGGTGTCACTTGATAAAGAAGAGTATGTGGAGCTGATGTCGGAAATGGAAGATAAAGGGTCGGAAATAAACGAGGAAGGCAAAAGAACAGTTGCAGAAAATCAAGAGCAGGAAATAAAAGAAGAGGGTAAAAAAAACGATCCGGAAAATCAGGAAAAGGTAATTAAAGACAATTGCAGAAAAACAGGTTTGAAAGCTCAGAATCAGGAAACGAAAAAAGAATGTGGAAAAACAGGTTTGAAAAATCAGAAACAGGAAGAAACGCTTACTCCGGAGAGAGAAATCCGGGTGGGGGATATTGTGCAGCATTTCAAACGGGAATGGGTTTCGGAAGAAACTTCCGAATACCTGTATAAAGTTCTTGCGTTTGCAGAACATACGGAAACAGGCGAAAAACTGGTGATCTATCAGGCATTATATGCACCGTTTAAAACCTGCGCCAGACCTTTTGAGATGTTTATGAGTCAAGTGGACAGACAGAAATACCCGAATGTAAAGCAGAAGTACCGGTTTGAAAAGATTGTATTGGATGATATCTGCAGATAATGGATAGAAAGAAAAGATTATTATTTTTGTGAGATAGGAACTTTTCTTTGAAAAAGGTTTTATGGAGTAAAGAATGAAAGGTAATGTTGAAAAACCAATAGTCAGGAGAATTGCGGATAATGAAAATGCATTAGCTGAATTTGAAAATGAGATACTGTCGGAAGAAGAGGAAAAGATACAAAATATTATCATGAATTTTCCAACGGTATATATTCATAATTGGTCGGAAACAGGCAAGTATGAGGTTTATATTGGAGAATCAAATAATGTTTTTTATCGAACCAGAACGCATTACCATGACGGGATAAAAAAAGAAACCTGGCAGCGCAAGTTGTTGGGAAATAAACACGCAACTCTTTATATCATTGGACATAATCATTTTAATAAATCGTTGACATTGGATGTTGAAAATAGACTGATACACTATCTGATGAGTGCTGAAAAGGTTCATCAGGTACACAATGGAAGAGGAAATCCGCAGAAAAATTATTATCCGTCTGATGAATTTGATATTATTTTTGATAAAATCTGGAATGAACTTCATGTTATGGATGAAGAGCTGTTTCCTGATGAACATGTGATTAAAGATTCTGCAATTTATAAGGCATCACCATTACATAAACTGACAGACGAGCAGGAACGTGCAAAATTGCAGATACTGGATCGCATTGACGCAGCACTTCAGCAAAATGAAAAGCAGATCATATTTCTGGACGGTGAGGCGGGAACAGGGAAAACTGTGTTAAACAGCAGTATATTTTATGAATTGTACTGCCAAAAAGAAGAACAAAATCAATCGGATTTCAGATGCTGTATCGTTGTTAACCATGATGAACAGGTAAAAGTGTATTCAGATATAGCACAAAAACTTGGAATTACAGAAGAATACGGTGAAGTTGTAAGCAAGGCATCGTCATTCCTGCATAAGAATCCGAAGGAGAATTCCGTTGATGTTGTATTTATCGATGAAGCACATTTGCTTTTTACCCAGGGTAATCAGGGCTATAGCGGGAAAAACCAGCTGGATGATATTGTAAAGAAAGCGAAGGTAGTGGTAATTGTTTTTGATGAAAATCAGATACTGAGAATGGATCAGTATTGGGAAAGTCAGATGCTTGATCGCTATCGTAATAAGGCGATTGAACAGCATAATCATATTACTTTAACGAAGCAGTTGCGTATGCAGGCAGATGAGGAGACCCTTGATTGGATAGATTCTTTTACCAAGAATCAGGTCATTAAGAAAATTCCGCACAATAAATATGAAATAAAAATTTTTGATTCGCCGGCTGCATTAGAACTGGAAATACAGGCAAAAGCAAGACAGGAAAACAGCAGATTATCACGTTTAATTGCAAATTATGATTGGAATTATAAAAAGGGCCGCAGACCGGAAAATGAATTGCAGAAGTATTGGGAAGTATGTATAGAAAAAGAAGACTGGAAAAAACCCTGGAATTACGAACTGCAAAGAGAACTTGACAAAACAGAAGCCGGAAAAATAAAGGGACAGGCATGGGCAGAGCAGAAACATACGATCGGAGAAGTGGGCTCCACGTTTACGATTCAGGGATTTGATTTGAATTATGCGGGAGTGATTTTGGGAGAATCTGTGAAATACCGTGATGGCAAAATTATTTATGACCCAAGTAATACCAGTAACAGTAAAGTAACTATGAGAAAAACGATGGAAGATGGATCAAAGCAGAATTTTGCAGAAGAGTTACTGAAGCATGAAGTTCGTGTATTGATGACCCGTGGAGTAAACGGATTATATATCTATGCATGTGATGATCAGTTAAGAGAAGCGTTAAAGAATGCAGCAGAACAGGAGTGATAAAAATGACAGAAGAGACCATTCATCAGATTTTAAAATTTAGAGATGACCGCGATTGGAAACAATTTCATAATCCAAAAGACCTGGCAATATCGATTTCACTGGAAGCAGCTGAACTTCTTGAAATTTTTCAGTGGAGTGGAGAAGATGTTTCCGATAAAGGAAAGACGGAAAAAATAAAAGAGGAACTTGCGGATGTTTTGAATTATTGTGTATTAATGGCAGATGTTTGTGGATTTGATATTGATGAGATTGTGCAGGAGAAAATAAAAATTAACAGCGAAAAGTACCCTGTAGAAAAGGCAAAAGGAAATAGCAATAAATATGATAAATTGTAATGAAACCGGGATTATCCTGATTTACCGCCAAAGCGATTCAGGATTATTGCAGGAAACAAAAGTATGAAGTCGGAGCGCATCTGGACAGCAGATGCGCTCCTGTTATATTTCTCCATTCTGTTCCAGATATTTCAGGAACTTTTCACATCCTTCTTTAATATCGGAATAGGTGACGGTGAAATTACCGGTGTACCAGGGATCAGCGATATCTCTGGGATTGTCTGAGAAATCCAGGAAACGTCTTACTTTTCCGTATGGATCATTTCGAAGGATCCGCATCATATTTTTCATATTCCAGGAATCCATTCCGAGAATATAATCATATTTGTCATAGTCGCTTTTTTTCAGCTGAACCGCTCGTTTTCCGGCGCAGCTGATACCGTGCCTGGCAAGTTCTTCCCGTGCCGGAGGATAAACAGGATTTCCGATTCCGTTCCAGATTTCTTCCGTGCTGGTAGCGGCAGATGCAATATGAAACTGATCTGCGATTCCCTGTCTTGATACCATATCTTTGAAAACAAATTCTGCCATGGGAGACCGGCAGATATTGCCGTGGCAAATAAATAGAACTTTAATCATCTTTTTATATCTCCATTTAAGTCTTGTATTTCTTCTCAAACGCTTGATTTTTCAGGTTTTTCTGACTTTTGAGTTTTCCTTTCTCTTCAAGGTATCTTCTCAAATCTTCCCGTGTTTTCTTATGATTTCCCCTGTAGTCCTGGTAAATACGTTGGTAAAGCAAGCGTCCTTACCAACGGTTTTTTTAACTATTTGCTATCCGATTTACTTCTTCCTTTGTATCATCAAAATTCACATACCTTTATCATAGCACAAATCCAGCTCTCCGCATAGTTATTTAATGGAAATCGGTAAAACTGTCAGATCTTTTGTTACTGTCACTGGTAATATTCCGCGAGGTGTTTCCATGCATTTTTGCATGGAAATCCCGAGACAGTAAACGCACGAAATTATGCAATGTGCATAATTTCTGTACATCGCGAAGCGTGTTACTGAGAACGGAGTGAACAGTAACGATCTTTTTACACAGCAGTAGCCTGATACGGATACCTCTCAAATTTCTCACGCTTAATGAGGGTACGATTGCCGCTCATCACATAAAAATCCTCATTGGGATGTGAGTCAATAAGCATTCTCAGTTTTCCTTCGCCGGTATGATAAAGCAGGAAACCTTTTTCAGATTTCCTGCCTGGTATGCAGCTGCCTAAGCAAAGATACCAACCATATTCTGTTTCATGATTGAGATAGGCTTCTATACATTCAAGGTAAGCTTCTTGTGGCACTTCCCATTTATCATGAAACCATGCAGCTGCTTCTTCTTATAATACAGGTTTTTGTCTAAAAGTAACATAGGTATATTCTTTCAAATTTACCTCCACAGCTTTTGATTTAAATGCCTATAAGTTTACTTCATCATATGATGTATCGTGAACGGTACACGGTGATTATTGAATTCACTTTCACCCAGTTTGTAGTCCATGAACCCCGAAATCAATCCTAAACAAAGTAAAATTAATCCGATTACAAGAAAGAATTTTGTTTTTGATATAATACCATAAATCAACAGAAAAGCCCTATTACCAATACAATAACGTTAATTATCATATATCATCCTGCAGATCATTATAATTTGTTCGTACCAAAGAATTGCGAAAATACCAGGAGTTCTTTTCTGCTGACATAGCTGCACCTCGTTTCCTGCTTAATACGCAATCCTGAAATAATCCAAATATACTTTATATTTATCCTGTGCCGTCAGGCAGGTATCTGTCAGATAGCCTTTCTCATTGTTCCATTCTTTCAATCCTCGGTAGTAGAACATCTTCAGATTATCCTCAATGATGAATGGAACAATATTATATTTCAGGCACTCTTTGAACATAATCAGTCTGCCTACACGACCGTTACCATCCTGGAACGGATGTATTCGCTCAAATTTCACATGGAAGTCCAGAATATCTTCAAAGGTTTTTGATTCTTTTCTATTGTACTCTGTCAACAGAGCTTTCATTTTATCAGCAACTTCTTCCGGGAGGGCGGTATCAATACCTCCAACTTCATTCGGCAATTTCTTATAATCACCAACAGCGAACCAGTCTTTTCTGGAATCGCTGGTTCCGTTCTTCAGTGTCAGATGAAGCTCTTTGATGAACTTCTCGGTCAATGCCGTTTTTGCATTCTCAATAATCATGTCAATGCAGCGGAAATGGTTCGCCGTTTCGATCACATCATCCACATTGAGAACTTCGTTTTCCACGCCGATGGTATTGGTTTCAAAAATATATCTGGTCTGATCGTGGGTCAGGCGGCTGCCCTCGATGTGGTTGGAATTGTATGTCAAATCAATCTGTGTTTTATGGTAAATTCCACCGGAGTATTTGCTCGCCTTCTGCTCTTTCAGAATATCCAACAGAGTAATCGGTTCTTCTTTTCTCTTGTTGGTACGCTCCGGTTTTTCCGCATTTTCAGGAATGTTCCAAGTTTTGCCGGTGAGAAACGCACCGTTTACTCGTCCCTGGGCACAGTAATTTCTAACGCTGCGTTCCGACACATCCCACTTTTTTGCTATTTCAGTAACTGAAAGGTATCGCATCTGCTATCCTCCGTCATAAATTAAATAAGTTACACTAACCTGCTATATAGTATATCATGTCATCGGCAAAAATATCAACTGTTTTTAGCTCAACCCATATGTTTTTGCCGTTATGGGAAGTTTTATTTTTGTAACATAACGTCCCATCACTCCAAATAGATAAAGCGTGTTTAGAATCACGTTATTATCTATAATTATGATGATGGGGCCAAAAGGTATTTTGCCCCCTCTGATACACGGATTTCTCCGCACTTTGTGCTCCCGAAATTCCCTGTGTGAAATCGGTAAATTTGTCAGATCTTTTTACACAGCAGTATTTTGGGCAGAAAAAAGCAGGAGACCTTTTTCAGATTTCCTGCCTGGTATGCCGCTGTGCGGGCGGCGGATATTTCGTTGTAAAAGTTCGGGACAAGTTGCCACGATGTGTGTGATGGCAAATCGGAATTTATCTATGGATGTACATTCTTGTCATATCAGGCGCATTATCTCCTTGAACCATACACAAAAATTCCCAGCCATATCTTTCGTAAAAGCTTGTATGGTCTGTAATCAAATAGATAGGAGTAATTCCCTTTGATCTCATATCCTTCACAACAGTATCAAGTAATTGTCCCGCAATTCCTTGACAGCGATATTCCTGTTCTGTATACACCGCACATACATTTGGCGTAAGGTCTTTCCTGTCATGAAAATCATTTTCAATCACGCCAAGACCGCCTGCAATGCGTCCGCTGTCTAAGCAAAGATACCAACCATATTCTGTTTCATGATTGAGATAGGCTTCTATACATTCAAGATAAGCTTCTTGTGGCACTTCCCATTTATCATGAAACCATGCAGCTGCTTCTTCTTTTAATTCAGGTTTTTGTCTTAAAGTAACATAAGTATATTCTTTCATATTTATCGCCCCAGCTTCTGATTTAAATGCCTGGAAGGTGATCTATCGTGAACGGTACACGGTGATTATTGAATTCACCTTCACCCAGTTTGTAGTCTATGAACCCCGAAATTAATCCTAAACAAAGTAAAATTAATCCGATTACAAGAAAAAATTTTGTTTTTGATTTAATACCATAAATCAACAGTAAAAGCCCTATTACCATTACAATAACGTTAATTATCATATATCATCCTCCCGAAAGTGATGTTAGCATAAATATCCTCCTTTTTATCCGCAAAAAAGCTGATGTTTTCTGCGATAATTGATTCACAGAAGTCATCAGCTGTAAAAGCGGTTTAGGTTTCCCATGGGAGAACTTCATTCCCGCATTTATTATACAGGATTCGAGGAAAGATGTAAATCTGTTTTTGCAGATGTCGGAACTTGTCAGATATTGTCGAACGCTTTTCCTTTACAAAATGCAGACAGGTATTCTATACTGTTCCTACAGCAACTCATTAGGGAATGGAGAAATTCCCGTCATATCAGTGCACAGACACGCAAAACGCGAACTCTTCTGTGCATTCGAAAGCCGGATATTGTTTGCCGTATAGGCGGTGTCCGGAATCTTTTTCAGTATCTCAGGCATTCGCCTGCAAAATTCAAAAAAGCATGCAAAGTAGTAAGGAAAGGAATTTTCTATGGAAAAAGAGTATGAAGCTTTTGCGGAAGAATTACGACAGGACCTGCTCAGAGCAACAGGGTATGAGGAAAGCAGAATTTACTTTAAGAAAAAAGAGGATTATCCTCAGACTTCCGGAGACAGGATTTTTGTGGAATGCGGGATCGGTGAGAAGTCCCGGGAGGTTTGCGGACTATATGTCAGGGAACTTTATGAGAATTATCTTGACGGAGAAACAATGCCGGAAATTGTGAGGCGTACGATGGCGGAACTGGACAGGATGAAACGGTCAGGGATTCTGGAGAAAGCCCATGATCTTGATGATTATGAAAAAATAAAAGGAGATTTGTTTATTCGTCTGTTGAATTTTGACCGGAATCAGCAGGAATTACGGAATGCCATTTATCGGAGAATCGGGGATATCGCACTGGTGCTTTACATGAGAATGGGAAATTTCGATGGCATTATGTCCAGTTTCAAAATCCATTATGATATGGTGGAGAGATGGAATATGGACAGTGAGGAGGTCTTCGGGAAAGCGCTGCTGAATACTTATTTTATGACTCCGCCCCGTATCTTCCGATGGGAAAGAATGGTTTTTGAACCGGATTATAACGGAGAAAATTTTATGAATCTGCTGTCCGATTTTATTCTCCGGAAAGATGCCGGAGGAAATTGCCTGAGTACTACAGAACGGACAAATGGAGCTGTGGCTGTTTTTTTGCCGGGTGTTGCAGAGCGGCTGGGAAAATTGCTGGGAAGCGGGTTTTATATGGTGTTTACCAGTATCCATGAAGTGATGATTCATCGTGATAATGCAGTGGAAGTGGACGAACTCCGAAAGGTATTGAAAGAAACCGTTGATGAGGCAACTCCGGAAGAAGACTTTCTGAGTTATTATATTTACCATTATAACAGGGAGAACGGTGAATTTACATGGGAGTGATATTCTTCCGGATGCATATGTTTTTCTTATGCATATAATATAAAGGAAATATCTTTCATAAGGAGTTTTGACTGTGCCGGAATATAAAATTATGCTGGATGCCGGACACGGAGGAAGTGATCTTGGTGCTGTATATAACGGTCGTCAGGAAAAGGATGACAATCTGCAGCTGATGCTTGCAGTCGGAAAGATTCTTTCGGAAAATGGAATTGACGTGGTCTATACCAGGACAACAGATGTTTATCAGACGCCTTTTGAAAAGGCAATGCTTGCCAACCAGTCAGATGCGGACTTTTTTATTTCTTTTCACAGGAACAGCAGTCCGAAGGCCAATCAGTACGATGGAGTAGAGGTCCTGCTGTATGATAAAAGCGGAATCAAATATGAGATGGCGGAAAATATTCTGGGTGCTATGGGAGAGGTAGGCTTCCGTGAAATCGGAATCGAAGAACGTCCGGGACTTGTGGTGCTGCGCAGAACCAAAATGCCGGCACTTTTGCTGGAAATCGGTTTTATTAATTCCGATGTGGATAATCAGCTTTTTGATGAAAAGTTTGATGAGATCGCACAGGGGATTGCAGGAGCAATTCTGGGAACCCTGGATGAAAATGAAATTGAAGGTCCTGTTTATTACCGTGTGCAGACAGGAGCTTTTCGGAACAGAGAAAACGCAGACCGCATGCTGTACCAGTTGACGGGCAAAGGTTACCCGGCGTTTCTGCTTTATCAGGATGGTCTGTATAAAGTACAGGTAGGAGCATTCCTTCAGCTGGGAAATGCAATCAATATGGAACAGCGGCTGAGAGATGACGGATACAGCACTTTGATCGTAACGAAATAGAAATATCGAATCATCTGCAAAAACCGGAGTAATTGTTGCGGACGGGAATGTCTGCGAAAGCCGGAGTAATTGTTACGGACAGGAATGTCTGCGAAAAACTGAAGTATTTGTTACGGACAGAAATGTCTGTAAAACTGGATTCTATGTGGGAAAAAGACCGGATTATGTGAGAGAAATCTGGTCTTTTTTTGGCTTCTGTGTTATGATGACGGGGATGCAGAAACATAAAATAGCAGAATATGTAGCAGACTGAATAAAAGAAAAGGACAAGATTATTATGGATCATAAAAATAATGATATAACATACAGAAATATAAAGGAAGAATACAATGGAGATTTCAAAGACGATTCCTACGAGGCTCTTTTGAATCATACGGAAGAGTTTATTTTTGCGGAGGACAGGCTTCAGAAAGCGGATATTATTTTTGTGCCCGGGAATGGATATCCGCAGATGGCAGAGCAGGCGGCTGTGTTATACAGAGAGGGATATGCACCCTATATTCTTCCCAGCGGAAGATTCAGTATCGTGACAGGGGCATTTTCCGGTGTGCTTGCAGAGCAGGAAAAATATAATGGAAATTATGAAACAGAATTTGAATTCCTGAAAGATGTTCTGATGAAAAATGGTGTTCCCAAAGAGGCGATTCTGAAAGAAGACCAGTCGACCTTTACCTATGAAAATGCGAAATTTTCGAGGAAAGTGACGGATGAGGCAGGTCTGGAAATCAGAAGTGCCATTCTTTGCTGCAAGAGTTACCATGCGAGACGGTCTCTGATGTATTATCAGTTATCGTATCCGGAAACACAGTTTTATGTATGTCCGTCCTGTCCGGACGGAATCAGCCGCAGCAACTGGAGAGATACACTGGAAGGAAGAAACGCTGTGACAGGAGAAGTATCCCGGATTATCACTCAGTTTCCGTTGATGCTTTAATATGCGATGCCGTCGGAGTTTTTTATATTACAGGAAAATGCAAAGTACTTTCCTGTAATACAAAAACAGCCGTATCTTACCGGAAAAATCTCAGAATCTCCTGGAAAGATAACGGCTGTCGGTTTATTTTTCTTTATGTTCTTCTTCCGGTTCTTTTGGTGGAAGCCAGATGTGAACAAGTTCAATGCGGTTTTTGTCAATGTCATCCACAACAAGACGGATTCCACTGTCTGTTGTGACAGCCTGTCCATGGACAGGCAGGCAGTCTAACTGTTCGATGATATATCCGCCGATGGAATCATAATCTTCGGAAGAAAGATCTGTATGAAGGATTTCATTGATGTCATCCAGTTTGGCAGAGCCAAGTGCGACATATTCGATTCCGGGCTGGACTTCTCTGAGAGGTTCTGCTTCGTCTTCATCGTATTCATCCCGGATTTCGCCAACGATTTCTTCCAGAAGGTCTTCCAGAGTGACAAGACCCGCAGTTGCCCCGTATTCATCCAGCACAATGGCAAGATTTACAGAAGCTTTACGCATTTCCAGCATCAGATCGGCGGTGGACTTATATTCATAGGTGAAATATGGTTCACGCAGAATCTCTCTGATGGAAAAAGCTTTATCCTTGGGGTAGAGCAGAAGATCCTTGATATTGATGATGCCAATGACATTGTCTGTGTTATCTTCATATACGGGGAATCGTGTATGCATATCCTCCCGGAAAATATCCATCAGTTCTTCAAAAGTACAAGAAACATTGATAAAGGTCATATCAATTCTTGGAATCATCACATCTTTTGCAGTGGAATCACCAAAATCAAATACATTGTAGATCATCTGCTTTTCTTCGCTCTCGATGACGCCGTCTTCCTGACTGACATTTACGAGAGTTCTCAGTTCATGCTCGGTCATGGTGTTATGTTTGGCATCCGGATCTACATGCAGGAGAAACATCACACCGTTGGAAAGCTTGCCGATGATATAAACGACAGGTGTCAGGATGATCATCAGGAAATAGATGATACGCGCATAGGAGAGCGACAGTTTTTCCGAGTGGATGGAGGCAAGCGTCTTTGGCGTAATCTCACCGAAAATAAGAATTAATAAAGTCAGAAGACCGGTTGCCAGGCCGACATATACATTTCCGAGAACCTGGATCGTCAGGGTTGTCATCAGAGAAGATGCAGCCATATTCACAATATTGTTTCCAATTAAAATAGTACTGAGCATCTTGCTGGAGTCTGAGATGACCTTATCCAGTATGATTGCCCGTTTGTTGCCCTGTTCGACAAGGGACTGGACACGTATCCTGTTTACCGTGGTCATAGCTGTCTCTGCAGAGGAAAAAAAAGCTGAGAGCAGCACCAGAACCAGTACGGAAAGCGCTTGTATAGGAACACTTGAGTCCAAAATAACGTTCACTCCTTTTTTACTTTGAAATGACTGACAGGCAGCGGGTAAAAAATAGATGCTATTTTTATCATCAGCTCCTGCCATTAATAGATATACAAAGAGAAATATACAGGAAAATCGTAATATTTGCAAGAACGAAAAAAAAGATAATTTTGGGGCTGTCCAAACGAACAATAGTGTGTTATGATATTTTTTGTCATAAAATGAAAATAAATATTACAAAATATTTACAAAAGATTAAAACTTTGATATACTATTAAAGTCAGATTTAAAATTGGGCTGAGTATATAAACACGGTCCGTTACATATAGAAAGAAATCGTGACAGAAAGAGCACGGTTTCAGGTGAGTACAGGTGAAGAGTGATTGATACAGAGGTGTAAGATGATGAAAAAGAAAATGAGAAAAATGAACAGAAGAAACAGGAAACTGATAGCGGCAGCAGTGCTGTCTGCAGCACTGATAAGCGGTCAGATGCTTCCCGCATTTGCAGAGAGCCGCAGTACCGCTATTGAGAAAAATTCCATATTTCCTGATAATATAACGATAGAAACACCGGTTCCGCTTTCTGAGATTTCTTTACCCAAATGTGAATATGGAAAGCTTTCCTGGGCAGATGACACACAGGTTCCCTCCAGACGTTCAGAAGCGTTTGAAGTGATTTTCCGTCCGACAGAGACTTTTGATCTTTCCAGAATTGATGGATGGGATGGGGAATCCGATAAGATGATCGGTTATGTGACTGTTGTTGTGAGCAGTATAGAGGCATCCGAAGAAGAGAGCACAGGAACGGAGTATTCCGACACAACAGAGAACGGGGGATACGATAATTCTGAGACAGCAGGGGAGGAAGTGACATCCGGAGATACAGTTTCAGGTGAGACTGCTGCTGAAACGGAGAATACACAGGAGCAGGGTGATAATTCACAGATATCCGGTGAGAAAGACTCCGATGTGCAGGAAGGTTCCGACACCCGGACCGGTGAAACTCTGAACGACAGTGAAGAGAAAAAAGACAGTGCAAAAACCAATATAGAAAAAGATATAGAAACAGATTCCGGAAAAAGCTCCGGGGAAGCAGAACCGGAGGAAAAAACAGAAACTTCCTCATCAGAAAAATCAGATTCCCCGGAAACAGTGACAGAGAATCCGGATATTTCCACAAATGATAAGGTCGAATCAGAAAGCGGAAAGGCAGAAGATTCGAAGGATAAGGAATCTTCTGAAGACAAGACAGATAGTTCGAAAGACAATGTGTCTGACGGTGCTTCCGATTCTGTGACTGATGAAGAGAGGAATCAGGAAGAAGAACAGGAAACGGACGAGGAAATACCGGATAACATTTTTGACCGTGCAGACGAGGAAACGGTCGACGAGCGTCCGGCGACTGCAGAAGAGGATTTGACGGAAGAGGAAATGGAACAGCGTGCAGTGGAGAATCATAGCTGTGACGGAATTTCTGTTTCCGGAATTAATCTTCCCTGGTATGTTCAGTTCCGTGCAACAAGCGGAGAGAGTTATGAGTTTTCCAATGAATCAGAAGCGACTATTTTCAGATCTTATGAATTTGAACTCTGGGATCTGAAGAATGATACGGAATACGAGATTCCGGATGGAGAATATATCAGTGTGACCATTCCGGTAAAAGAAGGTTATGATTATACCATTGAACATCTGCTTGACAATGGTGCGGTAGAAACCATCATTCCAAGTGTAAACGGCAGTACCATGATCTTCAGCACACATTCCTTCAGTCCGTTTGGAATTGCCGGAAGCAAAACGCTGATCGGCGGAGACGGAATGGATAATAATTACACAACACCGATGCCAACCAAAGCTCCGACTCAGGCACCTTCAAATACGGGCAGCAGTTCCGGCAGTTCTTCGTCCGGCAGCGGAAACAGCAGTACCGGAAATAATACATCTGCCAACAGCGGAAATTCTTCAAACAGCAGTGGGAATTCCGGAGTAAGTGACGGATCATCCGGCAGCAGTACGCAGAACGGTCAGAATAACACCGGTACATCCGGCCAGTTTTCTTCAACGGCTGCAGTACAGACCGGTGATGATACACAGATCCTTCCGTTCGTGATTCTTGTAGCAGCGGCAGTGATTATCATTGTAGCTGTAGTTGTTTTGAAGAGAAAGAAAAAATAATATCCTGTAAATCTGCGAAAGCATAATCCACGCAGCTCTCCCATATATATCAATGGGAGGGCTGTTTTTATGAGAGTAAAGGCTGTTCTGAAATCGCTGCTTCTGTCTTACGTGCTGACCGGAATCTCTCTTCTGCTGCTGGCTTTTCTGCTTTTTCAGTTTAATCTTGGAGAAAAACCGGTTGCCATAGGGATTCTTGTCATCTATGTAATTTCCTGTCTGGCAGGAGGATTTCTTGTGGGGAAAATCATACGAAAAGAAAAATATCTGTTCGGTTTACTGGTCGGCCTCAGCTATTTTCTGCTTCTGGCCATCGTTTCATTTGCTGTGCAGGGCAAATGGGATATGACTATGCGGCACGCAGTGACGACATTCCTGATGTGCCTTGGCGGAGGTGCTCTTGGCGGAATGCTTTCGTAAACAGAGAAAGCTATTTGGTACAGTATTTAGAAAATGCTATACCAGTGAAACTACATGGATAACCGGCAAATAAAAAGACTGTCATGAGATAATGAAAAAAAGACTTTAAAAACAGAAAGTTTTATGCTATACTAGGCAAAGACATATAATACATAAGGAGGATACCTCAATGGAACATATTAAAACATTAAATACAAAAAATCTTCAGAATACAGTGAAAAAAGGCGGATGTGGCGAATGTCAGACTTCTTGCCAGTCTGCTTGCAAGACTTCCTGTACAGTAGGAAACCAGAGCTGCGAGCACAAATAAGAGCCGCTCTGTGAGAAATGGTAAGCAGCGGGTTATCTAATCCGCTGCTTATTCTTATGTTTTTCACAAATACGGGAAGTGAATGTCTGCATATGCAGTCTTTACGATATAGAAAAGTCAGGAAAGGAAACTGAAAAATGAGTCTGATTCACAGATATCAGAATAATGGCTACAACATTGTTCTGGATATTAACAGTGGCTGTATTCATGTTGTGGATGATGTTACCTACGAAGTTCTGCCATATCTGGAGGCGGAAGAATCACAGGAAGCCATTGTGGATAAGCTTGGCGACAGATTCCCGGAAGAAGCTGTGCGTACTTCTATAGACGAGTGCCGCAAGCTTCAGGAAGAGGGAATGCTTTTTACAAAAGATATTTATGAGAGCGCCATTGAAGAATTCAGCAGCAACCGTCAGACAGTTGTCAAGGCACTCTGTCTGCATATAGCACATGACTGCAATCTTGCATGCCGGTACTGCTTTGCAGAAGAAGGAGAATATCACGGAAGAAGAGCGCTGATGTCCTTTGAAGTGGGCAAAAAAGCGCTGGATTTCCTGATTGCCAATTCCGGCAGCAGGCGTAATCTGGAAGTGGATTTCTTCGGTGGAGAACCGCTGATGAACTGGCAGGTGGTCAAAGACCTTGTGAAATACGGAAGAGAGCAGGAGAAGCTCCATAACAAAAAGTTCCGCTTTACTCTGACCACGAATGGCGTGCTTTTGAATGATGAAGTAATGGAGTTCTGCAATAAGGAAATGGGCAATGTGGTCCTGAGCGTGGATGGACGCAGGGAAGTGCATGATTATATGCGGCCTTTCCGCAAGGGAGCCGGAAGCTATGATCTGATCATGCCGAAATTCCAGAAATTTGCCGAGTCCAGAAATCAGGATAAATATTATGTAAGAGGAACCTTTACTCACCATAATCTGGATTTTTCCAAAGATGTGCTTCATCTTGCAGATCTTGGATTTAAACAGATTTCCGTTGAGCCTGTCGTTGCACCGGAGGAAGAGGAATATGCGATCCGTAAGGAAGACATCCCTCAGATTCTGAAAGAATATGATACACTGGCAAGAGAAATGATCAGAAGAGAAAAAGAAGGAAATGGCTTTAATTTCTTCCATTTTATGATCGATCTGACAGGCGGTCCCTGTGTTTACAAACGTCTGTCCGGATGCGGTTCCGGTACAGAATATCTTGCTGTGACTCCATGGGGGGATTTATATCCGTGTCATCAGTTCGTCGGAGAAGAAAAATATCTGATGGGCAATGTGGATGAGGGAATTACCCGTCCGGAAGTCCGTGAGGAATTTGCCGGCTGCAATGTTTATACAAAAGAATCCTGCAAAGACTGTTTTGCAAGATTTTACTGCAGCGGAGGCTGTGCTGCCAATGCCTACCATTTCCAGGGAGATGTAAAAGGTAATTATGAAATCGGATGCGAGCTCCAGAGGAAGCGTGTGGAGTGCGCTATCATGATAAAAGCCGCGTTAGCGGAATAAGTAATAATCTAGAAAGGGAAAAACAATGAAGAAAAACAAAGGGGTCGTAGTATTGCTCCTGACTGCCGTTCTTACAGTTCTGCTGTGCTATACAGCTGCTGTCGGTTTCGGACCGACCGGTACGGGATCTGCCAGGAACATCAATACAGGTCTTGACCTGTCCGGTGGTGTCAGCATTACTTATCAGACCAAAGAAAGCAACCCAAGCAGCGAAGACATGTCTGATACTGTCTATAAGCTGCAGAAACGTGTGGAACAGTACAGTACTGAAGCACAGGTCTATCAGGAAGGTTCCAATCGTATCAATGTAGAGATTCCAGGTGTAACAGATGCAAATGCAATTCTGGAAGAACTTGGTAAACCGGGTTCTCTGTGCTTTATTGAGCAGACAGACGCAGACGGCAACCAGAACTTCGAATATAATGGTACAGAATATGTTCTCAGCAGAAGTCTGGACGAGATCCGTGAAGCCGGTTCTGTTGTACTGGAAGGTACGGATGTGGCAGATGCAACAGGCGGTGCTTATCAGAACGATCAGAACAGCACCAAAGAATACATTGTCAGTCTGGTACTTACCGATGAAGGCAAGGACAAATTTGCAGAAGCAACCGAAGCAAATGTGGGCAAACAGATTGCAATCATCTACGATAACAGTGTATTAAGTGCACCGAATGTCAATGAGGCCATTACCGGAGGCAAGGCGCAGATCACCGGTATGTCCAGTGTAGAAGAGGCACAGAATCTTGCTTCCTACATCCGAATCGGTTCCCTCAGTCTGGAACTGGAAGAACTCCGTTCCAGCGTAGTTGCCGCACAGCTGGGTGAAGAAGCAATTGCTACCAGTGTAAAAGCTGCTGCAATCGGTCTTGTGCTCGTTATTCTGTTTATGATTTTTATATATCGTGTTCCGGGACTTGCGGCAGGTGTCGCACTTGTTCTTTATACAGCCCTGATGCTGATTTCCCTGAATGCCTTTGACATTACCCTTACGCTTCCGGGTATTGCAGGTATTATTCTTGGTATCGGTATGGCAGTAGACGCGAACGTAATTATTTATGCACGAATCAGAGAAGAAATTACTGCGGGATTATCTGTACCCAATGCGATCCGAAGCGGTTTCAAGAAAGCTTTTTCCGCAATCTTTGACGGTAATATCACGACATTGATCGCGGCATGTGTGCTGATGTGGCTGGGCTCCGGTTCTGTAAAAGGATTTGCTTATACTCTGGCAATGGGTATTGTCATCTCTATGTTTACCGCACTGGTCGTATCAAAACTGGTTGTCAATGCACTTTATGCAGTCGGTGTGCGTGATGAAAAATTCTATGGACGCGCAAAAGAAAGAAAAGCAGTTGATTTTGTCGGAAAACGCAAAACATTCTTTATCCTTTCACTTGTACTGATCATTCTTGGACCGGTATTTATGCTGATCCACAGCCAGACAGAAGGAAAAGCACTGAATTACAGCCTGGAATTCTCCGGCGGTACTTCTACAAACGTTACTTTTAATGAAGAAATGGACATCAAACAGATTGACTCTGAAGTAACTCCTGTTGTCGAGGAAGTGACCGGAGATAAGAATGTTCAGACTACGAAGGTAGTTGGAACCAATCAGGTAGTTATCAAAACACGTGCACTGGCTCTTGATGAGCGTGAAGCATTGAATCAGGCTCTTGTTGACAAGTTCGGCGTAGATGAAAGTCTGATCTCTGCAGAAAGTATTTCTGCTACCGTAAGTTCCGAGATGCGTCAGGATGCAATCATCGCTGTGATCGTTGCAACGATTTTTATGCTTCTTTACATCTGGTTCCGTTTCAAGGACATCCGCTTTGCAGGAAGTGCAGTACTTGCCCTTCTTCATGATGTTTTGATCGTACTGACTTTCTATGCGATCGCGCGTGTATCTGTCGGAAATACATTTATTGCATGTATGCTGACGATTGTAGGTTATTCCATCAATGCTACCATTGTTATCTTTGACCGTATCCGTGAAAATCTTCATGGAAGCAGCAGAGTGGATGGCCTGGAAGAAATCGTCAATGCAAGTATCACAGAAACACTGACAAGAAGTATCTATACTTCCATCACCACCTTCATCATGGTTGCGATTCTTTTCATCATGGGAGTTTCTTCCATTCGTGAATTTGCAGCACCTCTGATGGTTGGTATTGTCTGTGGTGCATATTCTTCTGTATGCATTACAGGTGCTCTGTGGCTGGTATTTAAGAAAAGATTCCAGGGTGGTGTACAGCCTGCTGGTGCAGCTGTTGCCAAAGCTCCTGCAAAGGAAGTAAAAGCTCCGGAAAAAAAGAAAACAGCCGGTACTGAAACAGCCAGAAAAGATCCGGTTCAGCCAAAGAAGAAAAACCGCAAGAGAGTCGCAGAACGTCTTGCAGCTCAGGAAGCAGCCGCAAAAGAAGCGGATGAAAACAAATAAGAAACTCGGATGGTATTTGCCTGAAGAACAGAAATGCCTTCTGAGAGTTTTTCTGAACAAACGTATACATATCCCGGGACAGGAATAAAACCTGCCCCGGGATGTTTTGAATTACGGCATTTCTGTGTGACAGAAAAGAGAGGGAACAGAACATGATGGAAAAATGGGTTGTAACAGCCAAGAGAGCAGATTTTCAGGAAATCGGCAGAACCTTTGAGATTGATCCGGTGATCGCAAGACTGATCCGCAACCGGGATGTGGAGGGAATGGATCATATCCGGACTTATCTGTACGGGGGCCTGGAAGAACTGCCGTCCCCGTGGCTTTTGAAGGATATGGAAAAAGCGGTAGATATTCTTTTGGAAAAAATCAGGAGCCGCAGAAAGATCCGGATCATTGGAGATTATGATATTGACGGTGTGACGTCTACCTATATCCTTCTGAAAGGAATCCAAAGACTTGGCGGAAATGTGGATACCTATATTCCGGATCGGATCACAGATGGCTACGGTATGCACCAGGAATTGATCCTTCGGGCAAAAGAAGACGGAATTGATACGATTGTTACCTGTGATAATGGGATTGCCGCGTCAAAAGAAATTGCATCCGCCCGTGAACTGGGGATTACTACCGTGGTTACCGATCACCACGAAGTTCCCTATGAAGATACCGAAAACGGACGCATCTACCGTATTCCGCCGGCAGATGCGGTGATCAATCCCAAACAGCAGGACTGTACTTATCCGTTCAAAAATATCTGTGGTGCTGTGGTTGCATGGAAACTGATATGGGCGTTATATGAAAAGTCAGGCTTGCAGCGGGAAGATATTATGAGCTTCCTGGAATTTGCGGCCATCGCAACTGTTGGCGATGTGATGGATCTTCAGGGAGAAAACCGGATTATTGTAAAAGAAGGACTGAAATGTCTTTCCAGAACATCGAATTATGGATTGCGGGCACTGATTCAGGCAAATGGTCTGGAGGATACGGAGATTTCTTCCTATCATGTTGGATTTGTGCTGGGGCCATGTATCAATGCCAGCGGAAGACTGGATACCGCGTCGCGTTCGCTTGCTCTGTTTCTTTCGGAGGATGCGGAGAATGCCGCACGCCTTGCCGGAGATCTGACAGCACTGAATCAGAGCAGAAAGGCGATGACAGAGCAGGGAAAAGATGAGGCAATAAAGCTGGTTGAAGAGACAGCAGATGGGAGAGACCGGGTTTTGGTTCTGTATCTACCGGAATGTCACGAAAGCCTTGCCGGAATCATAGCCGGAAGAATCCGTGAAAGATACCATAAACCGACATTTGTTTTGACAAGAAGTGAAACAGGAGTAAAGGGAAGCGGACGTTCCATAGAAGCGTATTCCATGTATGATGAGCTGGTCAGATGCTCTGAACTGCTGGAAAAATTCGGAGGGCATCCCATGGCAGCCGGACTTTCCCTGAAAGAAGAAAATGTCGGTGAATTTCGCCGGCGCATCAATCAGAACTGTACCCTGACGGAGGATGAACTGATGCCGAAGGTTGTGATTGATGTACCCATGCCTCTTTATTACGCAGGCAGGGAACTGGTGGAACAGCTTTCTCTTCTGGAACCCTTTGGAAAGGGGAATACGAAGCCTTTGTTTGCGGAGAAGGGACTTCATGTTTTAGGACTCCGGATTTTGGGCAAAAATCGTAATGTAGCCAAAATGCAGCTGATGGACGCAAAAGGAAATGTAACGGATGCGGTATATTTCGGAGAAGCAGAGGAATTCCAGAGATTTGTCCAGAGCAAAGAAACCGTTTCTGTGACCTATTATCCGGAGATCAATTCCTATCAGGGAAGAGAAACGCTGCAGGCAGTCATCCGGAATTATCGCTGAAAGAGTAAGAAAGAGGACGATTTCCTGACGCGCTCTGGTGTAATTCCTCGATGTATGTCGGGTTTTCATTGATTCTGAAAAAAAAAGGTGTTATAATATAGAATATTTTTATCACATAGTAATATTTTTATAAATATTCTGAAGAACAGTGTAAGGAGTGGAAGATAAAGATGAAAAAAATTGAGGAATATGTAAGAAGCATTCCGGATTTCCCGGAACCGGGGATTATTTTCCGTGATGTTACAAGTATTTTACAGGATGCCGATGGACTGCAGCTGGCAATCGACTCCATGCAGGACTGTTTGAAAGATGTGGACGTAGATGTGATCGTTGGTGCGGAATCCAGAGGATTTATTTTTGGAATGCCGATTGCGTATAATATGCATAAGCCTTTTGTTCTGGTCCGCAAGAAGGGAAAACTTCCCTGTGAAACGATTTCCAGAGAGTATGATCTGGAATATGGTACAGCAACGATTGAAATGCATAAAGACTCTATTAAACCGGGGCAGAAGGTTGCCATTATCGATGACCTGATTGCTACAGGCGGTACGATCGAAGCAGCAGCCAAGATGATCGAAGAACTTGGCGGAGAGGTGGTTAAGATCGTATTTCTGATGGAACTTGCCGGACTGAATGGACGGGAGAAACTTGCAGGTTATGATGTATCATCGGTAATCTGTTATGAGGGCAAATAAACCGCTTGGAGCGAACGAGATTTGATTTGAGGGGAACTGAGTATGGCAGAAAAAAGACAAAAAGCAAATCAGGAACCGTCCTCTCTGGAGGTCGAAAAAGAAAAGCTGGAATCTGTCAGGAAAGCAGATGCGGCAGTGAAAACCATGAATGATTTCACCAGTCCGGAAGATTTATATCATGAGCTGATAGCCAGTGTAAAGAAATACCATCCGTCTACGGATATTTCCATGATACAGAAGGCTTATGAAGTTGCCAGAGAAGCACATAAGGATCAGAAGAGAAAATCGGGAGAACCGTATATTATCCATCCTCTTTGTGTCGCAATCATTCTTGCGGATCTGGAACTTGACAAAGAAACCATCGTGGCAGGTCTGCTTCACGATGCAGTGGAAGATACCTGGATGACTTCGGAGGAAGTGGAAAAGGAATTCGGACCGGAAGTTGCGCTTCTCGTGGATGGAGTAACGAAACTTGGACAGCTCTCCTATTCTGCAGACAAGGTGGAATTGCAGGCAGAAAACTTAAGGAAGATGTTTCTGGCAATGGCCAAGGACATCCGTGTCATTCTGATCAAGCTGGCAGACCGTCTTCATAATATGCGTACACTTCAGTATATGCGGCCTGAGAAACAGCAGGAAAAAGCCAGAGAAACGATGGATATTTATGCACCGATCGCACAGCGTCTTGGTATTTCCAAAATTAAAGTGGAGCTGGACGACCTTTCTCTGAAATATCTGAAGCCGGATGTATATTACGACCTTGTAGAAAAAGTGGCATTGCGCAAAAGTGTCCGCGAAGAGTTTGTAAACGGAATCGTACAGCAGGTGAAGAAACACATGGAAGATGCCGGGATCAAAGCGCAGGTGGATGGCCGTGTGAAGCACTTTTTCAGCATCTATAAGAAGATGGTAAATCAGGATAAGACGATCGACCAGATTTATGATCTTTTTGCAGTGCGTATTCTTGTAGATACAGTGAAGGACTGTTATGCGGCGCTGGGTGTCATTCATGAAATGTACAAGCCGATCCCCGGCCGTTTCAAGGACTATATTGCCATGCCGAAGCCGAATATGTACCAGTCTCTTCATACAACTCTGATCGGTCCTAATGGACAGCCGTTTGAGATTCAGATTCGTACTTTTGAGATGCACAAAACAGCAGAGTACGGTATTGCTGCTCACTGGAAATACAAAGAATCTTCCGATGGCAAGGTGCCGGTAGGAAAGAGCGAAGAAGAAAAATTAAACTGGCTGCGTCAGATTCTGGAGTGGCAGAGGGACATGTCTGACAATAAAGAATTCATGAGCCTTCTGAAAAATGACCTGGATCTTTTTGCAGACAGTGTTTACTGTTTTACTCCGGAGGGAGATGTCAAGACACTTCCCAATGGTTCCACACCGATTGACTTTGCATACAGTGTCCACAGTGCAGTAGGCAATAAGATGGTAGGCGCAAGAGTGAACGGCAAGCTGGTTCCGATTGAATATCAGATCAAAAACGGTGACAGAATTGAAATCATTACTTCCCAGAATTCCCAGGGACCGAGCCGCGACTGGCTGAAACTGGTCAAGAGCACACAGGCCAAGAATAAGATCAATCAGTGGTTTAAGAAAGAACTGAAGGAAGATAATATCCTCAAGGGAAAAGAAATGCTGGCGCAGTATGCCAAGGGAAAAGGTTACAAGATCAGCACTTATACAAAATCTCAGTATCTGGAAGCAGTTATGCGCAAATATGGCTTCCGTGACTGGGAATCCGTACTGGCAGCCATCGGACATGGCGGTCTCAAAGAAGGCCAGGTCTTCAATAAACTGATGGAAGCCTTCGAGAAGGAAAATAAAAAGAACCTTACAGATGAACAGGTTCTGGAAGCTGCCAATGAGAATCAGGAGAAGCTTCATATTGCCAAGAGTAAGAGCGGAATTGTGGTGAAGGGAATCCATGATGTGGCAGTGCGTTTTTCCAAATGCTGCAGTCCGATTCCGGGGGATGAGATCGTGGGATTTGTCACAAGAGGAAGGGGCATTACCATTCACCGTACCGATTGTGTAAACGTTCTGAATATGCCGGAAATTGACAGAACCCGTCTGATCGAGGCAGAATGGCAGCAGCCGGATACGAAAACAGCAGAAAAATATATGGCAGAGATTCATGTGTTCGCCAACAACCGTACCGGTCTTCTGGTGGATCTGTCCAAGATCTTTACAGAGCGTAAAATTGATGTGCGGAGCGTGAACAGCCGTACCAACAAACAGGAAAAGGCAACGATTTCCATGAGCTTTGAAGTAAAGAGCAAGGAAGAACTGAACACCCTTATCGAAAAAATCCGTCAGGTGGAAAGTGTTCTGGATGTGGAACGTACCACCGGCTGAGAAGGAGTTATAGATGGCAAAATTAGAACTGCAGAAATGTATCGTGGGAAATGTATATACAAACTGCTATTTTTTGAAGAATAAAGAAACAGGAGAAATGCTCATTGTAGACCCGGGAGCTTCTGCGGATAAAATTTTCCGCAAAGTTGCGGAAATGGGCGGAAAGCCTGCAGGTATTCTGCTGACTCATGGACATTTTGATCATATTCTTGCTGTAGAAGAGGTCAGGGATCAGTATAAGATTCCTGTATATGCAAGCCGTTCTGAACAGCAGATGCTGAAGGAACCGTCCATGAATATGTCCAGTCATTACGGAACGGGATGTTCCATAAAACCGGAAGAACTTCTGGATGATCTGCAGGTGTTTGAAGCAGCGGGATTTTCCGTACAGATGCTGCTCACACCGGGACATACACCGGGCAGCTGCTGTTATTACCTGAAGGAAGAAGACGTTCTTTTCAGCGGAGATACGTTGTTTTACGGATCTGTCGGAAGAACGGATTTTCCGGGAGGAAGTACGGCACAGATTGTAAGAAGTCTTCATAAACTGGTAGATTCCCTGCCGGAAGAAACGGAAGTCTATCCGGGGCATGATGCTTCTACTACCATAGGTTATGAAAAGAGGTATAATCCATTTGTGTAAAATCCAGATTCTGTTTTTGGACAGAGAATTTGAACATGATATTTATGAACTGATCAAAGCTTTTTATCCGGGAGCAGAGTTCCACATTTCTTACAGTGAAGAAGAGGAGATTTGTGGAACTGTGTTCCGGGTGGAAAAGATTGGGAACGATTATGAGATCCGCTATAAGAATGAAGAACACAAAGGGGTTGTTCATGCAGAAGTGATAGAAGGGCAGACGAGGGATGCCCTTATTTCTTGCCTCAGAGGAAAGGATTCGTCAGATTCTTCTGCAGGTTCCTCTGCCCGAGGAGAGTCCTCAGGGCAGGAGTGTGATCAGAATTGCAAAGAATCGGAGCAAATGCCGGCTGCGAAGCGCTCTCAGGAGGAGATGGAACTTCGCAAACAGAATAAGGACAGTATCAAATATGCGCTGTATCGCATTCTGGAAAAAATGACCGGAAGAACACTGCCGTGGGGAAATCTTACAGGAATTCGTCCTGCAAAGCTTGCTATGGGAATGATCGAATCCGGGATGACGAACCCGGAGATTGCCAGAGAAATGCGGGAAAAGTATCTGGTAAGTCCTCAGAAGGCAGCACTGGCAATCACAATCGCCAATCGGGAAAGGGAGATTCTGAAAAATATTGATTACGAGAATGGATACAGTTTATATGTCGGTATTCCGTTTTGTCCGAGTATCTGTCTGTATTGTTCTTTCAGTTCTTATCCCCTGAAACTGTGGAAAGCAAAGGTGGATGACTATCTGGATGCGCTCTGTAAAGAAATCCGCGCTGTTGCAGAAATGATGAAAGGACGCAAGCTGGATACGGTTTATATCGGAGGAGGAACTCCCACGACACTGGAACCGGAACAGTTTACCTGTCTTCTTGGAACATTGGATGATGCGTTCGGATTAGACGGACTTGAGGAATTTACCGTGGAAGCCGGACGGCCGGACAGTATCACAGAACAAAAACTTATGGCTATGAGGAAATTTCCTGTAAGCCGTATTTCTGTGAATCCTCAGACAATGAATCAGAAAACTCTGGACATTATCGGACGCCGCCATACAGTAGAACAGACGAAAGAAGCTTTTCATATGGCAAGGGAATGCGGGTATGACAATATCAATATGGATCTGATCGTAGGTCTTCCGGGAGAGGATTACTCCATGGTTGAGAAAACACTGGAAGAAGTCCGTAAACTGTCTCCGGACAGTCTGACTGTTCATTCGCTGGCAGTAAAACGTGCGGCACGTCTGAATATGTTCAAAGACCGGTATCAGGAAATGACATTTGAGAACAACCAGCAGATCATGGATCTGACGATGAAAACGGCTTATGAAATGGGAATGGGACCCTATTATCTGTACAGACAGAAAAATATGAAAGGGAATTTTGAAAATGTTGGCTATGCAGCAGTTGACAAAGCCGGAATTTACAATATACTGATTATGGAAGAAAAACAGCCGATCATTGCATTGGGAGCCGGCGGCTCCTCCAAGCTGGTTTTTGACCATGGGAAACGCATTGAACGTGTGGAAAATGTAAAGGATGTATCCAATTACATCAGCCGCATTGATGAGATGATTGAAAGAAAGCGGGCAGGCATCCGGACCTGGCTGTGACTGACAGGAGGTGTGCTCTTTGGGTTCGTCATACAAAAGGACGTCAGATACCCCGGAGAGGATTCTGGAATTTGATTTAACTACAGAATTGAATCATGGTATGGCGGTCAGTAATCTGGCGTATGCGGTCGCAGAGGAATTGGGGCTGGAAGAACATCTGTGTTATGAACTGGCAATTGCCGGAATGCTTCATGACATCGGCAAGCTGAAACTGACATGCTATATTAACGGGCAGGAATGTAATCCTCTGGTGATTGAAGAACTGAAATATGTCCGCATGCATCCGACACTGGGGTATGAGGAACTCAAAGACCAGGGATACTCGGATTTTATTCTGGAGAGTATTCTTTATCATCACGAAAACTATGACGGGAGCGGTTATCCAGCTAACAAGGCCGGAGAGGAAATTCCTGTCGGAGCAAGAATACTCAGGGTGTGTGATGTTTTTTCCGCACTGAGCTCCAATCGTCCGTACAGAAAGGCATTTGACCGGGAAACCGCCATTGAACTGATGATTGAAGAAGTCAAGAATTTTGATATGGATGTTTTTATTGCATTTCAAAAAGTAATACACAACACATAAGGAAATACGAGGAGGAAAATATGGCACTGAAAAAGAAGCCGGTAACCGGCATGAAAGATATTTTACCAAGGGAGATGGAAATCCGTAATTATGTGATGAACATGATTCGGGAAACATATAAAACATTCGGTTTTTGTGCAATCGAGACCCCCTGCGTGGAGCATATTGAAAATCTCTGCAGCAAACAGGGCGGTGAGAATGAGAAACTGATCTTTAAAATCCTGAAACGCGGGGAAAAACTGAAACTGGACGAGGCAAAAGAAGAGGCAGATCTGGTGGATTCCGGTCTCCGTTATGACCTTACGGTTCCTCTTTCCAGATATTATTCCAATAACGCCAATGAGCTTCCGGCTCCGTTCAAAGCACTTCAGATGGGAAATGTATGGAGAGCTGACCGCCCTCAGAGAGGACGTTTCCGCCAGTTTATGCAGTGTGATATTGACATTCTTGGAGAGCCTACTTATCTTGCGGAAATCGAACTGGTACTGGCAACGACGACGCTTCTTGGAAAACTGGATTTTCATAATTTTACCATTCGTATCAATGATCGCAAGATTCTGAAGGCTATGGCACAGTACAGCGGTTTTCCGGAAGAAAGCTTTGACACTGTATTCATTATCCTTGATAAAATGGATAAAATCGGCCTGGAAGGCGTTGCAAAAGAACTGGAAGAAGAAGGATTTTCCAAAGAGAGTATCGATACGTATCTCGGCATGTTCCAGGAAATCACCTCTGATGTGGAAGGTGTCCGTTACTGCAAAGAGAAGCTGAAAGAGGTACTGGATCCAAAAGTTGCCGAAGATCTGGAAACGATCATTACAACTGTGGACGCTGTAAAGACGGCCGATTTCCGTATGTCCTTTGATCCGACTCTGGTGCGTGGAATGTCTTATTATACAGGACCGATTTTCGAGATTGCTATGGATGAGTTCGGCGGTTCTGTCGGAGGCGGCGGACGTTATGATGAAATGATCGGTAAATTTACCGGAAACAATACCAGTGCCTGCGGTTTTTCCATTGGATTTGAACGAATCGTTATGCTTCTTCTGGAGCGCGGTTATGAAGTTCCCACTGCAAACGGCAAAAAAGCATACCTGATCGAGAAGAATATGCCGGCAGATAAGCTGCGTGAGATTCTGAAACAGGCGGAAGAAGAACGCAGAAATGGAGCACAGGTCAATATTGCCATTATGAAGAAGAATAAAAAATTCCAGAAGGACCAGATGATGTCTGAAGGATATACGGAATTTGTGGAATTCTTTAAAGACCGTATGTAAGAACAGATTATAAGTAAGAAAAGCTTGAAAAAAGGAGAACAATCATGGCTGAAAGTATGAAAGGTCTGCATAGAACCTGCCGTTGTGCAGAAGTGACGAAAGAAATGATCGGCAGCGAAGTGACTTTGATGGGATGGGTGCAGAAAGCACGTGACAAAGGCGGAATCGTATTTGTGGATCTGCGTGACCGTTCCGGAATCATGCAGTTGATTTTTGAAAACGGAAGTATTGATGAAGAAGGTTTTGAAAAAGCCGGTAAGCTGAGAAGCGAATTTGTGATCGCAGTCATTGGTACTGTTGAAAAACGTGGCGGTGCTGTCAATCCTAATCTTGCAACAGGCGAGATTGAATTGCGTGTAAAATCTCTTCGTGTTCTTGCGGAATCCGAAGTTCCGCCATTCCCGATTGAGGAGAACAGCAAGACAAAAGATGAAATTCGTCTGAAATACCGTTATCTGGATCTGAGAAGACCGGATCTTCAGAGAAATATCATGCTGAAGAGCCGTGTGGCAATGCTTACAAGACAGTTTTTTGCAAATGAAGGATTTCTGGAAATTGAAACGCCGATGCTTGGCAAAAGCACTCCGGAAGGTGCCAGAGATTATCTTGTTCCTTCCCGTGTACATCCGGGATGCTTCTACGGACTTCCGCAGTCTCCGCAGCTTTACAAACAGCTTCTGATGTGCTCCGGTTATGACCGTTACATTCAGATTGCCCGCTGCTTCCGTGACGAGGATTTAAGAGCAGACCGTCAGCCGGAATTTACCCAGATCGATATGGAGCTTTCATTTGTAGATGTGGATGATGTCATTGATGTCAATGAAAGATATCTGGCATATCTGTTTAAAGAAGTACTGGACGTGGATGTACAGCTTCCTATTGAGCGTATTACCTGGCAGGAGGCTATGGACCGTTTTGGATCTGATAAGCCGGATATGCGTTTTGGAATGGAACTTCACGATGTAAGTGAAGTTGTGAAAGATTGCGAATTTGTTGTATTCAAAAATGCACTGGAAAATGGCGGAAGTGTTCGTGGTATCAATGCAGAAGGCCAGGGAGCAATGCCGCGTAAAAAAATCGACAAGCTTGTGGAATTTGCAAAGGGATATGGTGCAAAAGGTCTTGCTTATATTGCAATTGCAGAAGATGGTACAAGAAAATCTTCTTTTGCAAAATTCATGAAAGAGGAAGAGATGGATGCCCTGGTACAGGCTATGGATGGCAAGCCGGGTGACCTGCTTCTGTTTGCTGCAGATAAAAATAAACTGGTGTATGATGTTCTTGGCGCACTTCGTCTGGAACTGGCAAAACAGATGAATCTTCTTGATAAAAATGAATATCGTTTCGTATGGGTAACAGAATTCCCGCTTCTTGAGTGGAATGAGGAGGAAAATCGTTTCACAGCCATGCATCATCCATTTACGATGCTGATGGAAGAAGATCTTCCGCTCCTTGATACAGATCCTGGAAAGGTACGCGCAAAAGCATATGATATCGTTCTGAACGGTAATGAGATTGGTGGAGGTAGTGTCAGAATCCATCAGAATCATATTCAGGAGAGAATGTTTGAGGCTCTGGGCTTTACAAAAGAAGCAGCATATGAGCAGTTTGGTTTCCTTCTGAATGCGTTTAAATATGGTGTTCCGCCTCACGCAGGACTGGCTTACGGTCTGGACCGTCTGGTTATGCTCATGGCAAGGGCAGATACGATTCGTGATGTCATCGCATTCCCGAAAGTAAAAGATGCTTCCTGCCTTATGACCCAGTCACCGAGTTATGTCAGTGAAGCTCAGCTGAAAGAACTGAGCCTTGCGGTAGATGTGGAAGAAATAGCAGAAAGTGAACAGGAATAATACCGGAGAGAGATGATGGAACTTACGATACAGAATTTTTTGATTGTATGTCCGTTGGTATTTCTCGCGAGTTTTGTAGATGCTATTGCAGGCGGCGGAGGTCTGATCTCCCTGCCTGCATATTTGCTGGCAGGAGTACCGATGCATTATGCGATTGCCACGAACAAGCTTTCTTCGGCAACGGGAACTGTTTTTTCTACCGTGCGGTTATGTAAAAATAAATTTGTGGACTGGGGACTTGCTGTTCCCTGTATTTCCATGGCTTTGCTGGGATCTTATATCGGTGCGAATCTTGCGCTTCTGGCAAGTGACAGAGTGCTGAAAGTGATGCTGATTCCGGTTCTTCCGATTGTTGCTTTTTATGTTTTGAAGAAAAAAGACCTGGACAGAGACGGCGATGCGGAGATTTCCAGAAAGAAGCAGTGGCTGATCTGCGGAATATGCTCTCTTGCTGTCGGATGCTATGATGGATTTTATGGTCCTGGAACAGGGACTTTTTTGCTGCTTCTGTATACAGGAGTGGCAAAAATGCATGTAAGGGAAGCATCCGGAAATATGAAGCTTGCCAATCTTTCTTCTAATGTGTCAGCACTGGTGGTATTTCTTTTCAGCGGAAAGATTATTTTTCCGCTGGGACTTGCAGCAGCTGTTTTTTCCGTTGCCGGACATTATACAGGTGCCGGAATGGTTATGAAGAATGGAAGCAGAATTGTAAGACCGGTGATTCTGGTTGTGATCACACTTTTATTTATAAAGATTTTATTGGATTTTTAAAAAGTCCGGGATAACGGATGACGCCTGCCTGACAGCTGCAAAAGAACTGTCAGGCAGGCGTCTGTACGTAATTCCGGACTTTTGACTTATGATTGAGAGAAAAATATCGGATTTGAAATATTCCTGAGAATAATTTGAGGAACAATCTCAATGGGAACGGTTATTCTGCCGATTCACTGTCTTCTTCTACCGGAGTAGTGGCCAGTGTACCAAAAATGGCATTGCCCAGTTCCTCATTTCCATTTGCCAGCTTCCAGGAAACACCGTCATTGATAAGCTGAAAATCCGCGGATGCTGTTTTTACCGCTGTATTCTGTTCGATGTTTTCAAGAAGCAGGTCATAGGATTTCTGGTAACGCTTCTGTGGACCGTCAATCACGGCATCAGGAGAAGAGAGATATTCATCCAGTTCTTTCTGATAGCTTTCAAGAATAGCATCGCTGTCAAAGGTAGTTATTTCTGTACGGATAGATGCAGTATATCCTTCCGTGGAACAATCTTTGATCTCAAAATTAAAATTTTTATGTACCTGTTCCACAAGAGAGGAAGCGAGAGCACTTTTGGCGGAATCAGAGGTATTGATGATACTTTCTATGCCAAGATAATTGCTCATTTCTTCTGTATCCATGTTTTTGAGGGTGTTCAGATAGATGGCAAGTGTATCCTCCGGTGAGAGGGTATCACTGTCGGACAGATAGGTCATAAGACCGCCGACCAAATCATTCTCCAGGGCATGTGTCCGTTTTATTTCCCAAATATCTTCTTTATCACCGGTATTCTTCAGCTGCATGGTGCAGTTGGTCTCTACCGTATTGTATTCATGATCCTTCAGGAGTCTGTTCAGAATCAGATAACGTTCTTCCAGTGTAGGGATCGTTTCTTCAGTATTTTGGGAACCGGAGGCAGCGGCTGCCAGGATTTCCTCTTCCAGCTGGGCTTTTGCATAATCGCTGGAAAGAGTTTTTGCATCGATGGTGGTCAGACGGATGGAGGCAGTTGCAGTGGTTTTGTCTTTGCCGACGTCAATATCCATGATTTTGTAATCAAAATTATGGAAGAAGAGTGAAAATACTTCCTGTATTTCAGCAGAAAGTTCTGTTTCATCTGGGGTATCGGGAAATAGTTCTTTGTAGGAAATATACTTTTGTACCGTTTCGGAATCCAGATTTTTTAATAAATCCAGTTCACTTGTTATTACCTGTTCCACTTCTGTCTTGTTCAGGTGGGAGCAGCCCAGTCCAGTCAGGGCCAGAACGAACAGAAGAACAGGCAATATACACTTCAAGATCTTCATACGGGTCTTTTCTTCCTTTCCAATCCAAATTGTTTCTATCTATTCTAACAGATTTTGTATGAAAAGTCAAAAAAACCATAATTATGTATGGATTACCTAAAAAAAGAATGAAAATTTTGTGAAAAATGAATAGTTTCGCCCGAAGACTTTTCTTTTTACACGTTATCTGTTATCATATGTTATGATGTTACGCAGTAAAAAATCTGTTACTGTGGAGCGAACAGTAACTGTCTCTTGTGTATGAAAAAGGAACAAAAACTGCAGAAATTGGAGGAAAATATGAAGAAACGTTATTTGGCTGTCGGGCTGATCCTGATGGCAGCAGGTGCAGCCGGCGGTTTTGGATGGTATTATTTCCATGACGGTATGGATTTATCTTCCGATGAACAGGCTGTTTACGTGTCATCAGTCAGTTCCATTGTCGGAAGCGAGTCCGGAGTTACGAACAGGTATGCCGGTGTAGTGGAACCGCAGAAGACCGTGGAAGTGTCAATTGAGAGCGGACGTACCGTCAAGAGTGTGAATGTCAAGACCGGACAGGAAGTCAGTCAGGGGCAGCTTTTGTTTGAATATGATCTGAGCAGTATTCAGGATGATCTCAAACAGGCACAGCTGGATCTTGACAGACTGAAAAACGAGGCAATGAGTCTGAATGAACAGATTGCCACGCTGGAAAAAGAAAAGAAACAGGCAAGCAAGGATAATCAGCTTTCCTATACGATTGAGATTGAGACCAGCAAAATGAATCTCAAGAAAAATGAATATGATCAGGAGAGTAAGACGGCTGAGATCGAGAAGCTGCAGAATGCCACCGGAAATACGGAAGTACGCAGTGAGATTGACGGTGTGATCCAGAAAATCGATACATCCAAGATGACGACAGAAGAGGGGGATTATCTGGATGAGAGTTCTATGGATACATCGTCTTCGTCTGATGGCAGCAGTAATGCCTTTATTACGATTTTAAGTACCGGTGCTTATCGTGTCAAAGGCCAGATCAATGAATTGGAAGCGCAGTCTTTGATGGAAGGAGAACCGATGATCATACGCTCCAGAATAGATGAGGATCAGATCTGGCGCGGAACCATGGGAACCATTGACCGGGAGAATGCAGTTTCAGACAGCAGTAATTCCATGTATTATGGAATGATGGATACCGGCAGTTCCCAGACAACATCCAGTACCTATCCGTTTTATGTGGAACTGGATGCTTCAGATGGACTGATGCTTGGACAGCATGTTTACATAGAACGGGATAATGGACAGAAAGAGGAGAAGGACGGTCTCTGGCTGAGTGAGTTCTATATTGTGGACGCAGATACTCCGGATCCCTATGTATGGGCAGTCGATGATAAGAATAAACTGGAAAAGCGCAGTGTGATCCTTGGCAATTATGATGAGGGGCTTTGTGAATATGAGATTGTGGATGGAGTAACCCTGCAGGATTATCTGGCATATCCGTCCGACAGTCTGGAAGAGGGAATGAAAACCACAACCAGCGAAACCGCTCTTTTGAATTCCGAGGATATGAATTCCGAGGATATGTATTCTGAGGACATGTATTCGGAAGAGATGTATTCCGACGATTTGGAAGCAATAGATGAGTCCGAAGAGGAATATACAGAGGATTCGTACGGTCTGCCTGAAGATGGCGAAATCATCGAAGGTGACTCCGGGGAAGAAGTTCTGGATTCTGAGATGATGGAAGATGTTTTTGAAGAGGATCTGGTGCCGATTGAAGAAAATGAAGAAGAGTATTACAGTGAGGAAGAAATCACTTATGATGATGCGGAGGATTTGGAATGATTTTGGAACTGAAGGGAATTTATAAAAATTACCAGCAGGGAAAGATGACCGTTCCGGTATTGAAAAATGTTGATTTTTCAATGGAAGAGGGCGAATATGTCGCAATCATGGGTCCTTCCGGATCCGGAAAAACGACACTGATGAATATCATCGGCTGTCTCGATCAGGCTACGGAAGGAAGCTTTCTGCTGGACGGGCAGGATATTCGTTCCTGTTCGGAGAATGAAATGTCTGATATCCGGTTGCATAAGATTGGTTTTGTATTTCAGAGTTTTCATCTTCTTCCGAGACAGACGGCCCTTTCCAATGTGGAGATGCCGCTGCACTATGCAAAAGTACCCAAAAAAGAGAGAAGATCGAAAGCATTGAAGGCCCTGGACAGGGTAGGATTATCCGACAGAGTGGATTTCCACCCCAATCAGCTTTCTGGTGGACAGATGCAGAGAGTTGCCATCGCAAGAGCAATTGTGAATAGTCCGAAGCTTCTTCTTGCAGATGAGCCTACCGGTGCCCTGGACAGTAAGTCAGGCGCACAGGTAATGGAGCTTTTTAAGACATTGAATGAAGAAGGCGTGTCCGTGCTGATGATCACTCACGACCCTGAAATTGCGGCTCATGCGAAACGGGTAGTTACGATACGTGACGGAGAGCTGCGGGAGAAAGAGGTGAAGACATGAGCAGAATCAAAAAGGTCATTGCCGGAGTTGTAGTGACTGCTCTGCTTGCCGGAGCGGCTTCCGCCGGTGCAGTTTATATCAGAAAATCCAATGAAACGGAAGTTCTGGTATACGATGTGAGCAGCCTGGCCAGTGATTATTATTCGCAGGATACGTATCTGGATGGTACGGTTACGACCAGTGTTTCACAGAATGTGACGGTAGACAAGGATATGATCATTGAAGATGTTCCGGTTCAGAAAGGAGACAGTGTAAAAAAGGGTGATGTTCTTATCACATTTGATATGACACTGGTGGAAATGGAACTGAATATTGCGAAACTGAAAAAACAGCAGCAGGAGCAGAATCTGAATAAAGCGGTGAACAGACTGAACAGTCTTCAGAATGGCGGGCCTTTGGTAGAAGAAGATGACAGTGTGCCGGACAGTATTGAGAATGATACTTCCAGTCTGAACAGCACCACAATGAATGAGGAAGCTTCGGCAGCAGCGGGATCTGCTGGTGCTTATCTGGCAGCTTCATTCAGCCCTGTGCTGCTTGCAGCTGCGGTAGGAGATCTCTTTTCGGAAGGAACGGAAGAATCGGGAAATTCTGATGAGACAATGCTTTCGGAAGGCGTCGATCAGGATATGGATGTAATGACAGAGGAATCTTCCGGAGAAACACCGGTGTCAGACAGTGAATCAGGAAGTGAGTTCAGTTCGGGCGAAAATTCCGGATCCGGGGATTCTTTTATTTCCGGAGAGATCGATCCACCTTTGGCAACTCCTACACCGGTGCCTGATTTTGAAGAGGATATCGATATTTTTGACCCGTATCCGACGCAGGGAGATTCTCAGTTCCATGATGGCAATCCCGTATTTTACAGCAGGCTGGATGGAGATTCCATACCGTTTACGGGCCGGGGCAGTGAGACAGAGCCTTATGTATTCTTATGCAGCTCTGCAACCGGCAAAGTTGTACTGACAGGGGAATTTCTGAATACCATGGCAGGCTTCAGTAAAGATGGAACCAGAGTATTAAGTGAAAACGGATCCTGGTATCAGCTTGAATTTCACAATCTTGATACGATTACAAATTTTGAAGACCGTACGCAGTCCTGTACCGGATATTATCTGATTGATGGAAATCTTCTGGAAACACCTGTGAGTGATGTTGCAGAAATGGAACTTACTCTGGAGGATGCAAGTAAATATACACAGGAGGATATAGAACCGGAAATACCTGGAAGTAATTCCGGAACAGGCGGAAGTACTTCAACACTTACCAGATCGGAAGCAATCAAACAGAAGCAAAACGAGATCGCAAGTCTGAAACTGGATATCCAGGAAAGCGAGATCAATATTTCCAAACTGGAAAAAAAGGTGCAGAAGCAGGTTGTTTACAGTAAGATCGACGGTACAGTATCCTATGTCGGTGACCCGTTGACAGGAACTTCTTCCGAGAATGCCTTTCTCATCGTGCGAAGCAAGGACGGATACTATGTCAAAGGTACGGTCAGTGAGCTGATGCTGGATGAGATGAAGGACGGAACGATACTGAACTGTCAGAGTTACGAGAATGGCAGTTTTGAAGCCGAAGTTGTGGATGTTTCTGATTTTCCGGTATCTTCCGGCAGCGGGTACTATTACGGTGACGGCAATCCGAACGCATCTTATTATACCTACAGTGCCATTGTGACGGACAAAAGTATCAAGCTTTCCGATCAGGACTGGCTGACGGTAACTTTGAACAGCCAGACTTCCAGTGAAGGCAGCCTTGTACTGGACAAAGCCTTTGTATTATCTGAAGATGGAGTAAGTTATGTCTATAAAGATGATAACGGTGTTCTGAAAAAACAGGTATTAGATTCCGGCGGCAATGTGAATGGCGGATACAGTGTACTGGTAAAAGGCGGAATCACCCGGGAGGATAAGATTGCATTTCCGTATGGAAAAGACATTAAAGAAGGTGCAAAAACAAAACAGGGAACAATGGAAGATTTGTATGGATACTAAGGAGGCGGGATTACATGATTGAAAATATTCGAATTTCTTTTCAGGGCATCTGGTCTCATAAGATGCGTTCTTTCCTGACCATGCTTGGTATTATCATCGGAATTGCATCCATTATCGCGATTGTTTCTACGATTAAGGGAACCAGCGAACAGATCAAAGAAGACCTGATCGGAGCAGGAAATAATACAGTAAATATCAGCCTGTATTATGGGGATACCACTTATGACAGCGATTATGGAATGGGAGGTACCCCTCCGCTTTTGACACAGGAACAGAAGGAAGAAGTTCTGGAGATGGAACATGTGGAAAATGCCACATTTTTTTACAGCCGTTCTTATTCCAGCAATATTTATTATCAGAATACCAGTTTTCAGGGCGGCAAGGTATATGGAATTGACCTGAATTTCCTGGATACCTGTGGTTATGAACTTCAAAAAGGAAGAGAATTTATTCAGAAAGATTATGACGATTTTCATAAAGTGGTACTGATTGATTCCAATGCAGCGGAAAATCTGTTTCCCGGCGAACAGGCAGTGGGAAAAATCATAGAAATCGGATCTGAGCCGTTTACGGTGGTCGGTGTAGTTCATCAGAGTGATGATTATCTGCCGAATATTGATAATATCCAGGAGTTTTATGAGTATTACCAGACGGTTATGGGTACGGTAATGATTCCGTCCAGATGCTGGCCGATGGTATTCAAATTTGATGAACCGGAGAATGCGATTATTCGTGCGGATTCCACGGATAATATGAGTACAGCAGGCAATGCTGCGGCAAAGGTTCTGAACCAGAATATTTCCGGTCAGAATGGGGAGAGCAGTTCTACTTACGAATATCGGGCAGATGATGTGATGGAGCGTGTGAAAAACCTGCAGAAACTCAGTGAGAGTACCAATCAGCAGCTGATCTGGATCGCCAGCATTTCTCTTCTCGTCGGAGGAATTGGTGTGATGAATATTATGCTGGTTTCCGTTACGGAACGAACACGCGAGATTGGTCTGAAAAAGGCGATCGGAGCCAGAAAGAAAACAATTCTGTTTCAGTTCCTGACCGAGGCTTCTGTTTTGACGAGCATCGGCGGAATCATAGGAGTTGCATCCGGAATTGCGCTTTCCAGGGTGGTTTCGCGGTTGTCCGGATCGCCAACTGCAATCAGTGTTCCGGCAATTGTTGGATCGGTTGTATTTTCGATGCTGATCGGAGTGATTTTTGGCCTGCTTCCTTCTGTAAAAGCAGCAAACCTGAATCCGATCGATGCACTGAGAAGTGAGTGATACCGGTACAGGAAAAGCCGGATATAGAAATGTACTCAATAGATACAGGAAAGCAGTATCAAAACAAAAGAGGATTTTGCCATTACAGCAAAATCCTCTTTTGTTTTGCAATTTCCAGACATGTTCCGGAATCTGTTAAAATCCAAGTTTCTCTCCGCAGAGTACCACGGTGATTCTTCCTGGAACTCTGGAATATCTGGTGACAAGAATCTGACAGCAGATACATTCCGGACTCAGGCAGTCGCCGCATACGCCGGTTTTGGCACAGGGAGTCTGGACATTGACACGGACAGCATTAGGCGGAGAAGCAAGAGTGCGGATACGTCTGACAGCATCCTCTACGTTGTCGCACATTTTATCCATGCTTGCCAGAACGATGACATGAGCCGGTCCATGAGCGATACATGCCACGCGATTGCTGGCTCCGTCAATATTGACCAACATACCGTCTTTGGTAAAAGCGTTGGTACTGGTAAGAAAATAATCTGCACAGACGATCTTGCCGTATAAAGCCCGTGCTTCTTCCGGAGTTTTGGCAGATTTGCGGTCGATCACTTCATAATTTCCCTGATTGACAGCTTCGATCACTCCGGCTTCCATCATGGATTCTGTGCCGCCCCAGGTGACGGAAGAACCTTCCGGAATTATGGAAAGGATTTTTTCTTTTGCTTCTTCTGCTGTAGCGCAGTAACAGGCATCCATGCCGTGACGGGCAAATGCTTTTTTCAGTGTTTCGCCTGCCATGAGAAAACTCTCTGATCTGTAAGACATATGTATGATCCTCCTTTTCTGGTATTCAGACAAAATGATGGTGCAGATGTGCGGTACCTTCATTCTGCCGCTTATTTTCTGATAATTCCTGTAAAATTATATCACAGCAGATTCACATTTTCAATTGAGATACCGATGGAAATATGATACACTACATTAAGAGCGTAGAAAAAAACGCTGTATTCAGGAATTATCAGGAATCAAGGAGAAAGAGAATATGGGAAAAATTGCTATTGTTACAGACAGCAACAGCGGTATTACACAGGATCAGGGACGTGAGCTTGGAATCTTTGTTGTACCGATGCCCTTCTACATTAATGAAAAGATGTACCTGGAAGGGATTACTCTTTCACAGGAAGAATTTTATAAACGACTGACGCAGGACGAACCGATTTCTACTTCTCAGCCGAATCCGGGAGAAGTTTGCGGTTTATGGGATAATCTTCTGGAGGAATATGATGAAATCGTTCATATCCCCATGTCCAGCGGACTGAGTGCATCCTGTGAAACAGCTATGGCTCTTGCCCGTGACTACGATGGCAAAGTGCAGGTAGTCAATAATCAGAGAATTTCCGTGACACAGAGACAGTCTGTTCTGGATGCTATGGAACTGGTAAAGGCTGGCAGAAATGCTGCTGAGATCAAACAGACACTAGAAGATGAGAAATTTCAGTCCAGTATTTATATTACACTGGAAACATTGAAGTATCTGAAACGAGGCGGAAGAATCACACCTGCTGCTGCGGCTATCGGTACCGTGCTGAACCTCAAACCGGTTCTGCAGATCCAGGGTGAGAAGCTGGATTCTTATGCCAAAGTCCGCGGCAAAAAACAGGCAAAACGTGTGATGCTTAAGGCCATGCAGGAAGATATGGAGAAACGTTTTTCGGAATATTTGAAGAAAGGGGAAATGTGCCTTCAGATTGCCTATACGGGAACGAGCGAAGAAGCAGAGGAATTTAAAAAGGAAGTACAGGAAACATTTCCTGAAATTCATGAGATCCATATGGATCCGCTTTCTCTGAGTGTGGCATGTCACATTGGGGATGGTGCACTTGCCATTGCCTGTGCCAAAAAAGTAACAGTCAGTGAAAATGCGTAAATATTTGAGACAGATTGTGAGGAGTCAACAGGAATGAAGAAACTTATGGAACAAATGGCGGAAGAACTTTCTGCCGCTTTTGAAAAAGCAGGATATGATCCATCTTATGGAAAAGTGACGGTTTCCAACCGCCCGGATTTATGTGAATTCCAGTGCAACGGAGCGATGGCCGGAGCCAAGGCTTATAAAAAAGCTCCTTTTATGATCGCCGATGACGTTGTGGCAAATCTGGGAGACAGCCGTGTATTTTCCATGGCAGAGGTAGTAAAACCGGGTTTTATCAACTTAAAAGTAAAAGAAGAATTTCTTGCAGATTATCTGGAAGAGATGGCTGCAGATGAAAAGCTTTCGGTTACAACGGCAGAAACACCGAAAACCATCATCATTGATTACGGCGGACCGAATGTGGCCAAGCCGCTTCATGTAGGACATCTCCGTTCTGCGATCATTGGTGAGAGTATCAAGAGAATCGGGCGTTATGTGGGACATAAGGTGATTGGAGATGTACATCTTGGTGACTGGGGTCTGCAGATGGGACTGATCATTACAGAGCTGAAACACCGTCAGCCGGATCTGGTATACTTTGACGACAGCTTTGAGGGAGAGTATCCGTCAGAAGCTCCTTTTACCATCAGTGAACTGGAAGAAATTTATCCGTGTGCCAGCGGAAAGTCCAAGACAGATGAAGAATACCGCAATGAAGCACTGGAGGCGACCCATCTTCTGCAGCAGGGCAAACCGGGTTATATGGCTCTCTGGAATCATATTATGAATGTTTCAGTAACAGACTTAAAGAGAAACTATGATAATCTGAACGTTTCGTTTGACTTATGGAAAAAAGAGTCGGATGCACAGCCGTATATTCCGGATATGGTTGCGAAAATGAAAGAGCAGGGCTTCGCTTATGAAGACCAGGGTGCTCTTGTCGTGGATGTAAAAGAAGAGAGTGATACCAAGGAAATTCCTCCGTGTATGCTCCTGAAATCAGATGGTGCATCGCTTTATACGACGACTGACCTTGCTACGATCGTGGAACGTGTGAAATTATTTGATCCGGATGAGATTCTTTATGTGGTGGATAAGCGTCAGGAACTCCATTTCATTCAGGTGTTCCGCTGCGCACGCAAGACCAGACTTGTAAAAGATGAGACAAAGCTGTCTTTCCTGGGATTCGGAACGATGAACGGCAAAGATGGAAAGCCCTTTAAGACAAGAGAGGGCGGTGTGATGCGTCTGGAAAACCTGATAGCCGATATTGATGAGGAAATGTTCCGCAAGATTGTGGAGAACAGAAGTGTCAGGGATAAAGATGCCGATGAGACTGCAAAGATCGTTGGCCTTTCTGCAATCAAATATGGAGACCTGTCCAATCAGGCCACCAAAGATTATATTTTTGATGTTGACCGGTTCACTTCTTTTGAAGGAAATACAGGCCCGTATATCCTTTATACAATTGTCAGAATTAAATCCATTCTGAACCGGTATACAGATGAAGGCGGAGATACAGATGCAGGCAGAATTCTTCCGGCTGTCAATGACAGCGAGAAAAATCTGATGCTTCAGCTGACCGGATTTGGTGCTGTGATCGAGAATGCTTTTGAGGAAAAGGCACCGCACAAAATCTGTGCATATATTTATGAAGTATCCAATGCGTTTAACAGCTTTTATCATGAAACAAAGATTCTCAGCGAAGAGAATCAGGCACAGAAAGAATCTTTCATTCAGCTCCTGAAGCTGACAAAGAAAGTGCTGGAAACCAGTATTGATCTTCTTGGATTCTCTGCGCCGGACAGAATGTAACAGGGGTAGTCAATCATTTATCAGCAGAGCCGGAGTCATGATGAGGATTCCGGCTCTGTGATTGTGTGACAGATGCGTAAGCAGAATGAATAAGGAATATACCTGAGGTGACGAAATGAAAATCGGAATAGGAATTGATACGGGCGGCACATATACAGATGCAGTTATTTATGATTTTGAAGATAAAACCATTCTTGGCAGTGCCAAAAGTCTTACAACGAAAAATGATCTGGCAATCGGAATCATAAATGCGATTGACGGACTGCACACGGATCTGGTACAGAAGGCGGAAATCATTTCTCTCTCGACAACACTTGCTACCAATGCCTGTGTAGAAGATAAAGGAGGACAGGCAAAGCTGATTTTTATGGCGGATCCTCACAGGAGCCAGACTGGGAACTGTTTAACAGCCGGATAGACAATGGATTTGAAAATCTGGACGGGGTAGGAATTCTTGAGATAAATGCCATGAGAAATGGTGCTGTGGTCGAAAAGAAAGCAAAAGAGATTTTTCAGAAGAAATTGTTATATAAAAAATGGTTGACAGAACCGATGTATCAGTAAATAGATGCAATGGTTCTGTCGGGATAATTGTGTCAAAGTAAAATGTTTTGAAAAAAGGAATCAGGGCATAGTTTTAAGGAGTTTACTGGTCAGGGAGTGAATCATCATCAACGGATCGGAAATGAACAGCATCTCCAGGAGTTTATAAAACAACCGGTTTTTCACAAAATAATCACAGAAAAACAGAACAAAGTGTGCTATAATCAAATACATATTTCTATGAGTTGGCATTCTGTTGTATTTCAACAGCAGCTTTATTTTATCATAGGAAAGTACTTTGCATTTTCCTATGATCATTTAAATATTGAAATCTTATTCTTTTCTAAAGTGTTTTTGGTATGAAAATGATAATTTTTTGTCTAAAAATACGTATTCTTAATTTTCTATACTTCGAAAAAATCCATGTATAACCAATAATAGCATAAAAGGAAATGGAGTGAGTAGAATCGATCGGATTGGCATTATTTTAAAAGGACGCTATTGTATGATCGAACAGATCGGTCAGGGAGGAGAGGGGAACCTTTACCTTGCGCGGGATATGGAGCTTGGAACTTTATGGGCAGTCAAAGAGCTTCCTCTGGAACGGAAAAAAGAGGCTAAACTGATGAGACTCCTCGAACATCCGGCCTTACCGAAAATGATGGATTATACGGAACGCGGTGAGTTCTGTTATCTTGTGATGGAGTATATCCGGGGAAAATCCATCAGGGAATGGATGGAGGAGGGAAGGAGTTTTTCGCTGGAAGAAATTCTTCATATTGGTCAGGAAGTCACGGAAGTGATGGAATATTTTCATAAGCAGAAACCTGCTGTTTATTATGGGGATCTGAAACCGGATAATCTGATGCTTACAGAAAAAGGCAGGCTGTATCTGGTGGATCTGGGAAGTGCTGTTTTTGGATACAGGGAATCACAGAAAATCTGTATCGGTACACCGGGATTTGCAGCGCCGGAGCAGCATGAAGGAAGAATGACAGCGGCAAGTGATATTTATGCATTTGGAAAAACATTGTCTGCATTGTGTGGCAGGAACAGAAAACGATATATTTTCCAGCATCCCAGGTTGGGTTTTCTGCTCTGGAAATGCTGCAGAAAAGAGGAAAAATTACGCTATCCGGATATGGTAACCGTCCGGAAAGAAATCAGAACTATTTCAGAAAATAATATTCCCGCAAAAATCAGGAACCTGTGGATGCTTCTGTTCATGATGTTATGTATTATTTTGTCTGTGCTGGTCTGGTTAAGAAACTGGTCAGAAAGGCCTGTACTGGAAGAAAGACTGACAGAAGTGACTCAGAATTATTATAGTGATGCATTTTTGCATAACAGTCTCTCTGACAGGAAGAAAATATGCGCAGAGACAGAAAAAGAGCTTCAGCTGCTGCTGAAAGAATATCCGGAAAAAGAATTTCAGAGAAAACTTCTTCTTATGCTGGCTTTGAACAGTGAACTGCAGGGGGAAGAAGAGCATGCCGCTATTTATTATGAGCAGCTATTGCTTTATGATGAAAATTACGGGGAAGCATATGGACAATATGGTCTTTTTCTGTGCAGAATCGGATTAAGAGAGGAAAGCATCCGGTTGTGGGAAAAGTATCGTATGATGGAAAAGAAGACGATGGAATCTATGGAGCCAGGGACATTCAGGCAATGGAGGGAAAGGCTGTATGAAAATATGGATGAAGACGGGAATGAGATCACATCAAACGAAGAATATACGGAAAAACAATAGAAATGATGGAAAATCGGAAAAAGTTTCAGCGGAAAAAGCAGATAAGGAAGGGAAAAGAATAACAGCAAAAAAGACGAAACAGAATTGCAGGATAGTCTTTCTTATTTCAATCTTTATGCTGTGTGCGGTGCCGGCATCAGGGATGGAAATGGGAGGCTTTGATATAGAAATCGGTGCCGGAGAACAGAAAGATTTCGCGTCATTTGGACAGAATAATGCTGTGGAATTGCCTGATGCTGGAAGTGAATCCCAGGATACGTTTTCTGGTGGTGGTTCTTCGGATTCAGGGACAGGTTCGTCAGAAGCAGCTGCTCCGGAAGCAGACAAGGGTTCGGGAACAGGTCAAAATACAGGTGGGGGAGCAGGTACAAATACAGGTGGGGGAGCAGGTACAAATGCAGGTTCGGGAGCAGGTACAAATGCAGCTGGGGGAGCAGGTGCATTTGTAGGTGGAACAGGTACCAATACAGGCAGTGGAATAGGTACAAATGCAGGAGGCGGAACAGGTACAAATGCAGGAGGCGGAACAAGTACAAATACGGGTGGAGGAACAAGTACAAATACGGGTGCAGGAGCAGGCACAAATGCAGGAGGAACAAGTACAAATACCGGCAGTGGAGCAGGTATGAATGCAGGCGGAGGAACAAGTACAAATACAGGTAGTGGAACAGGTATAAATGCAGGAAGCGGAACAGGTACAAATAGAGGAAACGGAACAAATATAAGCAATGGAACAAATACAAATGTAAGTACAGGAAAAGGTACGGAAAAAGAAAACAGTTCGATACAAAAAGAATTGCCGTCCGGTGTTTCAGGCAGGAAACCTGCACAAAGCGCTTCCGGCAGCAGTGGGCATAGTCAAAACAGTTTGAAGCAGAGTAACCATACCAGTCAGAACGAAATGAGAAACGGCAGTAATACAGGTCAGAAAGCATTGATAAGCAGCACTTTATCCCCGACGCCTTCTCCTGCTCCCCAATTATTTTTTTATCAGAAAAAGCCGGAAGAAACCGTACAGGAAAGTGTTCTTACGGTATCTTATCATCAGGAAGAACTGGAGACTTCAGGAGGTCCATTGAAGTTTCGAATCTCTGCGGATTGTCCGGTACTGATACTGTCGGCGAGAATCAACCAGAAAGAGTGTCTCTGGCACTGGGAAGGGAATGTACTTGTACTGGAGAATACAGAAGAAGGAAAGTGCAGTGCTGAGTGGATCTCAGCGCATGAGGCAGAATCCATAAGTGCTTTTGTTTTATAGAAGCAGAATTCATAAGTGCTTTGGTTTTATAGAAGCAGGATCCGTAAGTGTTTTTTGCGTGGACTGAAAGAGTAAAGCGTGATATAATAAAACATCAGCACATTGTTTATGAAATAACGAAGAATAAATCGGAGGAACTATGTATAAAGCAATTATGTTTGATCTGGACGGAACGCTTACGGAGTCTGGAGAAGGAATCACGAAATCGGTTCAATATGCATTGGAGAAAATCGGCAGACCGGAACCGGATCTGGAAAAACTGAAAGTATTTGTAGGTCCGCCGCTTCTGGATCAGTTTATGAAATATGCGGATACAGATGAAGAGACAGCCAGACAGGCGGTTGCCTTTTACCGGGAGCGTTATGGAGTGACCGGAATTTATGAAAACAGCGTATATCCGGGAATTCCGGAACTTCTGGAAGAACTCCGGAGAAAAGGATATCTTCTTGCAGTAGCATCTTCCAAGCCGGAAAACTATGTGAATCAGGTTTTGGATTATTTTCATCTGTCCGGCTATTTTGATGTAATCGTTGGAAGTGAAATGAATGGAAACAGAACCAGAAAGGCGCAGGTGATCGAAGAAACTCTGGAACGGCTGAAGCTGTCCGGGCATCGGAATCAGGTTCTGATGGTGGGAGATAAAGAACATGATGTGCTTGGTGCGAGAGAGGCAGGTGTGTCCTGTGTTGCGGTTTCCTACGGATATGGAACGATGGAAGAACTGGAAGCAGCAGAACCATTGAAAATTGTTTCCTCTGCGGAAGAACTGCTTCATTTTTTCGGCTGAGCCCTCTGCGCAGACAGAGCTTTTTTTCACAGTTGTGGAGGGTTCTGTACCCGGTTCTGATTTCCTTCGCAATCGGTCAGATTGTCGGAGGCACTGCACTGGCATTGATCAATCAGTATGGAAAAGGAATGGATACGTATTACAAAAGTACTATGTTTTTGACAGGTGTGGCAGGACTTCTGACGATGCTTCCTCTGCTGTATTTTTACAGAAAAGACCGTTTATGCAGAATTGCAGGAGGAATCGTAAAGCCTGAAGGAATCAGGCACGGCAGAGTTTTGGATTATCTGCTGCTTCTTTTTATGGGAGCTGCAATGGCACAGCTTGGCAATTTGATTGTTGCGATTTTTCAGATATTCCTGCAGTCGTCCACCTATCAGGATACGATGTCACTGGTGACAGACGGGAAAAGCCTGATGGAAATGATCTACTGGATGGGTATCGTGGCTCCTGTAGCAGAAGAAACCGTATTCCGGTGGATGGTATTTGCGCGCCTGCGTGATTATATGAAACTGTGGCCTTCTGTTTTGATTTCCGCTTTGATGTTTGGCATCTATCATGGAAATATTGTACAGTTTTTATACGCGTTTCTGCTGGGATCGTTGTTTGCTTATTTTATGGAAATGACAGGGAGTCTCTATGCATCGGTACTTCTTCACATAGGAGCCAATATCTGGTCACTGGTGTATTCGGAATTGGGGCTATGGCTGCTCCAGTCGTCTGCGGTAGGAATCCTGACTGTAATTGACTTTGTACTGCTTGGAGTTTTACTTGCGGGAACCCGGTATTTTGCACGAATGGGAAAAGAAAGAAATGTCAGATGTGTCTAATCATTCGTTAAACAGATTTGTGTGAAAGCAAAATTGAGATAAAAATATGAAATAAAAAATATTCTGAAGGACTGCTTTGTGTGATTGACAAAGCAGTTTCTTTTTGATACGATAATACCACACCCCGGAGGGGTATATAAGGAAAGAAGATATAGACAGTAGAAGACAGAGAACAGCGGATAAGGGATAAAAGATAAAGGATAAAAGATAAAGGATAAAGGATAAAAGATAAAAGATAAAAGATAGAAGGGATTTGTATGAAAGCAGATAAACAGAAAGTTACCAGACTTCTGAAAACGGCACGAGGTCAGATCGACGGCATTCTCCGCATGGTGGAAGATGACAGATACTGCATTGACATTTCTCAGCAGCTCATGGCGACAGAAGCAATTTTGAACAAGGTGAATAAAGAAATACTTGCGGCTCATCTGAAGTGCTGTGTTTCTCATGCAGAGACGGAACAGGAGAAGGAAGAAAAAATAGATGAACTGATTTCCATGCTTGGAAAGATTATGAAATAAAGAAATAAGACAATCATGTATTCGTACATCGAAGCAGAGAAAAATGGTGTATGATTGGATAACAGGAGGAGATGATTTCGATTGAAAGAAAAATTTGATGTCACCGGTATGACCTGTTCTGCATGTTCTTCAAGAGTGGAGAAGTGTGTTTCGAAGCTGAACGGAGTGCAGAATGTCAGTGTAAATCTTCTGACGAACAGCATGCAGGTGGAATATGAGGAACAGGTGTTAAGTGAAAGACAGATTATAGATGCGGTAGTGAAAGCCGGATATGGGGCAAGCCCGAAATCCGAACAGAGCAGCACTCAGGTGCATCAGTCTGCGCATAAAGGTGCAGCAGATAACCCGGCAGAACGGGAGCAGAAACAGATGAAAATGCGTCTGATCGTTTCTTTTGTATTTCTGATTCCTCTGATGTATGTTACTATGGGGCATATGATAGGACTTCCGCAGCTTCCTTTTCTGCAGGGAGTGGAAAATGCAGTAAGCTTTGCATTTACGCAGTTTCTTCTGTGTCTGCCGATCATCTATGTGAACCGTAAATATTACAGCAAGGGTTTTCAGACTCTGTTTCATCTGGCACCGAATATGGACAGCCTGATCGCAATCGGTTCCTGTGCGTCACTGGTCTATGGGATTTTTGCGATTTATCGTATGAGTTATGGACTGGGACATGGAGATATGGAACTGGTTCACCGGTATTATCATGATCTGTATTTTGAGTCAGCTGCTATGATTCTTGCTCTGATCACGGTGGGAAAATATCTGGAAGCGAGGTCTAAAGGCAAGACGAGCGAAGCAATCAATAAACTTCTGGACCTGGCGCCAAAGACTGCTATTGTGGAACGCGGCGGCAGAGAAATGGAATTGCCGGTGGAGCAGGTGCAGACTGGCGATATTGTAGTTGTCCGTCCGGGCAGCAGCATTCCGGTAGACGGTTTTATCATAGAAGGATCCACCAGTGTGGATGAGGCAGCGATTACCGGAGAGAGTATTCCGGTACAAAAACAGGTGAATGATACGGTGATCGCAGCTACGATGAATAAAACCGGATTTATCCGATTCAAAGCAACCAGAGTAGGAGATGACACAACATTTTCCCAGATTATCCGTCTTGTGGAAGAAGCAAGTTCCAGTAAGGCTCCGATCGCAAAGATTGCGGATAAAATAGCCGGTATTTTTGTCCCGGCAGTGATGATGATTGCCGCAGTGACTGCAATCGTATGGCTGATGTCGGGAGCATCTTTTGAATTTGCGCTTTCCTGTGCCATCAGTGTACTGGTGATTTCCTGCCCGTGTGCTCTGGGACTTGCGACACCTGTAGCGATTATGGTCGGTACTGGAAAAGGTGCGGAAAACGGCATTCTGATTAAATCCGGAGAAGCCCTTGAAACTGCACATCATATTCAGAGTGTGGTACTTGACAAAACCGGAACGCTTACAGAGGGAAAACCTGTAGTGACAGATGTAGATACAACACTTTCCATGAAGGAATTTCTGGAAATTGCCGCAGGCCTGGAAACCAGAAGTGAACATCCGCTGGCAGAGGCCATTCTGGAATTTACGGGAAAACAGAATATCATACCTGCAGCAGTAACCGATTTTGTTTCTGTTCCAGGACAGGGAATCAAGGGGAAAATCGGAGACCTCTGGTATTTTGCAGGAAACGGGCGTTTGATGGAAGAGCAGGGAATTTCCCTTGATTCTCTTGAAAACAGGCTGAATGCTCTGGCTGATGAAGGAAAAACACCAATGCTTTTTGGAAATGAGAAGGGCATTCTCGGAATCATTTCGGTGGCGGACGTAGTAAAACCAACCAGTCGGGAAGCAGTGCGCCAGCTGAAAGAACAGGGGATTGAAGTAGTGATGCTTACCGGTGATCATAAACGTACAGCGGAGGCAATCCGCAGACAGCTGGATATTGATACCGTCATTGCAGAAGTCCTTCCGCAGGATAAAGAGCGGGAAATTGCCAGACTGCAGGATCAGGGAAAAATTGTTGCCATGATCGGTGACGGAATCAATGACGCGCCGGCACTTGCAAGAGCAGATGTGGGTATGGCAATCGGAGCAGGAACCGATGTTGCCATCGAAAGCGCCGATGTGGTTCTTATGAAGAATGATCTTCTGGATGCAGTTACGGCTATTCGCCTGAGTAAAGCGGTGATCCGCAATATCAAACAGAATCTGTTCTGGGCGTTTTTCTATAACAGTCTGGGTATTCCTGTGGCTGCCGGAGTTTTTTACCATGCATTTGGATGGAAGCTGAATCCCATGATCGGTGCAGCAGCAATGAGCATGAGCAGTATTTTTGTGGTAACAAATGCACTCCGGCTGAAAAGGTTCCGGGTTTCGGAAGTATCCTGTGACGATCAGGAAGCAGAGAAAACCAGTATAAAGGAAGCTGTGCTTCAAAGCAATGATAAGATAGAAAATGAAAATCAGGAGGTAACAAACATGATTACAATGAAAATTAATGGAATGATGTGTCCGCACTGCCAGGCAGCTGTGAAAAAAACGCTGGAAGCTTTTGACGGTGTGACTGCAGATGTGAATCTGGAAGACAAAGCTGCTTATATTACCGGTGATGCGGATGTGGAAGCGCTGAAAAAAGCCGTAACAGATGCCGGATATGAAGTAGTCGGAATTGAATAAAAAAGCAGTGCAGTCCCTCTGATGCCGGGAACGGAAAGAACCGGAATCAGGGGGATTTTTTTTGTGACCGTTATTCCATCGTTATTTTTATATATTTTTAATAATTAACCCGGTTGAAGGATTACATTGGATATGGTAATATAAGTGTATTAAAACAATTAATACACTTAACACACTTTGACGGAGCAGAAAGTGTAAGTGAAATATGGCGAAAGGGGTGGCATATGATTATTTTGGATTATCAGGACCGGAGACCCCTGTATGAACAGGTCACAGAGAAATTCCGGACACTGATTCTTAAAGGAATTCTGAAACCAGGGGAGAGAATGCCTTCCGTGCGGCAGATGGCAATGGAACTGTCGATCAACCCGAATACGATTCACAGGGCTTATATGACATTGGAGCAGGAAGGGCTGATCTATCCGGTAAAAGGCAAGGGAAACTTTGTTGCAGATGCGGATAAAATCAGGAAAAAGAACAGGGAAGAAGTGATCAGTGAGTTGGAGGACGTGGTCAATAAGGGACTTACGATTGGCATGGAAGAGGAAGAACTGCTGTATATTGTCAGCAGCATCTGTAAGGAGGGGAGACAATGATTGATATAAAAGAATGCAGCAAAGCATTTGACGATATTCATGCGGTAAATCATGTGTCACTGGATATCGGAGAGAGGGAAGTATTTGGTCTGGTAGGCAGCAACGGTGCAGGCAAAAGCACCCTTCTGCGGATGACAGCCGGTATCATCAGACCGGATGAAGGGGTGATCACCATCGATGGAACTTCTGTTTATGAAAATGAAGAGGCAAAGGAGAAAGTGTTCTATATTTCCGATGACAGTTATTTTCCGCCGAATTTCACACCTGAGGATATGGCAAAGTTTTACCGGAATTATTATGCGAAGTTTGATATGCAGAGATTCTGCAAATTAATGGATGAGTTCCATCTGGACAGGAAAAGGAAAATCAGTACCTTTTCCAAAGGAATGAAAAAACAGCTTCTTGTGATCCTGGGAATCAGTGCCGGAACAAAATATCTGCTGTGTGATGAGACGTTTGACGGACTGGATCCGGTGATGCGTCAGGCAGTGAAAAGTATTTTTGCGATGGAGGTCATGAACAGGGAATTTACTCCGGTGATTGCTTCCCATAATCTGAGAGAACTGGAGGATATCTGTGACCATGTGGGACTTCTGCACCAGGGAGGAATTCTCCTTTCCAGAGATCTGGAGGAGATGAAATTCCATATTCACAAAGTGCAATGTGTCCTTCCGGACAGGGCGAAAGAAAAAGAACTGGAGAAGGAACTGGAAGTGCTGAATATTCAGCATCAGGGTTCCCTTCTGATGATCACGGCAAGAGGAACAAAACTGGAAATCATGAATCGGATTCAATCCAAGAATCCGTTGTTCTGTGAAGTGCTTCCTCTTTCTCTGGAGGAAATATTTATCAGTGAAACGGAGGTTGCAGGATATGAAATCAAAAATCTACTCATCTGATTATATGAAAACAACATCAAAAGGACAATTATGGATTCCAGTTCTGCTTTCAATTGGCTATATGATCGCTTTTCCGGTTGTAGTTCTTCTGCTTTTGGGAAACTGGTTCAGCAGCGAAATAATTTCAATGGAACAGATCCGGCAGTTATATGAAGACCTCTGGAGGAATGAACTGATGAGTACCGGGTTTGCAGTCACATCTGTGGCAGCGGTTCTGAACGGGATCAATCATTTCTGGTACCTGTATTCTTCGAGAAAAACCGATTTTTATCACAGTCTCCCGGTGAAAAGATCAAAGATGTTCTGGCACCGCACTTTTATGGGAGTCCTGTATGTTCTGATTCCCTATGCAGTAATGGTATTTTTTGCAATCTGTATCGGAGCCATGCGGGGATGCTTCAGCCTGAAAATCATGGGACTGGCGCTGGAGATGCTGGTCATGCACATGATTTTGTATTTCCTGGTTTATTTTGCAGTGGTACTGGTTGTCTGTGTGACCGGAAACATCCTGATGGGAGGTTTGTGCCTGGCAGCGGTTTTTCTTTACAGCTATACTCTTGGAAAACTGATCCATTATTACAGAACGACGTTTTATGATACCTTTTACACAAATGTATCCAGCGGATTTGAGGAGTTTCTGATAGAATATGGTTCCCCGGTTTTTCTTGGAAATTCGTTTCTTACAAAATACGCGGAAAACGATTTCGGGAATCTTCTTCTGATCGTGCTGGGAGTAACGGGAGTTCTCGGCATCCTTTCCTGTGCGGCATACATCAGGCGGCCTTCGGAAAGTGCCGGCAGGCCTATGATATATGGATGGATTGGAGTGATTGTTAAATTTCTGGTCGTAATTCCCTGCGGACTTGGTGTGGGCCTAATCTTTTATTCCCTGCCGGAAAGAAGCTCCCGGATGATCTGGTGGGTGTTCGGTCTGATTTTTGGCACAGTGCTGGCACACGGATGTGTGGAAATTGTTTACCAGATGGATTTCCGCAGATTTCTGTCAAAGCGTATTCAGCTCGTGCTCGCAGGAATTCTGGTGGCAGTATGTGCAGTGTGCTATCGGACAGATCTTACGCATTTTGACCTTTATCTTCCGGAACAGGAGGAAATTGCAGCGCTTTACGTGGATTTCAGCAGTATGAATTACGATGAAGCTTATTATGTATATAGAAATGAGGATGGAACCTACGGGACCAATAGTTCATGGACTGAACACAGAGCAGCTGTTACAGGAGAGACGGGTGTAAATGAAGACACATGGGAAGCACTGGAAACAATCGTGTCTTCCAATGCCAGAAGAGCGGCTGACGGGAACGGAGGATTTGCAGAAGCTATGTTTGATGAAGAGGGATGGAGACATTGTCTGCCTGTTAAATATTGTCTGAAATCCGGTAAGGAAATCTATCGGAATTATACCGTAAGTCCCAGTGAGATATCAGCATTACTGCAGGGACTCTATGAAGAGGATGCATTTAAGGAAATACGATACGCATTTCTCAACCTGGAAGAGAAATATCTAGAAAATATTGATGGAATTTTCCTGGATAATCAGAGTTACCGTTTATTCCAGAATGAACCTGAGAAAAGATTGCAGCTTCTGGAAGCACTCAGAAAAGATATGGAAGAGGTGACACCGGAAGAACTGGTCGGAGAACCCTGTGCTAAGCTGAGCTTTCAGTTTGATCTGCCGCATAAACCGGAATATTATGAAAAGGCGGAAGCGGATGGATATGTTTATTATTCTTATTACGGCACTATACCGATAATGACGTCCTTTAAAAATACCATTGCAATTTTGAAGGAAACAGGGTATCCTCTGTCTATAGAGGATGTGGACATTCGATGTGTGAAAATCAACTACTGGAACAGCGGCAGCTATTATGAGAATGATGCGGAATACGTGGAATATACGGATGAAAAGAATTTGAAAGAGATTCGCAAAGCCCTTGTTCCCTCATCTTTGTGGTGCTGCTGGCTGAAATATGCGCCCAATCTGGATCTTACCTTCCAGATCGGACCGGATACGATGCAGTATGACGACAGCGGTTATCTGCTTATAGAAAAAATGCCGGAATTTCTGAAGGAAAAGGACAGCCAGCCGGATGATGGAGAAGATTCTTCGGTTACGGAAAAATCAGAATGATACGGACAAAGACTTTGAAATGGAAAAATAAATCCGTTTTTCTGATGCGGTAATCTGAAAATAATGTACGAACGCATGCAATATAACGGGAATGAAAGGGAAGACAGAACATGGCAAAAATGGTGAGGCTTGATAAGTATCTGGCGGATGCCGGAGCCGGAACACGAAGTGAAGTGAAAAAATATATTCAAAAGGGACAGGTACAGCTGAATGGAATGACAGTGAGACGTCCGGAACAGAAAGTTCAGCCGGATTTTGATGAAGTGATTCTGGCAGGTGAAGCAGTCGGTACAGTGCCGGAATTTGAATACTATCTGCTTCACAAGCCCGCCGGCTGTGTCAGTGCCACAGAGGATACCAGGGACAGAACTGTCATGGAATATGTGCCGTCATCCAGAAAAGGGCTTTTTCCGGTTGGACGTCTGGATAAAGATACAGAAGGACTGCTTCTGATCACCAATGACGGAGCGCTTGCACACGAGCTGCTTTCCCCGCGTAAACATGTGGACAAAACCTATTACGCAGTAGTATCCGGTATCGTAACAGAAGAAGATGTCCGGGCCATGCAAGAAGGCGTGGATATCGGAGAAGAGAAAAAGACACTTCCTGCCCGACTGGAAATCGTCCGTACAGCGAAAAATGTTTCAGAAGGAAAAGGGATTCTGCTCTGTATGGGGGATGCTGCAGACAGGAGTCCGGAGGAGATGATTCCATGCAGTGAAATTTATCTTACCATCTGTGAGGGAAAATTCCATCAGATAAAACGTATGATGGAGGCAGTTGGCAAAAAGGTCCTTTATCTGAAAAGAATTTCCATGGGGCCTCTGAAACTTCCGGAAAATCTGGAAAAGGGCGGCTGCCGTTCGCTGACAGAGGAAGAAATTGCGGCACTGAAAATGCGTGATTGATGCTGAATGGAAAACAGAAATGATATTTCAGGGGAAAATAGTTCGGTAAAAACAGCGCAGGAAGTATTATAGGAAAATACTTCGGGAAAAATGAAGAATTTTTTGGAAAACCCTCTTTACACGGAGGGTTTTCGTATGCTATAATTCAGAAGTTGCAAAGTCAGACGGCAGACGTCTGCCTCGTACTATAAGAAAAGTCAATTGCTGACTCACGGCATTTCTTGTACGGGAAAATACACGTACAGAGATTCCGAAAGGATGGTGCCCTGCGGTGTGATGGCGGGTCCTGACAGAAAATGATCTGTACGGAAGAATCTAACCAAAAAAGGAGAAAAAATCATGAGCGTTATTTCAATGAAACAGCTTTTGGAAGCAGGTGTTCATTTCGGACATCAGACAAGAAGATGGAACCCGAAAATGGCTCCGTACATCTACACCGAGAGAAATGGTATCTACATTATCGACTTACAGCAGTCTGTAGGAATGGTTGACGATGCATACAATGCAATCGCTGATATTGTTGCCAACGGCGGAAACATCTTATTCGTAGGAACCAAGAAACAGGCTCAGGACGCAATCAAAACAGAAGCAGAGCGCTGCGGACAGTTCTATGTGAACGAAAGATGGCTTGGCGGTATGCTGACCAACTTCAAAACAATCCAGAGCCGTATTGCAAGACTGAAAGAGATCGAGACCATGGAAGCAGACGGAACTTTCGATGTACTTCCAAAGAAAGAAGTTATTGAATTAAGAAAAGAAATGTCCAAACTGCAGAAAAACCTTGGCGGTATCAAAGAAATGAAACGTATCCCGGACGCAATCTTTATCGTTGACCCGAAGAAAGAAAGAATCTGCGTACAGGAAGCTCATACATTAGGAATCCCGCTGATCGGTATCTGCGATACCAACTGTGATCCGGAAGAACTGGATTATGTGATCCCGGGTAATGATGACGCTATCCGTGCAGTAAAACTGATCGTTTCCAAGATGGCAGATGCTGTTATCGAAGCAAATCAGGGAACTACTGAAGTTGACGGCGAGATCGAAGCTGAATCCGAAGAATTTGCAGGGGAAACAACCGAAGAATAATTCACAGAGAATATTCAGGGGAAATACCAGTTCAGGAGGAAAATAAAATGGCTATTACAGCAGCACAGGTAAAAGAATTAAGAGAGTTAACCGGCGTCGGAATGATGGACTGCAAGAAAGCTCTTGCAGCTACAGAAGGTGATATGGATAAAGCAGTAGAATTCCTTCGTGAAAAAGGTCTTGCTACCGCACAGAAAAAAGCAAGCCGTATTGCAGCAGAAGGTCTTTGCATGACTTTGGTTGCTGATGACGAGAAGAGCGCAGTTGTTGTAGAAGTTAACGCTGAGACAGACTTCGTAGCAAAGAATGAAAAATTCCAGAACTACGTAGCAGATGTAGCAGCTCAGGCGCTGACCACTTCCGCAGCAGATATTGATGCATTCCTTGCAGAAGCGTGGGCACTTGATACCACTAAGACTGTTAAAGAAGCTCTTGCAGCTCAGATTGCAGTTATCGGCGAGAACATGAATATCAGAAGATTCACTCAGGTAAAAGAAGAAAACGGTTTCGTTGCTTCCTATACTCATATGGGCGGAAAAATCGGCGTTCTTGTTGACATTGAAACAGACGTTGTAAACGACGCTGTAAAAGAAATGGCTAAAAACGTAGCAATGCAGGTTGCAGCTCTGAAACCTCAGTACACAGACCGTTCTGAAGTAAGCGAAGACTACATTGCACATGAAAAAGAAATTCTTCTTGCTCAGATCCAGAACGACCCGAAGGAATCCCAGAAACCGGAGAAGGTTATCCAGGGCATGATCAACGGTCGTATCAACAAAGAGCTGAAAGAAATCTGCCTGCTTGATCAGGTATATGTAAAAGCAGAAGACGGCAAACAGACCGTTGGTAAATACGTAGAAGAAGTTGCCAAAGCTAACGGCGCGAAAGTGACTGTAAAAGGTTTCGTTCGTTATGAGACCGGAGAAGGCATCCAGAAACGTGAAGAGAACTTCGCGGAAGAAGTTGCTAAGCAGATGGGAATGTAATATACAGTTTTTACTGTATTTGAAAAGTCCCGAAAATGCTGTATTTTCAAGGAAAATCGGCACTTTAGCAGATTTTACAAATGCATAGTTTTATCGTTATTAATCGCTGATTATCGCACAGTTTTGTGTCAAAGTTGTGTCAAAAATTGTGTCAAATAATTATGGTGATCAGTACGAATCAGAACTGAATATTTGGACATCTTAATAAGTCCATATACTTGTAGAAATATAAGTATGTGGGCTTATTTTAGTGTCTACATATATTACCGTACAATACCCCTACAAGCTCGTATTTGGGCTTTTAACGGACATTAACAATAAACACTAAGAAGAATATGGAAGGAGATGATGAAATGGTAAATAAAGGCGATTACGTTGTTAAGAACCAACAGTATTATCAAGTAATAGCTGCTTTGGGCTCAGCAATCTACCTGCTGCCTGTTTGTATTTCAAATATAGAGAGCAGAGCACAACTGCATGATATGGCTGATATTGAGCATCAGTATAGAAAAATTGAATATGTACAGAGCAAATAATTGATTCTGGTAATATCTGGACACAAATATGCTCTAATTAAAATGCTAATTTCATTGAGAGAAAAAATTGAAAAGGAGATGGTTCATTAGATGAACGAAAAAAGATTCCAGTGTAAAGAATGTGATTACATAAAATGCATTGCAATTAATAAGCAGATGTATTTCTGTGACCATGAAGCCAGGACAGATGATATGGGTAAACTGGGAGAAAATAATGTTCCAGAAGTCAGTCCTGATTGGTGTCCATTAAGAGGTGAACATCATGTACGGTAAGGTTACAAGATATTATCCAGACAGGGGTTATGGATTTATTCTCGGAGAAGATAATAATACATACTTCATTCACTGTTCTAAATTATATGGTGAGCAGATTGACAGAGGGTATTATGTATATTTCAAGACATTTCGTAACGACAAGAGCGATTATTATGCAAAAGGCGTGAATGTAATTGAAGCACCAGAAAATAAAAAACATCATAGAAAGAAAGGTAAAAAGAATGGTAAGAATTGACTGTTATAAAGAAAAATGTGCATTGGTTGCATACTATTTCTGTGGGAAAAAGAAAAGAAGTGTTTCGCCGGAACATGTATTTGGTATCTGGAAAAGCTGGTGGAAAAATGATTATGTGATGGAGAACCACCTAATTTATAAGATATTGGATGGACAGCTCATACATAACAAAGGTGATAAAGACAAAGACGACAAGTTGTTGAGCCAGTGCAATCAGACATTCCAAAGGTCATACCGATGGATTAGGGATTATATCAAAGAACATGACAAAAAGCAGGCAAAAGAAAAAGTGATCAGACAGCGAGTACGTCAATTAGCAGAACTGAAATCTCTTGCAGAGGGAAAGAACCTTAAAGCTTATTTGCATACAAGAGATGTCAACTGCGCACGTTTGGCACATTATCAGTTAGTTGGTGATGATGGATTCAGAAAAGATGGCAACTATGAACAATTGCTGCATTATTTAAAAAATTGTAAAGGAGATAATAAAGATGATAAATAAAGATAGATTGATAACTGATTTAGCAAGAAAGACAGGATTTCCGAAATATAAAACTGAGATTTTTCTGGAAGAGTTTAAAAATTTGATAGCTGACTATATCTGTGAAGGTGAGAAGGTTGGCATCAGAGGACTTATGACAGTTGAAGTAAAGGAGTATAAAGCAAGTAAGTTTTATAATTTTAGAACAAAAACTAGTCACGATCTTCCACCACATAAAAAAGTGAAAATTCATCCCAGTAAATTATTGAATCAGTTGGTAAAAGAAAGCTATGATGAATCTAAAGATGATGGTACAGAAGAGGATTGATTATTTATGTACCGCCATTGTGGCGAATTACTTTTCTATGGTGCAATTCTGCACAGTATCCCATTTTTGAAGAAGAAAAATAAAATTTTTTCCTGAAAGCGTGTAAAATTTGAAAGTTTTGTATTCTTAATATAGAAGAAGCGTATATGAGGTTTTATATCCATCCAGAAGGAGAATCAAATTAGAAAGAGATTTCTATTTTGGAGAAACTATTAAGGGAAATATTTATAAGAGAAAAAAGTATAAAAGGTTTTCAGACTGTCACCTCGTTTAGAGGTGCAAAGAGAATCTCTTTTAGTAAATGTATCTCCTTTAGTAGCAGTATCAAAATGGGCAAATGAATGCCCTTTTGTCCTAGAAGAAAAAATAAAAAAGGGCAATTCATTGCCATAAACGAAACTCAGGACGAGACAAGAAAGGATTTGAATTTATGTACAACAAGAATATTAAACCAATTTATAACTATGATTTGCAGGAATGTAATTTGCTGTTCAAAAAAAATATTCATCCCATCGGATGTGGTATCGGCGATAAAGACGGACGAGTATTTCATGTTTTTATGGCTGATAAAAGATATTTTGATGCCGTGAAATTGATTAAATATGAACAAAGTGAAAAATAGTAAGTTGGTTATTTTTATTTATGTGAGGTGTTATTTATATGAAGTTATTTCTAAGCAAAGATATTAAAACAGATGATAAAGAAACGGTGCTACTTGCGATACTTAACGGAATGTATAGCACAAAACAAGAATATTTAATTACATCTATTGGTTTGATAGGTCATGAAATGACAGGAAGATTTTTGAAAACCTCTATTAAGAGAGAACGTGTGATGATTAATGGAGTTAAAGAAGCAATGAAATCTCTTATAGATAAAGGGGTTATAGAGGTTATAGATCAGAATAATGATGACTATGTTTTGTCTCCAAAAGGATTGGAAGTAAATACAGAGAAGGAACACTTTGTAATTGTAGAACAATGGGAAATGCAGAGAATATTTGAAAGAGCAAATAAGCCGTTCAATGTATTTTCATTCTTTTGTTGCTTGCTTGGAACTATTAATAGTAAAACAAAAGAATGGCATATGTCACAAGATGAAATGGTTATTGCATGGCGGTATGGGAAAGAGACAATCAATAGTTATCTGGAACAGTTAGAAGAAATGCAACTTATTTATATCTATAGGCACAAAAAGCGTAGAACAGACGGTACATACCAGAAACTTAACAATTCTTATGGCAGGTATGCGGATAAAGATTCTATAATTAAAGCGGCGCAAGAGTATGCGGAGTCTGTTGAATGTGCGGATTTTATAGAACATATTGACAGAAGAGCCATCAAACTAAGATACAATGCATATTGTAATGGAGCAAAGAAATATAAAGATAATCCAGATGTCGTTATTGCTCTATACAAAGAGTGCGAATTGTACAATAAATCATTAAAAAGAAATCCTGTTGATGGTATATATGATGGTGAATGGAAGCAGGGAGAGCCGCTAGACTTATCGGTATTTCCTGATTATGTGGTGAATGGTGACCCGAAAGTTTCGGATGAAGCAGACCAATGGGGAGAAACTGATTCTATGGAGAATGATATTCTAGTAGAGGATAATGAGCCTGGTGTTTATGAGGTTCAATCAGACCTTGCAAAGGAAACTGATAGTGACCTTCATAGCGAAAGAGTCAATCCCAAAGCTATTGAAAATTTAGAGTTGATTGATATTGAAAGTATATTTGAAGATAAACCTGCATAAATCAAGGACTGTTGAAAATCCAACATACCTCACCACTATTTCGTGGTCAGTCATTAGAACAAGAATATTATTTCACAAAAGTATTTGAGTTAGCATTTTTGTGAACGATAAAATAGATGATACAAAGTAAACAACTTAATATTTATGAAGTATAGAGGCAGTGTGGATTCATGCTGTCTCTTTTATTATGTGAATTTATATCGGGGAATCTGGTCGAATTCTCCAAAGTGAGATATCGCCTACGGGTGAAAACTATTAAGAATTTAGGAAGGTATTTATGTTATGAGTATAGAAACAAAAATTTGTAATAAATGTAATCGGGAGCTTCCGATAGAAAGATTTGAATTAATGAAACCAAAAAATAAAAATCCATATCGTCTTAATACCTGTAAGGTTTGCAGATATAGCTATTGTAATGAAATGAAGAAAAAGCAACGTGAAGTGGTGCTTTCTGATGATATTGAGGTTCTGGTACATCGGTCGTACAAGTATATTAATCCTGCAAGAATCCTGGATTTTTCCAAGACAGAAATACAGCCTATTGGAGAAGATGAAATATTTGTGAAACTAATGGATTATAAGGATTTATGGCTGTCAAATTATGGACGGGCAGTTGATGGCTCTGATAATCAGTATTCTTTAATGCAAGGGTATTATGATAAAGATGGTAAAATGTGTTATGTGGGGCGTAAGTGTGTATATAGCAATGGAAAATGGACATATAAAAAGACTACTATCTATGCAGCACATGAAGTTGTTAGAGAGTTTATTGTCAATCCTGATACTGTGAATAATGTTTTTGTCTGGCATAGGGGATATAATAAGAGGGATAACTACTATAAGAATTTGTATCCTCTAAATAAGGATCAGTATTATGCTGTCAAAAGATACTATAATCAGCATGGAGATGATTCAGAAGAAGTTATCGTGAAAATAATGAATGACATCAAATATAAGCCAGAAAATTGGAGTGCAAAAAGCATGAAGCCTACAATGTGCGGAATAGGTTATGCGGGGAAGAGTGATGTTGACCGTAATTCTGTAGCTTATATTAGATGGCATGATATGATTAATAGGTGTTATAATGCGAAATTCCATGAAAAACAGCCACAATATGCACAGTGTACAGTTTGTGAAGAGTGGTTGAATTTTAGTAACTTTGAAAAGTGGTACAATGAGAATTTATATCAGGTAGAAGATATGGCTATGGATTTGGACAAAGATATTCTTATTAAAGGAAACACGGAGTATAGTCCTGCTACATGTTGCATTGTTCCGCATTGCATCAACACATTATTTCTTACCAGCAAAAAGAGCCGTGGTGATTTGCCAATCGGAATCTGGCAAGATAAAAGAGAAGGAAGATATCGTGCTGCAATGTCATATCAGGGAATACAAATTAAGATAGGTAGTTTTATGAATGCAGAAGATGCTTTTAACAGATATAAAGTTTATAAGGAAGATTTTATACAAGATATTGCGGAGCAACATAAAGGAGATATTCCAGACAAGACTTATCAGGCAATGATGAATTGGAAGGTTGAGATTACGGATTGATGCTATTATAGGGTATATCAGATAGGCAAACTATTTGGTATGCCCTTTTTTTTACTTTTCATGTCCTGCTGCTTCGGTAAAATTTACAGAGCCAATTTTTAGACGGGGTATATATAGGGCTAGGTACTTAGAGTTTTAGAATGTGAATATACCCCGGGGTATACATGGAGGTTTACATAATACAACGGCTTATCAGGTAGAGTTACATGATAAGCCTATTTTTTTTACTTTATTACAACTTCTGGTCATCTTCAGAAGGAACGTACACAGCAATATCTTGTATCTGACAATTGAGAATCCGGCAGAGGTCGTTCACAGTTTTCATACTGATATCCTGTCCATGCTTTAAACGGTGCAGTGTACTATGAGAAAGATGATGCTTTGTTGTCAGAGTATACCAATTCTCATCTGATTTTTTTAATGTCTCCCAAAATGGGGAATAGTCAATCATTTTCCCACCTCCTGCAGTATTGTATGGATTTATGGTAAAACATATCCCAATACTTGAATATCTTCGACAAAACGAATATAATTAAAGAAAACAGATTGAGGAGGAGAAGTATGGGAAAAAGAACATTAAAAAGTATAGGTGGCGTTGCTTCCGTCATTGGAGCAGGAATAACATGGTATGGATATTCTGGATTTGCTAAATCACAGTCAATGATTAGTGCATTGAATGCAGGAGATGCTTTGTTTGGTGGAAGCAGTTCTAAGAGCATTGATATATGGTCAGGACATGCGGATAATTATAAGATTGTGCTGATTATTGGTGCTGTGATTTTAGTGGTAGGTATTATCCTGCTTGTTTCTGGTTTTGTATCTGGAAGCAAGGGACAAGAGGTACATCCTGTTGTTACGTCTAATGATTCAGATAAATATGATCTGACCGAAAGACTAAAGAAACTGGATGAATTGAAAAATTCTGGTCTTATTTCTCAGGAAGAATATGACGAAAAGAGAAAGCAATTGATTTCTTTGTTGTAATATAATTGTAAGATAGTACTAAATATGGTAGTATTTACAGATAATTTATTAAGATGTATAATGAATTTCATATAATGTATATTGGAGGAACAAATGATGAAAAAGAAAATTGTTGCTATTGTATTATCAATCGGCATGACATTTAGTATGCCAGCTATTGCAAGTGCAGAATCATTGGAAGAACGGATTACGGCGCTTGAAAAGAGAGTTGCGGAACTTGAGGAAATGGTTGGGGTGTCCTCAGAAACAGAAGAAACTGAGATCACTGTTGAAAATGAAACTTCTTCCACAGAGAATGTAGAAGAGGAAGCAGAACCAGTTTTGATGGAAACTCAGCAGTTTATTGCTGATATTGCGGCTTCGTATAATGCGAGGAGTGTTGTAGCCAATAGATATACTGTAGCGGAAATTAATACTATGACTGATGAAGAATATGTAAAATATAGTCTAGATTGTGTCGAGGCGGAACGTGAATTCTATGAGAAGTATCAAAATGCTAAATTTGAAGATTTAAACATCCAATATCTCTGCAATCAATACATTGGCGGATTAAATAAACAGTATCAAACAAAGGATATATGGAACAAATCAAAAGATCGTATACAATTTGATACGCAATATACTTCCGGATATTATAATAGAGCTTATGTAATAGTTGAACTAACTGAATATTATGGCGCTCCTTTTACTGATATATCTGACATGAAAGCTAATACAGAAGCTATGGATTCCATTAATGAAGCAGAGACAAGGAATGCAGCGGTTGACCATGCAACAGTAAAGAAAACCCAGGAATTGCTTAATGGAATCGGTTTCTTCTGCGGAAATGCAGATGGGATCTCCGGTAAGCGTACTGTAAAATCTATTAAGAGATTTCAGGAGATGTATGGCTATGAACCAGTTGACGGTATGATTGATGATGAATTAATTGGACAGCTTGAAGTTGAGTTGGCAAAGAAACAATAATTATGTACAAAGGAGAAAATGAATATGGCACTAATTAATTGTCCTGAATGTGGAAAAGAAATATCAGATAAAGCGGAGAGCTGCCCAAACTGTGGGTATAGGTTGATTGAGGAAAACAGAAATAATAGTGTATTAGCTGAAAAATGCAGAACAATAAAAAATAGATTGTTACTTTTGGCAGTATTCTTTTTCTGTATCTCTGGATTTTTCTTTTATCGTTGTTATGATGTGAAAAATAACTATTATAATTCGGATTATAGTTCACTTGTTCAAAACGCCTATGTAGGTGGGGATGCATATAACTTTATAATTAATGGTACATATTTTGCTGGATATGCTGTGATTGCATCTGCAAGTGCTGTGTGCGGTATTATTTTAAGTAGCAGTGGGGCTATTATCAATTCAAAGATTAAAGAATGCGAATAGAGATATTGATTTAATTTTTAGAAAACATGTTACATAAGGAGTTGTGTGATGAAGAAAATACGAATTATGCTTTTAATGGGAATATGTGGATTATGTATGTCTGGATGTGGTAAAGATCCATTGTCGGCTAATCAAATAGAATACCAAAAGAAAATACTAGAATACAATACTGATAAAGTGGATGATATATTTTTTGACAATGGAATTGATTTAGACATTAATGATTCAAATATTGTACGAGCAATAACCATTACAAATAAAGATGTAAATACTTTTAGGGATATTTCTGTTGGAGATAAGAATACTAAGGTTCAAGAGAAATATAATAATGAAATCTCTATGGGTGAAACTATATTTGTTGTGATAAGTAATAATTCTGAAATAGACCCAATGTCAGAAGATAAACCGGATGATGCCATATATATTAATTATCATTGTAGTGGTGATATTATTGAGAAAATTCAAATATATGATTCTTTATACGCAGAAAAAATGAAGTGATTATGTAAGTGTTCGACCGTCCCCAAAATGACCTTAATGCATGAATTGAACACATAGGGGGTCTGGGAGAAAGACTCCGATTTTAGAAAATGTAAATGTACCGGACTACCACCTACCCACCCCCAGGGAGATCACCGCACAAAACAGTAGCAAATAGTCTAGAGAAAATCAGCGTTATACAGACCATTTTCAAGACTTTGCTTCTTACCCTAACAAGAATACACCACACCATACAAAATTGAAATTTGACCACCAAAACGCAATTTAACTCCACTAAATACACCAAAAAGGAAGAGCCTGACAGACTGTATAAAATCAATCTGTTAGGCTCATTTTTTTACGGTTATGAAATATTCAATTTAGATAAAAATAGTTAAGTATAAAACACCAGAGACAGAGAACAGGATCATTTCACCTGTTCTGCTTCCAGATAGTAACCACAACCATCATCAGTATAAAGCATCAATCCTGTTTCTGTTCCGCTGTATCCGGTAACTGTCCGCAGGTCAATATAATTCTCAATGAATTCATCTGAGTCCATATCTATATATCTATCTGAAATAGTTTCAATCTGTGATTCTGTCCGGCTTGCTGCTTCAACGGTGTTTCCGGTTCCTGTTGCTCCGACAAAATATGCTGTTGTTCCGACTGCTAATAATGTGATGATGTACAATGCTCTTTTCATGTTCTTTGTTCTCCCTTCTTATATATTGCAAAGGTGTAACCCTTGTGTGATTACACCTTTGTTGTCTTGTTCTGTTCCTGCTGTTATGCTTCCAGTCTCAGCCTGCTGTCTGTCTTTACTTCTGTGCTACCATATTTCTTTCTGATGTCGTCCATTGACAAGGTTTTACGACTCTTTTTAATATAGTCTTCTGAATGCCAATACCATTGCTTCTTGGTTGACGCCCATTTAAAACCGATCTCTTTAAACTCTTTACGATACTGGTATGTGTTACCTGATAACCAGATCCAGGAACCGCAGATTTCGATTGTCACACCTTCAAAGTGGATTATCTTCTGGAGAATCTCTCTCAGTTTTTCATCTTCTTCAAAACTGTATTTGTTGCTTTCATATGAAGATGATTTGCTTTCTGTTCCGGCTGTTTTGCTTTCGTGTCTGTTCTTTAAGACTTTGAAAAGCTGTTCATACTCAGTATTGATTGCTTTGGTAACTTCTTCTGAACCGCCGTTGTCCGGATGGTACTTCTTTAACAGGTCTCTGTATTGCTTTCTTAACTGCTCTAATGTTTCAATGTTTTTAAAGTATGTCATGGTTGTTACCTCCTAAATATTTGTCTTTGATTGATTTGTTAAATTGATTATACACTAATATACGTGCATAAGTCAATTGGTAAAATGCACGAATAACAGTGCAAAAATAACCACGAATATTAGTGAAAATGTCAATAGACAAAACACGCATATTCGTGTAAGATATAACCATCAACAAACAACACAGCAACCGAGTAAGCCGAAAGCACTCAGCAAACTTCAAGTCATATACCTGTGAGATTAGCAATCGGGCGTGTCAATAGTCAGGAAGATGCTTGAAGGGTTGCTCCTATAAGAAAGAATTCAAAATCAGGAGGATAAATATTATGTGTAACACAATGAATGAATTAGAAAAGGCTGTAGCAGATTACAGAAGCTTAAAGGCAATGAAAGAAGAATTAGAGGCACAGCTTAAAGATGTAGAAAAAGATATTATTTCTTATCTCGATAGTAAAAAGAAGCTTTCCGAAACTGGTAAGGACTTCACCGTAAAGGTTAGCACCTGTGAGAGAAGAACACTTGACAGCAAAAGACTTGAAGCTGATCTCGGCAGCCTTGCAGATTATCAGAGAATCAGCCAGTACAGAAGATTATGTGTGAAATAGGTTGGGGAGTATCCCCTTCCTAATAAATAAGAAAGAGAGGACAAAAGCCATGACAAAAAAAGAATGGGAAGAACAGAAGGAATTAAGCAGAAATACACCGGATGAACCGGAAGAAATACCATATGACATGGATGACCTTATGGCATACAACGGTGTAAGTTGGAGTGATTTCTTTTAAGTGGTCACAGCCACTATAAACAGGGCTTTAAGCTGTGAGCGTTCCGGGGCATCTGCTCCGGGGATAGCCAAAAACAAGGAGGATAAGAACAATGAGATCAACAAACGAATGGTACGGTATTATCAAAGATTATGCCACAGACAATCATAAAAACCTTTTAGCAGCTCTGAATGAAATCTTTCAGTCTGACAATGAAATGACAGAAGAACAGTTTGATGAACTTGAAGCAATTTTCAGAAATGAGGAAACAGCAATGTTATTCAGAGTACATTTTAACAGCTATGGAGCAAGTTATTCCAACTGCTTCACAAACAAAGAAGAAGCTGAGAGATTCTACAATCGCATTAGGAATTCATGTTGCTACAACAATGTAATATTTCAAATCGGATAAACAAGTTGCTGTGCTATCGGCTATACGGGCAGAAAGGACAAAACATATGATGCACAAAACAACAAATACATTTGTAGTAACTAATGATACCATCGGCAGATCACAGATATTACAACCTAAAGTCAATTACACTGGCAAGGGTACGAAATGGTTTGACGATTCCAAACTTGTTAGGAAGGACAAGAAACAGCAAGAAAAATAAAACATTGAGCAAGTGAGGGTAAAGCCCTGGGATATCCAGTTATCCGCTTGCTATCGGCAATAGAGCCAGTAATACAAATCAATCTTATTAAGAAAGTAGAGGTAAACAATTATGAGAAAACAGAACATTAAGGAACTTGGAGTTATTGATATTGACAGGGTGACATCCAACAACGGAAGGATTACAACATTTATTCCGATTAAAGTGATTGGAAATGAACTGGATGAACTTCTGGACACTTTACAGGCAGATTTTGAAGAGAAGCATCCAGAAGTAGAAAATCTCACGTTTACAGTCAACATTACATATATTTACGGAGAAATGGACAGCCCAAGATTTGAATTAGAGGTAATTGTTTGGGATGAAAGCAATGATAAAGTTGCAGAGTTCTATGATGAAATTGGAATCAATTTGTCAGAACAGGCAACTAAGGAAGTGAAAAAGATTATCTGGGATGCACTTGGAAAATCTGTTTTCAATCTGTAATCAGCAATCACACATGGGGAGCGTAACAACTCCCCTGAGAAAAGAAAGGAAGGGAAAGACAATGCCAGAGAATGTTGTAAGAGAAGAAACTTTGTATACCTACGAAGCTGCCATTAATCGTTATGAGCGTGAACGTCACCACGATTACCTGTGCAGACAAAAGCAATTAAAGGCAATCAGAGCGGAACAGAAGGCAAGAAGAACCTATTTCCGTAATCAGAGATTACTTGGATTACTGATGGTGGTGTTGTCTCTGGTGCTGATGGTACTTGCACAGGAAGGTCTGGCAGTTTTTGGAATCATCGCCGGGGCATGGGTAATGGTTACGAAGAAGATGGTTGTCTATAACGAATATTACCGTACGCATGGCGGTGCGGATCAATGGAAGTAAAGGAGAGTACAATAATGGAAAGAAACACATTAAAACCTTTGGCGGAACAGGAACGGAAATTTGCAGAGGAAAACCATAATTTGGTTTATGGATTCCTTCATACATACGGATATAGCATTGAGGATTTTTACAATATAGCGGTGTTTGGTTATCTCAAGGCAGTACAGGTGTATCATAGGAAAGAAAAGTATAAAGGGAACTACAATTTTTCTTCTGTGGCATACCAGTATATGAGAGCAGAAATTTCTAATCATCTGCGGATGCAGAATGCAAAGAAGCGGAAGCCATCGGAAAAAAATCTCAGTCTTGAATCGGAAAATATCCAGAACAAGACCAGTGAAAAATCACCCGAGCAAAAGTTGATGGAAGCGGAAACATTGACAGAGATATTGGAAAGCATGACAGAGCTTCAACGGAAAATAACCGGAATGAAGATGGATGGATATGAGAACAAGGAAATTTTTCTCGTTCTGGATATGAACCAATCGACATACTACAAGGAACTCCAGAGAATAAAAACCGCATTATCGGAAAAACATTGTTAGTTTCAACTAACTAAAAGAAAGGATGGAAATAATCATGATGACATCAAAATATTTTAACATGGGAACCGTTGTTGTAACGAATGGAATCAAAGAAGCTATGGCGGAAAGTGATCTGTTTAAACTGGAAGTGTTCTATGCTCTGGATGGCTACAGTAACAAGAACTGGGGAATCCTGTGTGAGGAAGACCAGAAAATAAATGAAGATGCTCTCAGCTATCCAGAGGACTTATATCTGCTTGGAGTATACCAGACAACCAAGGGGAAAATTGATATTATTACCAACAGAAAGTCAGAGATTGCTGGGGATAATGTGACGACCATCTGTTTCCCCGATGAAAGATAAGGCGGTGATGATATGGCTATATTACTGACAAATGGACAATTCTACATAGCGCATAATAAGACTGGTGCAGTGATTAAGGTATCAGATATTTCACAGGCACAGAATTTTTATACCGTGGAAAAAGCAGAACATCAAATAAATAAGACTCCTGGCAAATGTTCCGGATACTATTATATTGATACAGATGTTACACCTATTGAGACAGTCATGCAATCGGAAACCAAAAAGATTAAAAAGAAATCAGCGGTCAAACGGAAACATTATTCCGGTGCAGAACGGAAAGCAATCTATGAAAAAGCAGATGGATGCTGTCAGTTATGCGGAAGGAAAATTCCTTTTGATAATTTTACCGTGGATCATATTATTCCTATTTCGGAAGGTGGTTCTAATAATTTGGATAACACACAAGCATCCTGTTTTGTTTGTAATCAGTTTAAAGCTAATATTTACCCAGAACAGTTTGTTGACCGTATCACAGAAATATTCATGTTTCAAATGGAAAAGCAGTATGGAGACAATAGCACTTGGAAAATGGCACGTAATATGTTAATGGAGATATTGTAGTATATGGGGACGGAATAACAGTTTGTTGTTCTGTCCTTATTGGCTTTAAAAGTTCGGATTGTTTAATATGCGAAGGGATGGTATAATATTAGTGTAAATTAAGATGAAAAGGGGAATAACCTATGATATATTATGGAAAATTATTTGAATTGATGAAAGCGCAAGGAAAGAATACTACTCATATAAGAAATGAAAAGATCGTATCACAAGATACATTAGGAAAATTAAGAAAGGGTACGGGAATAATAGACGAAGGTCGTGATCCTAATAATATCTTGCCAAATGGAAAACAAGCGAAAAAGATAAGAATAACGGCAGTTGACACAAAATCTATAGAATCTCTTTGTACATGGTTAAATTGTCAGCCCAGCGATATTATGGAAGTAATCCCTAATACATGGGATAATGCAGATAGGTTATGTGAGATTCTTGGAGAAGAAAACAAGCCATTACCAAAAGAAGATCTTCCATCCAGAGTCCCAATGGAAGAAAAATAAACATAATACACATATATCATATATAACTATATCAGGAAGGAGTTGGAACGAATGAACACAACACATGATATTATTCTGGATTTTTCGCGGCAAGTAAAAAGAATCCTTGGGGATAAGCTGTCTAAAGTTATCTTGTATGGTTCATATGCACGTGGAGATTACAGGGCAAATTCTGATATTGATATTATGGTATTGACAACTCTGACTGATGATGAAATCGAAAAGATTGAAACAAGCATTTTTAATCTGGCTTTTGACTTCCAGATGGAATATGGAATAGATATAAGCGTGATTGTAAAGAATGAAGAACATTTTGTACATTGGCTTGGGGCATTACCTTTCTATGATAATGTGGAAAAGGAGGGTATAGTTCTTAATGGATAATAGACAGAAAGAATTGAGTATTTACAGGCTTCAACAATCAGAGGAAAGCTTAAAGGCTTCAAGGAATTGTCTTGAGAATGGATTTTATAAAGACTCAATTAATCGTTCTTACTATTCTGCATTCTATGCAATCAAAGCTGTGCTTGCTCTTGGAACGATTGATTTTAAACGTCATAAGGATGTTATTGCATATTTCAATAAGGAATATGTTGCTACAGAGATATTCCCTAGAGAATTAGGAAGAAGATTAGGAACATTAAAGCAGCTTAGAGAAAAAAGTGATTATGATGATTTCTATATTGCTTCTAAAGAAAAAGGTATGGAACAGATAGAGACAGCGGAAATTGTATTGCAAAGTATAAAGGAATACTTAGCAGCCAATATTGAATAGGAAATGATAAGCACCCGTGGAAGAAACTAATCTTCATGTGGTGCTTTATTTATGTCCGGCTGCCTATCATGGATTTCTGATATTGCTTTCTCAAGATACACCTTCTGCCATTGCTGACGGATTATCTCTTGTTGTAGTTCCTGAGTTCGTTTATCAATATAGTTTGTGATCCACTGCATGAGCGGTGATGGTATGCATCGTTCTGGCACTTTGGTTATAACATCAAACATAATATCTTCAGATTTGCTCTGTAGGTTCTCTATAAATTCTTTTGCCCTGTTTCTGGGCTTGATCTCAATATTCATATGGTGTTCAACTCCTTTTTGTAGGTATGCCCTTATTATATAGGAAGAAATCTGATAATACAATGGCTTGTAAGCGTTTTGGAAATCTTGTGCAAGAAAGCACTTGAAAGCATGAACAGTCAAAAAAGGAAATATTTTTACCTTTAATGAATGAAAAATAGGCTGTTTTTGTTCAAGAAAAAAATTGCACCCTTTTTTCAACAAATTTTCATTTTTCGTGTAATATTTCAAAGTTTTGTATTCTTATATATATAGATAGAAAAATGAAAGAAGGTGAATGATATGGAATATGGTTATGCTCGTGCCAGTACGAATGAAGATAAACAGGACATAGGTCGGCAGAAGAGAGAACTACTTGCTATGGGAATCAAAGAGCATAATATCTTCTGGGAATATGAAAGCGGATCACATGAGGATAGAGAGAAACTGCAACAGCTTCTCGCAACTGTAAAATCAGGAGATACTATAGCTTGTACAGAAGTAAGCCGATTGTCACGCTCAACGAAACAGTTGTGTGAGATATTGGAGCAAGTGGAGAAGATGAAGTTAAAACTTGTAGTGGGTGGATTCATTGTAGATTGTACAGGTGATGAAGTTGACCCTATGACAATGGGAATGCTCCGTATGATGTCAGTTTTTGCACAGATGGAAAGAGAGATTACAATTCAGAGAATAAAGTCCGGCATGGAAAACGCAAGAGCAAAAGGAAAACATATAGGCAGGAATAAAACTACCGCTGATGATATACCTGCTGCATTTTTTAGATATTATCCAAAGTTTGCTAATGGAGGAATCAATCTATCAGAGTTTGCACGATTGACGAATCTTAGTAGAAATTCCATATACAAATATTTGAAAATTGTAGAGGGAAAATAGCAGGACATATTTATATAGGAAAGAACACCATAAGCCAGGGAGGACAACGACATGATCTACATGGAAGAATCACAGTTGCAACAGTTATTGGAAGCAAAATATAAAAAAGGGGTACAGCATGGAGCAAAGATTATGCAGCAGAGAATGTTACTTGCTTGCGAGAACGGTACGCCGCTTGATATTGATGGAAGAGCATATTTCGTGCGCAGTGACCTGCAGAACCTGAGAGAGATTATTTCAAATATAGGAAGGGAAGGAAATAAAAATGAATTATGATTACTATGATGATTATGACTATGATGGAGATCGTGGTGTGGAAAGTCCAGCTAAGAAATGTCAATAGGTAAGATAAAAAATGTTAATAAAATTTATTTCAAGCAGTTGATGTAAAAAAGGGTAATCTTAATAAACCCATTGCTATGGGATTTTTAAAATTTGATTCAAATCTCCATCAGGCAGCGGTGTTCACAGATCCTGGGTGTTCTGCTTCATAACGTTCACAGTGTTCTTCCGGTGTAATGAGCATCAGAGAGATTGCAGAAGCAGTACATTTGAAATCGATAGCGAGCATTAAATATCATCTAAAAATATTGGAGCGGAATAAAAAGATAAAAATGAAACCAAATCAGTCCAGGACGATATCAGTTGTGGGCTATGAGTTCAGAAAAGCGGAGTGATGCAATAATGATTGTGCAGGTCAAGAAAGATAACCAGAATGTCAATGATTTACTTTACCAGTCTGAGCGGCAGAGAGTGGAGATTCTCAATAAGGAATTCTTTTATAATATAGAATTGACAGAGCAGGAAAACACTGTGCTGATCTGGCTGTGTGACTGGGATGATAGAACATTCGATGCAGTGGTGAGTGTGTTAAGAAAAGTGAGGAAATTATAAAATATATGGAGAAAAGTACATTTACCGTTTTGGTTCCGAGCGGAGATACAGAAACAGTCGAGAAAAGATATTACTCTGATATCTCGTATGTCAACTTCTGGACAGATAAACATGGCAATTCAATATATAAAGTTTATATGTTGAACGGAGAAAAATAATTGTAGCTGATAATCGAGATTTTTGTATAGAGTATGTGCCTAATAGAGTTAATGCGATAGGTTAAGGTACGTAGGAAAAAATATCTGTAATGAATATTAATTTTTGAAGAGTGGAGGTTTAAGTTATGTTTACAGTAGATAATAAATTTGAGATTGGACAAGAAGTACATGTGATTAACATGGAAAAGAAAACTATCTGGAATAAAAAAACCTGTGACATGTGTCTCGGTGCCGGAAGAATTGTACATAGAGGGTATAATGTTGTCTGCCCTATGTGTAATGGAGACAAGGATATCACATTAGACTATCAGAGGGTAGATGCATATGCTGTTGACCCTGATCCGCATACGATTACAAGTATGAGATATTCTATTACAAAAAGTGGAATGTTCTTGCGTTATCGTGTAAAAGGATACATGAACGTACGTAGTCTTGCAGAAGATATGATATTTGCCACCAAAGAAGAAGCCATTGCAGCATGTGAGAAATTGAATGAGCAAGGGTAGAAACAGGGATATTAGCATGATTAAGATTGTAAACAATTGTCTTATATTAGAGAGGTTGCACATTAATGTGTGACCTTTTCTGCTATAAGAAAGACATAAATAGAAAAATGGAAATTATTGTATTTACAACTTTAAATACAGATGATAAAATATTAGAAAGAATGTGGCGGAATTGAGGTGAGATATGAAGCGGATAATATTTATTATTTTTATGATTTTCTTCACTATTTTTATAGCCGTCATTTTATTTGTTTCGCTGATTTGCGGTATTCCTGAAAATAGTGCGGAAGCAGGCAGATATCTATTTGGTGCAATAGGTATGTCTGTTTTACTTCCGTCTGGATTTACAGCATTCTTTATTAGCACACTTCATCTGAGTAAAAAACTGGAAGAGATTGAAAAGGCAGAAGAAGTAGAAGATGAAGCAGAAAGTAATATCGCGGATGTTTTGGTTAATGCACCAATCCCAGAGTTAGTCAACGCATTGGCAGAAAAGCGAAATCTAACTCCGGAGAAAAAAGAAAGATTATTATCATACCTTGAGGATATGTAAACGATGCTTTGTATTTGTATGACGGTTGCTGGTTCTATTCCAGTTGTTGTGTGCTTGGTGTTATGGTTGATACAAAGGCAGTCTTATAATTATTACCTTGGGAAGAACCTTTTATTAATTGGAATGTTCTTTTATTTAGTTCCTTTCCAGATGGTAAAATATTTATTGCCGCAACGAATAGTGTCGGTGTTGAGTGTACCGATAGATATCAATGTGGAGCAGAACTTTAACAAAGTGGTGGCAGTGAAAAGTCTTCTGTCTCCGGGAGATTCTATCTGGGTTCCAAAATGGGTATCTATTTTATTGCTGGTCTGGTTATTATGCATCATAATTTTTTCCGTATACCAGATTATAAAATATAGAATAGATATCCGCAAATTGATGGCACAATCAGAACAGAGATTCCTTGATGTAAATGGTGAGACTGTGGAAGTATGGTTGAATAAGAACATCCATACGCCATATACAGTTGGATTCATCAAAAGATCAATAATTGTGCCGCAGGAAAGTCTTAATCATCCGTGTTTTGATATGTTTTACAAACACGAGGAACAACATAAGAGAAATTTTGACAGTTTGATGAAACTGATCTGCATTGTCATTATTTGCATACATTGGATTAATCCAATTGCAATATTGCTTCTGTTCCTCTATGGGATGACAGCTGAGTATATCTGTGATGCTAAGGCTTTAGACGGATATACCTATGAAGAGAAAAAGAAATATGCAAAGCTATTGATTGAGTTATCTACAGAAGATGAACCATTATCTATGGTTTGGAGAAATAACTTGTCAGGTGCGGAGCAATTGATAAAAAGGAGGATCACTTACATGATGAAGAAAAATAAAATGGGATTGTTGAGAAGAGGGATTGCTATTGCTGCATCTGTGATTACAGTGTTTGCTAGTGCAAGTACGATCATGGCATATGAGCCGTTTGATTGGGTGGATGACGGCAATGTTGATGTTACTGATTATGGCGAGTTTGGATCTTTTTCTGATGGGGACAGTACAATAGATTGTGACTTTAGTCTTTCTGACACTATATTTGTATATGAGGATGGGACACAAGTAGCTATCACTGATGATTCATCAAGTTATGTTTTATGCAATCATACAATGACAAGTGGATATTACAATGTTCATAAATCAAATAGTTCTGGTGGATGTACAGTAACTGTATTCAAAGCACAGAAATGCACTAAGTGTGGTTATTTGATAATTGGAGATTTGTATAAAACTGAAACGTATCCGGTTTGCCCTCATTAACAAAACAATGATTAAAGATTTTATGGAGCTGGTGTGAGAACACTGGCTCTTTTTTAAGTGAAAAACTGTACTTCGATTATCCAGTATGATAGATGCTGTTAAATATAGGAAAATAAAGGGTTTGCGGATATAATACGGTATTCTTAATGAGTATCTATATAGTTTAAAAATACACTAATATTAGTGATGTTCGTGAAAAGCTAGGAAACCAGAGGGATTTCTGGAATATTAAATGAATAATAGTATAAAATTAAACTATATATTTTTATTTAAAATACTTTGATAATCAAAGTAAAATCGAAGATAAATACGAAGTTAAATGTAACTAACTATTTAATGTGGAAGATTTATAGAACATGCGGAAACGCTTATAAATCAAGGCTTTTGGAAAGGTCGGGAGAAGATGGGTGTCATCTAATTCCTACTAAAATAGTCGGAAATATGACTGGATTTTGGTTCGGTAATTATATTAATTTGATGTGCAGAAGAATAAAATATTATGCAAACCAACATATCCTGCTATAATCATCCCAACACAATAACAATACTACCATATATAGTATCTAAATATTACAAAAACACTATATACAGAATCTCTGTTATTATGTTATACTTGCAATATAATAGTTAGAAAGTAGGGGATTTCTGTGAATATAGATGATCTTGAATTAAGTATCGGCTCAAAATCATATGAACAATATGAATTACTTCAACTCGCAAAGAGCTGGGGTAATTTTATATCTGACCGCATTATTATTTGGCGGTTACAATATATTTCGTAAAAATATCTGATTTTTGTTTTATACTATCTTCAAGAAATAGTGTATATATGTTATAATATAAAACTAAAAATAAATAATTTAGAGGTGATATTCATGGAAGAATTATTTGGTGGTTTGATTTTTTTCTATGTTATCTTAATTATTGCAATTATAGGATATACTATATATAAAAAAGAAAAAATAAATCAACAAATAGATGATTTGGCAAATAATGTATTAGAAATGACACCTGAAGAATTCATGAAAATGAGAGCAACTTCTTTTGGGGGTCGTGGTCGTCCATCTTATGCTTTAACAAAAAATTTTGCTGGTGTATACATACTATTTAATCAATCAAAAAATATGTATTACGTAGGGCAAGGTAAGCAAGTGTTGAACAGGGTAAATGCTCATTTTACTGGTAAAGGCAATGGCGATGTCTATGCTGATTATAAATATGGCGATAGTTTTACAATAAAAATGATAGCATTAGAAAATAGTGGTTTTGATACATTGAACGAATTAGAAAGACACACAATAGCAAGGTATAATGCTTTTTCAAAGGGATATAACAAAACAAGAGGAAATAGAAACTAATCCATGCAAACCTACCTACATCTTTACAGTAGGGGGTATTGGGTATAAATTTTATGATAAATTTATTGAATGAATCAGCCTATCAGGCAGAGTGATCCAGACACGGCGGTGGGAAAATCTCTTAGATTTTTCCGCTGTTTTTAAGTGGCTGGCTCACTTCGGCAGTTGAGTGAGCTTGCGAGCAAACATCAAGCCCCCGTTATCTAACAAGGGGGCACAAAAAACAAGAGACAATAGACACTACTAAGCGGAAAACGCTGTATTTACAAGGCAAAACCGCATTTTATATGGTGTGATATAAATTATGCCATTATCACTAAGAAAAATTGAATAAGACATAGGAAAGACAGTTTATTTCAAATAAGAAATTGATTGTCTTTTTCTTTTGCAGAAATTTAAGTATAGGGTAAGCGCTTAATTCTTGGGTAGATAGACATTTGCCTATTTCTAGCTCATAATGATGATAGTAAATAGATTTTTACTCCGCTCCATGGATAGGAGATAGAAAATTACTACATTTGGAGGTTTCATTATGAGTAACAAACGTGCCCCGACTACTGAAAAGTAGCCGGGTGTTTTTTTATCAACGGCTGAAAATTAAGCGCTTACCAACAATTAAGAGAAGGTGAGGCAATACACGAAGTTGAAGCATGGAAAGCCAAACAAAGAATGAAATTAAAGACCTCATAGAGTCTAACCTTCGTCAAAGAGGCATTGGAAATCCTAACCCAATAAAACTTGGAAGATGTATTAAGGAACTTGAGAGGATTTATGGAATTAGAGACGGATCTAGTGGAAAGCAGAAAATTTTGGACTCTAATAATTTGAGTCTAAAGCAAACAGACTTGGCTGAAAAACTAGGAATGTCTATGCAAACTCTTCAAAATTATAAACTACTTGCTGACATGATTCCTGAACTTTCTGACTTGGTTGATACAGGAACACATGCAGATTTATTTAATATGTAAAATGAAAAGGCTACTGGCGGTTCGTGTCCGTTGGTAGCCTTTTAAAATGAATATAGGTTATTAAAAACCTTGACATTATTAATTGGTAGTTGTATAGTTATACTAAGGTTATTGAAAACCAAAAGGAGAATATTTATGGATATAAAAAGTATTCAAATAGAAATACAAGAAAGATTATGGGCAGAAAGGATAATAGATATAGATGCTAATAAAGCTATGTTTGGCATCGCTACAATCGGACTTATTATTGGAAAAGATAGGTTGCTTGAATTATCTCAAGATCGATATTCAATGGAAGAAAGAAGGCATTTTGATAATGATGTTATTCTATCAAGTGTTAAGTGGGAAGGTGCAAGCAGTTTAAAAAGGGATGCGCTAAACCTTATTTCAAAACAGATTTCTTCTAAATTGTTAACAACAGTTATTAATATTTTGATGAATTTTAATTTGTTAGATATAGTTTTGCATATGGACTTCATGAGTACAGTTAAAAGTATACAAGAGGACTGTTTGCTATCATCAGTACCATGGATAAATAATCTTGTATTTGAAATAATGAAGTCACATGGTGGCAAAAGTGTATTTAATTGTGATTGTGGATATGGGGATTTCATTGTAAAAATGACCGATAAAGAAGATATAAATTTGATTGATGGATATTCTTTTGATGAATTAGCATCCCAGGTTGCAAAAATTAGAGGCTTTTTTGCCAGGACAAAATGTGATGTTACTTTTATATCAACACTTTATCAGCCAACAGATAAAAAATATGATATGATATATAATTCTTTGCCATGTGGAAAAAAGTATGATTTATCATATGTAATGGAACTTTTTTTGAAAGATTTGGGTTTCTCATATAGAATAAATAAAAAAAAGTATTCATTTGATTTGTTGTGGACAATCAACGCATTGCAAAGTGTCAACGAAAATGGAATTGTTGTGGCTGTGGTAAGTAATGGGGCTTTATACAATGAAGTAAATAATGATATAAGAAAATATTTAGTCGAAAACAATTATATTAAAGCGATAATATCGTTGCCTCCGTCTATCATTCCGTTTATGGGGGTAGCTGCATCACTTATTATTTTGGAAAAGTGTAAAAATAAAAAGATTAAAATGATAGACGCAAAGGAAATCTGTGAAAAACAACGAAGAATTACTTCTTTTTCAGATGACAATATTAATTATATCATGAAACTTTATTTAGAACCTATAGAGAGTAATGTGTCTTTTGAGGTGTCTTATGAACAGATTGTTAGTAATGACTATAATTTAGGAATTAATAAATATATTGAAACTGATCCAATGATAAATCCTACTCCATTAGGAGAAGTAGCAAAAAGCATTTTTAGAGGATACCAAATTAAAGCTACTGAGTTTGACTCCATTGCAACTATATACGAAGATGATACTGAATATAGAATGATTAATGTGTCTGATGTTCTAGCGGAAGGATTTGTAAAATCAAAGTTACAGCCAGTAATAATAGAAGATGAAAGAAAATATGGCAAGTATTTAGTTGAAAATAGAGACATTATCATTACTGCAAAGAATACAACAATAAAAACTGCAATATATAAACAACAAAATTATAAGACCATTTTAACAGGGAATTTGATTGTAATTCGAGTTGATGATTCAAAAATAAATCCATACTATTTAAAAGCTTTCTTAGATAGCAGATTAGGAGAAAGTATGATAAATAGTATTGCAACTGGAACTACAGTGAAGTCGATTAATCCAAATAATCTGAAAAAAATGTATATCTCGTTGCCAAGTATGGAGATACAAAATAAAATCGCACTGATGAGCAAGGATAATTTGGGTAGAATAAAAATGTTATTAGATAATTATAATAATGCAATGAAAAGACAAAGAAAAATCTATGATATAGTTACAGGTTATTAAAAACCTAAAAAGGTTATTAAAAACCTATTGACAAATTGGCAGTATAGTGATATTATCGGAAATAACAAAGGAGCCTCGTGTTTACCAGACAACGAGACCCCAGAATATGTAACTTGTATATGGCATTTACCAGATGCCAACAAGTAAATTGTACAGGCAAAGCTGCACATATGTATCTAACCAATTCATATTATATCAGCTTAAATCTATATAAGCAATCAGAACTTTTGTTCGATTATCTTTTACGGATATCCCGTACAATTTCCAAGATTACATTTTTATAGAAACAATTTTACAGTAACCCGTAAACCATCTAACAATTTCAGACTGAGTAAAGGAGAATCTTATTTTATCAGAGACAATAAGACTTGTATTAAAGTTACCCAAAAACTGAATATCGCTTATGAATGGGCTGAAAAGCCTATATATTTTTACAATTGAATGACGAGAAAAGAGGTGGAATGAATTAATATGACAAAATTTAGTTTAGAAATCTTAATGGTGCTAAATGGTAACAATGTGGATTCTTCATCGAAGGCATTGAGTGTAAGTCAAATTTTATCACTTATAGATGAGAAGAAACGAAAGTCCTATAGCACAACGTACCGCCATTTATGCAACATGGTACAGTTAGGTTATGTTAAATGTGGTTTAGTTGATGGATTAGCATCCACATACTTTATCACAGAAACAGGTCAAATATATTGTAATGAACAAGTATAAGAAAAGAAAAGGAGAACAGTATGCAGACAATTGAAAAAAGATACACAATCAGAACTATCAACAAGAGTATCGGAAATGGTGATATCGTATTTAACCATCCGATGCAGAGAAAGCCTGAGCAATGGGACACGGAACAGAAAAGCCTATTGGTGGATAGTATTTTGGCTTCATTTGCAGTTCCACAGATGTATGCAATGCCAATGATTGAAGGGGATTTTGAAACATTTTCAGTTCTTGATGGGAAACAAAGGCTTACTACTATCTACGAATATGCGAATGATGGTTTCCAGCTATCTAAAGACATGTCTCCTATTAATAGGAAGAAAAGCAAAATAGTCACAGATGAAAACGGACAACGTAGAAAAGAAAGTGTCATTGAAGAATATGAGATTGCCGGAAAGTATTTTTCTGAGCTGGATGAGTATTTACAGGAAAAATTGAAAGACACAGAAGTTTCCGTAATCATGCTGATTGATGCAACAGACGAAGAGATTGAGGAACAATTCTTCAGATTAAATAATGGAACAGCGTTGACCAAAGACCAAAAGACAAGAGTAATACTTGGTGATGAATTAGCATTGTTTATCGACCGTATAGAAGATAGTGAATTATTTTCTGAAAAATCTAAGAAAACATATTTCACATCTTCACAAAGAAAGCATGGTGAGATTCAGACAACAATATTGCAGACCCTTATGTTAGTTATGGATTATCCATTTAAAGATTTTAACAATGATACGATAATGAAGTTTGCAAAATGGTTCAGAGAGAATCATAAGTCCAGTGATCTTGAGTATTGTGAGGAGCTTTTCAGCAAGTTAAATGAAGCACTTCCGAAACCAGAAAAGGTAAATAAGTTAATGAAAAAAATCAATATTCCTATGTTTGCTTATCACGTCCAGACTGTAGATGAAATAGGAATGCCACTTGAAAAGTATGGTGAGTGGATTCAGAACTTTTTAAACTCTTATACTCCTGAATGTGAGTATGCTTCGTATTGTGGTCAGGGTACTACCAAAAAAGCCAAAGTAATGGGAAGATTAGAATACATTGAGAAACAGTTGAGAGAATTGGAGATTTAGTTATGGAAGAAAAATATAGAATTGATCCAGAATTAAATGATGTGTTGGATGAATTATCAGAAGAAGATTATTCGGCATTGGAAAAAAGTCTTTTGACAGATGGCTTTAAAGGTGCCCCGATTATGGTATGGGGTGATGTTATTATTGATGGTCATAATAGATATGAGATTTGCAACAAACATCATATTCCATATGAAGTCCAGCAGATTAATTTTGAGAATAAGGAAGAAGCTATACGTTGGATGGTGAGACAACAGCTAGGTCGAAGAAATCTTAATCCAATGCAAAGAATTAAGATTACAGAAAAATTCCGTCCATTCTATAAGAAAAAAGCCGATGAAAATAAATCAGCCAATGGTGGGGATAAGAAATCGGAGTTGAAGAATTCTGCGAAAGCGATAAAGAAAGAAGATAAGATTGATGTACGTGCAAAATGTGCAAAAGATGCAGGTACTTCAACAGATACCTATTCTAAAGGTGTAAAGATATTAGAATCTGGAAATGAAGAATTGATTCAACAAGCTATTAAAGGCGAGATAAGCATAAATAGAGCATACAATGAGTTAAAGGCAAGCCGGAAAAAAGAGTCTGAAAAGAAACAGGACAATATTATTCCTTCTGATACTAAGAGTGAATTACAAGACCTGAAAGAGAATAAAAGGAAAGAATCTGCACAGAAAGTAAGAGAAGCCAGGGATGAACATGGTTTTGACAGCCCAGAATATGAGGATGCAAAGCAACAACAATTAGACGTAGAAATACAAATCAATGCGTTGGAAAATGCTGTTTGCAATTCAGATGATATTGAGAAAGTAAAGCAGATTCAGAAAAGGTATCTGGATTATTTGAATGATTTTCAGACAGATATTAATTGGTTGCTGTCAATGGAATTCTACAAGAATGATGAAGAGATTACTAATGCTGTACATTCTGAGTTGAGAAATTGTATGGAAAGATTCAAAGGAATTAACGCATTGATTAATGGTATGTCAATTGATGAATTGGGATGTATTGTCATAGAAAAGTAAGTATTGAACAGTATTGAATAGCTGTGAGATATAGAAGTAACTATTAATGAACATATAAGAGTAAAGGAGATTACAAGTTATGAGAGAAGTTACAGTACAGGAATTAGTAAAAGTATTTGATGGACAGTTAGTAAAGATTGAAGCACCCGAACACTACGGGATTTCCATTGATATGGACAAGGCAAGCATTGACTACCATGAGGATGATAACGAGCTGTCCTTCACAGCCGGAAACTACAATCATGATGGCATCGGCACTGTGTCCGTTGATGTAGATGAGTGTATCGAGAGCATCCAGCTTGACGATAATGAGGATGAACCTGTATACACTATCACATTTACGGGATATATGTCGGATATCATGATTACACGCTTTAAGTCCATCGAGGAACTGGAAGCGGATCACAAGCAGACGATGCTGAAAAATTGATGTAGTGAAGTAATTGGATGGAGAAATAATACAGTGGGCGGCTTCAAGAAGGAGGATAAAAATGAATAATGTAAATAAAGAGATTTCAGATTTTTTTCAGTTACTAAAAGATAATGGATGTTTTCATGATGAGACAAAACCTGTTGATGATATGTTTTCTGAAATTGAGAAGAAATTAGTTTTTGATGAAAACGATAAAAAAAATAAACAAGTATAACTGTAGAAATAATACTATGGGCGGTGTATTCCGCCGATATGCCGCCCGCATTAAAAATAAAGGAGCAATCGCAATGAAAAGAAGAACTACAACAGCCCAGATTAATGCAGCTCTCCCTTTATTGGAACCGATTAAGGCTGAATATTACAACAAAGACACATACACTACAACCGACATTGATACAGCAACCTTTACAGAGAATCTTCAGTTCCTTGCAGAATCCGGCGCATTAACTGACTGTATGGGATGGACATACGAGAGAAATCCTGATGCAGATAAGGAATATATTTTTGAAACTGGAAGAATGAATGCAGAATCCAATGCTTTTGTAACAGTATGGATCCAATTAAAAGACGGTGTGAGCCGTGAGGATTTGGAGAAAATACTATTGATAGAAGATATATAAAGAAAAAGGAGGAATGAGTTATTTTTATGAATGAAAATAAAGAAATTTGTACAGTTAGGTCTTTAGATTTAGCTAATTATTTATGTAATCATGGATTCAAAATGAAAAAAGTTATTGATTCAGACAAGAATCCACAATTTAAGGTTTTTCTGTTTGAGGACAGTAAGGCTATTCAGAATAGTATAACTACATATCTCTCAAAGAAAGGGGTGTAGTCCTTATTGACCAAGAGTGACGAAAGAAAAATGTGGGTATCAGATATTATTGGAGATGATTATAAAAAATGGGAAGGTCGAAAAGTTTTACTAGGATTTGGAACTGGTAGAGGTAAGACAAGGTTTGCTCTAAATATATATTCAAGGTATGCTCTGAATCAAGGAAGAAGTGTATTATTCTTATGCAATCGAAAAACTTTAAAAACGCAAATTAAAGATAATATTAAACTATACGGTGTTTCAATGGTGCTAGAATATAAATAGTACAAGTCAAAATGAGAATTCCTAATCTAATATTTCATGGTACAATGTAGGTACCGCACTGAAGGAGGATCTCATTATGGCAAAGCACTAT